>CAYTXE010000116.1:0-7445 GCA_964441045.1 uncultured Candidatus Brevefilum sp.
TGATGGAAAAACAGGGTGAGGGTTGGAGTGAACCGCAACCTTTGCCAACATCAATCAACACCCTATCGCTCCATTGGACCGTATCCGTTGCAGACAATTATGATCTATACTTCTCAGCTCAAGAACACGGTAATACTGATATTTTCCTTTCCCGTTATATCGCGGAAAAGTACACTGACTCCATCCGGCTTGATACCCCGGTAAACACGGAGGAAATTGAACTGACTCCTAATATTGCACCCGATGGAAGCTATTTGCTTTTCACTCGCATAGCAAGCAATGTTGATCCACCCCATTTATTTATCACGTACGCGCTTGACTCAGGCTGGTCACAGCCGACAAAGGTTGAGAATGTCCCCTATTGTATCAGTCCTATTGTTGCACCGGATAGATCGTTTGTGATTTACCTCAGCAGTCCTTCGCCTGGAGAGACACTTCCTTTATCGAAGAGCTTCCTCCCTGAAAATGCTACCCAGAAGGTTCCAGGGATTTTAAGGTTTCTGCCTATCTGAGAGAACCCGTGACGGATTGATCAGAAGTATGATTTCTGACCCAACTATACAACATCTACCTGTCATGATGCTCGTATAACCGACTGGATTTGGGTGGGTTAGATTAAAATCGGAGCAGGTAGTGGGGGACGATAACGCATTGAACAATGTGGTTTAATCGTATTGTAATGTTTTCTTCACATTTCAATCAATACTTGCGCCCCTGTTTATTCATCTATATGAGGTCTTATAGGGTTAACTTATAGCTCGCTGAAAATGGCTTCCTTCGCAAAACCCACGCCTATCATGCTGGGACCAGTATGAGCGCCCAACACATAGGATATTTGACCAATTGGATTCCATTTGCAATTGATTACTGAATCAATCTTATCCCTGAGCTGCTGTGCTCCAGTTGGATTGCCAGTGTGCACAACTTGCACTCGCATTAATTCCATCGTTTCCGTACCCTTTTGTACGATTTCAGCCAATTTATGCAATGCTTTACCAAAAGTGAACTCTTGACCAACCTGGAAATAATTCCCTAATTGTTTATGTACGCCGATGATCGGCTTGATGTTCAGTACAGAAGCAAGCAAACCTTTGATGTGGCTAATCCTGCCGCCATGGATAAGATACTTGATATCTTTTAGTGTATAGATGCTTGTTGTCGCATCAGCGATCTCTTTCATTTTCGCCAGGATTTTTTCCTTCGTCCATCCCAGGTTCAATCCTCGCACAGCCGCCCACACTTGCCAACCAGCGGCTGCCGATAGCGTTTTTGTATCAACGACGGTTACATTTGCCTCCGGTACCATTTCCGCAGCTACAACAGCTGAGTTGTAGGTACCGCTCAATCCAGAGCTCAAATGAATGGATAATATTTCAGGATCATCCTTCGCGATTTTTCGATAGATTTCAGCAAATTCACCGGGGGATGGTTGAGAGGTCACAGGTAGTTTACCGGTTTTTTCCAGTAATGCGTAAAACTCATCTGCGGTTAAATCGATTTTATCCCTGAATTCCTCATTCCCAAGTTTTACCCTTAATGGCACAACCGGAATATTAATTTCACTTTCTTGCAGTAGTTCTGTGTCTGTGGCACTATCCGTAACGATCTTCATTTCTCACTCTCCAACTTAATAAGCTCTTACTAAGTAAAAATCACCCCCATCAACATCCTTTGTATCGTACCACATTGCAGTAATGAATGGTGTGGCTAGCCTGAAGCAGGTCCTGGTATCTGTTTGCGTTTTATCCTCCATCAAGTGTCAAAATATTGTTAGACTTTTTTGGAAGAACTCAAGGAGAAATCGTCCAGCCTTTCGTCTTTCCATCCCTCACTGTAAAAGGCAGACTATATTTCTGAAGCTTAGAATTTTCATTAAGTGAGATTATTTTTGAGGCAACTCGAAAATTACCCTACCCACAATAATCGCGGTATAATCATTCCTGCTCGCCCCCGTAGCTCAATGGACAGAGTACCTGACTTCGAATCAGTAGGTTGGGCGTTCGAGTCGCCCCGGGGGCGCTATTTATAGGGATAAACAATCTACGAATCCCCATATATGGGGGCAAAAAGGACCTTATACAATTTAGGTCTCTTTTTTTACTGCAACCCGAATCAATTTCAGTATAATTCTCTCTTCTTTTCCTCCAAAGCTCTTATCCTCTTCCTTAAAGCACTTACCTGAGATGAAGGGAGAATTACAAAAAACCCACCAAAGATCAATAAAATACTGAATATAAAGAAAACAACTGCTATGGGAATCCATCCAATTTTCGTTAGGCAAAGACCGGAGATTATTAATGAAACCCCAATTAATAAAGAACGACCGCCACAACTCCTATTATTACTTTCCTCTTTGTGCAATTTACTAATGTCAGAATTTAGAGCGTAGATTTCTCTATTTATTTGCTCCATAGCATATTCTTTTGGATTCTGGTTTGGGAAGGAGGTATTAATTCTGTGGTTACTCAATATCCGGTTAACAGCTTTTGAAGAAGGACGATCTAAGTTATCTCCACCATAAAGTAATCCAGCCTTCTTCCACCTGGAACCGCGCGCGGTTCCTTTTTGGATTTCAATAATATTGAGTTCTGCTCGATGATCACTAAGAGCCCCACCCACGAGAGCATGGTAATGTGAATGATAAACATATTTTTGATTAGCTCTTTTTATACGTAGGTCTTCTGAGACATCCTTGGTTGTAAATATCTCTCCCAGATCATTAACTACTTCTATTAGGGTAAAAAAATCAATATTCTTTCTGCTCATTATGTTTCCCTCTTGAACTGACCCTAAACATATGCTTAATATTATGATAATTCAACCACACAGATTTGTGTAGACTACATAAACGGATAAAAGGAAACAAAAAGAGACAAATATTGGTGAAATGGTGATGTCAAGCTCTTATAGATATTTTTACTTGTATGTTTCACTCGAATAAATTACGAAGATATATTGTTATTTATTTCATCATGACAAGAAACACACAAGGGATATGAAATCTTCATAGTCCCATTAAATCACACTTATAATAAGAACAAGTCTAAAAGTCTTCTAATGGTATCATTCTTAATAATTCACTGGAATAAAGGTTAGATCCTAATGAATTTAGAATTACAAAAAGAGAAACTACTCTGGTTGAGAGGCTTGCTAAAGAATCAAACTGCCCATAACTGGGGGGAAATCTCAGAGATTCTAACTCTGGTGAAGTCCTCAGAAAAGGATTTTAATTTTTTAGATATTGAAAAGTATATCAACACAGGGACTGCGTTTCTGACATTTGATTATGGTATTGATGGTGTCTCTATTGAAATATCAAAGTATGCTAAATCGTTGGAGCAAATTTATTTACCTTTTGGAGATTGCGTTATTCATTTGATTGGTGGGGATTTTTACCCCCAGGCTGATAATGTTTTAAAGCATGAATGGCAGCGGTTTAGAATTGAAGGTATTAATGGCTGGTCAAAATGGGATGAAGGTAAATGGTTTTCAAAATTATTCAAACAACAGATGCCGGATGGTAGTCCAATTTCCAGCCATCTTGCTGAAGAAATCTTTCGTCAGGCTGTTTACATCGTTGAACGGTTGGGAAAATACATGGTAGAAAATCAAATCTTTCTATTAATTCCTGTGAATGTCGCTTCCAATCCCGGGAATCTATCCCTGTCATTAGCATTGGTTTTAGTCACAGAAGCAATGGGAACATTTGTCATTAATTCTAACCATGATTTTTATTGGGAAGGTGGAAAACCTGCATCTGAAAGAAAACCAGGGGAAGCGCCAGGAGTACGTGACCACTTTTTCAGAAATGTGGATAATATTCCATTCTTTAATTTACTCAAGACTTTGTACCCCTGGAATGGAGAACATTGGCTTCAAGTAAACATTAACAGACTCCAATCCAGAACGTTGATTGATAAATTTGGATTCTCTAAAGCACAGGTGTTCAAATTAACAACCAGTGTAGGTGATAAATTCTTTGCTCCATATGACAGAAAGGATGTGATTTACTCTCGGTTGCGGATGGCGCACATCCTGTCAGATGGTCAACCCATTCTGAATCCTATTCCTATTGATGATCATCTTATAAAGTTGAGAGAGTGGATGGCAAATCAGACTCCCATTACATTGGGTGCTCGGCAAGGATTATCTGTGGATCCGAGAAACGAAGGTTTACTAATCCTGCTACAACCTACACGTGTGATTGCACGTAAACGCATTGAAAAAGACATGGAATTGATTGGTAGTCTTCTAACGAATAGTGAACTCAAAAGCGTATTTGAGAAAGATTCCAAAAGACAGCTCCTTCTGCACATTTCGGGCCCTACCCCACGTGAACATCAAGCTGATCTTGAGCGGATACTTAATGCCTACAAAGACACCCTTGCTGCTCTCCCAGACTTTCTCGCTAACAGGATATTCTTATCCTTTTCAGTGGGAAATGAAAACCATCCTTCTTTCATAGAAAACGGATTTAAGCCTCTGAATATAGAGTCAATCTACCAGATGGCAGATGCGGTATTGCTACCCAGCCAGACAGAAGGACGAGGGCTACCAATTATAGAATCAAGTGCTAGGGGTATTCCGATCATATGCAGCCGTTACCAACCCCATGAAGTTTTTAAAGGAGTCGTTGGAGAAAATCTCTCCGAAGATTTAAGAATTAACTGCATCATCTTTCCAGAGGGAAAACTTGATCAGGATTTTCTCAATGAGGTGGCTGATATTTTAATAAAAAAAGGTAAATATGAAGATCGTTGGACACTTAATCAGGCTGCTGCAAGAAAACGTTACAGCCAGCAAGTGTTGAAGCGTTCATTTGAGAATTTCTTGAGGAGATTTCGCAGGATGAGATGTTAGGAGTTTTGTATGCGGATTGGATTTATTGAAGATACACGCCTTCATGGTGGAACTCAAATTTGGGTTACTGAAGCAGTAAGGGCTTTCATCGAGCGAGGACAAGATGTCTCATTATTAGCGCCAACGGAAAGCTGGGTTGTTAAGCGTTGTGAAGATACTGGAGCAAAGATTTTCACTTATGATTGGGATAATGTTGTTCATGAAGATTTATACAATCAGGAGATTTGGACCCAAGCCTTAAAAGATTGTGATGTAGCCATCTGTACCGTGCATCCTCCACGTAAGGGGTTCCATTGTTCAGTGTTTGCTGGGCGGTGTATTAAAGAAGGTGAGTTAAAAACACATTTGATACCAAAAACAGGAACAATTGTTCCCGAATATCTACGGAAGTTTTATCTTCCAGAGGAAAAAATCAATTCCTCCGTGATTGCAATAGCGGATTTTACACGCCAATATCTAATTAACACATATAAAATCCCCTCTGAGAAGATAGCCCTGATTTACCAGGGAACGGATGTGGAGCGGTTCTGTTCAACCGCAGAAGGTAAGCCTGAAGCAATAAAACGATATCCTTTGCCAATGGACGCTGCACCAATATTAGGGTGTGTTGGATCCCTGGAGCACCGTAAGGGGCATCCGGTTCTAATCCAGGCTGCAGCCGAATTAAAGAATAGTACGTTTCCCAATCTCCATGTGATGGTTGTCGGAGATGGGCCTGATGAGGATATATTGAAAGAATTAATAAAGGAGTTGGGTATTGAGAATAATGTAACATTCTTCCCATTTACAAACGAGCCGAAATTTGTTTATGAGCGGGTAGATATCACCGTCCTACCAAGTCTTTATAAAGAAGGACTACCAAATGTGCTGCTCGAGTCAATGGCGATGGGCATTCCAACAGTATCCTCTAATTTAGGTGGTGTACCGGAAGTAGTAATTGATGGTGAGACAGGTTATACCGTTGATCCAGGAAATATCAATCAACTTGCTAATGCTATTTGCAAACTGTGGAAAAATCAGGGTGAATATGAGCAAATAAGTAAAAATGTTCGCCAATTCATCACTGAGCGGTTTAACAAAGAGACCCAATTTGATACATTCTTAGAATATTTTGAAAAGGTAGTAACTTAAGACCTGACCATGCTTGTTTAAGTTAAGTAACTAAAGCAAAAATCATTAAGAAAATAATCTTTACAAAAATAAATCAATGGCAATAGTATTATGTTGCTTTTAAGAACTGCTATTTGCTATTGAATCAGCTTTACAAGTTTGTCAATTTCTATCTATAGTCCAATGGACAGAGTATCTGATTTCGAATCAGTTAGTTTTACGTTCGAGGCAGTTCGTGGCAGGGATATATGAGGACTGTCTGAGTCCTCGGCACATATAAATATTCTTTTACTTCAACCTTATTGCCGCCTAAAGGATAACTATATCAATTCCAATCTTCTGACAATGTAGAACTCACCATTATCCTGAATTACACGCTCAGCACTGTGATACATCTGACCTGACCCCCGAAAACTGATCCATATACGATGATAGTATTATGAGAAATCCCGTAAATTTTTACAATCGAGGTCTCAGTCGCCTTCCCTGGTGCAATTCTGGTGCAAAGCCGGTGATACTCTGTGCACACAATGCTCTGTGTGGACAAAATTGCACTTATTTTGTGTAACCCATGCACACAATGCACAATATTTATGCTGTGGACAGGTTGTCTACTGACTTCGAATCCCTCGCGGTGCACACCCAACTGGGTGCTGAAGGGGACGATGTCAGTTGGTTGCGCATTCGAGTCGCGCCGGTGGCGCCTAAGTCTGGAAAATCAAATACTTGAAATGGATTTCAATATCCCAGATAAAGGAGCTGCTGACTTTTAATCAGTAAGTTAAGGATTTTTGATTACATACCAATAGACATTTCTAAACAGATCTGATCGAAAAGACCTATCAAAACCACCACTGTAAAATCTATAGCAGGTTGTACCTCCGTCAAAGTTAGTTCACTCGGGGGAAAAAATTAATAGTGGAAAAAACAGAAAGAGTGTGATATTGTAATAAGTGGAGGAATAATTATGGAAACTCGAATTGGTCGAATCAGTCACTTTTATAATCAGATTAGCGTTGCGGTTCTTTCGCTAACCGACAAATTAAATGTTGGGGATAAGGTCCACATTATAGGGCACACCACTGACTTTGTTCAAGAAGTTACTTCAATGGAAATTGAGCATAAAAAGGTATCCTCTGCCAGTCCTGAGGATCAAGTGGCCCTCAAGGTCAATGAACCTGTTAAAAAAGGTGATGCTATATATAAAATTATCGAAGAGTCATTGTAAACCATCACAGTTCTTACCAAAACCTAATTAGAGCCGCGATTAACTGGCAAGTATTATTTAATTGGTACCCATTCCATTGCGGATCAACTAACCCGAGCAGTACTTTGCCACAAAACATGAACGGGCAGTAACAGTTGAATTTGAATTGTTAAATAGCTTCGGTAGTGTCTTGTCAAGTGGTGTAAAATTGTACCGCGGTCGTTTTTTGGACACTTTTAAGGGTTGAATAAGAGAGGGTCCAGTGCTC
>CAYTXE010000117.1:0-7441 GCA_964441045.1 uncultured Candidatus Brevefilum sp.
AGTTTGCTATCCGAGAAGGTGGTCTGACGGTTGGTGCTGGCGTGATCTCCAAGATTGTTGAATAGGAAAATTAGGAATTAATTATGGCTAAACAAAAGATACGTATACGTCTAAAGGCTTATGACCACCGTGTTATAGATCAATCTGCCAAGCGGATTGTTGAGACAGCTGAACGCAGCGGTGCAAAGGTGGTTGGTCCTGTACCTTTACCAACCAAAATTGAGCGGTTTACCGTTGTACGTTCACCTTTCATTGACAAAGATTCGCAAGAGCACTTCGAGATGCGTACACACAATCGGTTGATTGATGTGATCGATCCGGACTCGAAAACGATTGATATGCTGATGCGTTTGAATTTGCCTGCTGGTGTAGATATCGAAATTAAGATCTAGTTGATAATTTGGTTGCCAGCTAGCAAGTTGGTCCTCCACACGAATAATCAGGTGGATGAATACCGAACAAAGCTGGTTGGGAATCTATAAAAATTCCCTCTTGGCAAACATGTCTTGAGGTGGTAGCATCAGAAGGTTCGGCAAAAAAGCTGGACCTTCAAAGGCGGCATAAGAACCTTTCTTACCGTAGTCCAAAAAATGACAGGTCGCGGAAGAGTAGTTGACTGTGTTGCGGTCGGAGATGATGCAGCCGTGCCCAGGCTGACAGTCTCGTCTTAATATCTTGTAACAGGAGAATATCAATTATGTTTAAAGGGCTGATTGGACGAAAAATTGGAATGACCCAGGTTTTCGATGATGACGGAGCTGCGCTCCCGGTAACATTGATCGAAGCTGGGCCTTGTTATGTCACCCAGGTAAAAACAATTGAAAGCGATGGTTATGCTTCAATTCAACTGGGTTTTAACGAGGTGAAACCTAAACGGTTGACACAAGGACAGCTCGGTCACCTCGAACGCAACGATTTGCCACCATTAAAAGTATTACGAGAATTCAAGAGTAAAACACCCGATGTCTCGGAAGGCGATATGCTGAAGGCTGATATTTTCGAGAAAGATGAACGGGTGGATGTTGTTGGAACCAGTAAGGGACGTGGTTTTGCTGGTGTTGTAAAGCGCTGGGGATTTGCTGGTGGTCCAAAGACGCACGGTCAATCCGACCGATTGCGTGCACCTGGTTCACTGGGCTCCGGCACGACCCCGGGTCGTGTTTGGAAAGGGAAAAAAGGTCCCGGAAGAATGGGAAATGAGCGCGTGACGTCGTCAAACGTGCGAGTTGTGTTGGTGGATCCTGAACGCAATCTAATTGCAGTTGATGGCTCCGTGCCTGGTCCAAAAGGCGGCATGGTTGTGATCAAACCTGCGAGGAAACAATAATACGCCCTGTTGGGCGATAACCAGTAATGGGAGTTAAGTAATCATGGAAGTTGATGTTATCAACATGAAGGGAAAGAAAGTCAGTACGGAAGATTTACCGGATGTGATTTTCGATGCCCCAATAAAAGTTGATCTAATGCATCAGGCATTTGTCAGGCAGATGGCCAACGGCCGTTTGGGGACGCACTCGACCAAAGGACGCAGTGAAGTTTCTGGCGGTGGTCGCAAGCCCTGGCGGCAGAAGGGAACCGGGCGAGCCCGTCAAGGGTCTATCCGAGCAGCTCAATGGGTTGGTGGTGGGAAGATCTTTACTCCTAAACCACGATCTTATGAAAAATCTATGCCAAAAAAGATGCGCAGGGCTGCATTAAGATCAGCTCTGTCTGTTAAGGCTTCTGAAGGTGAGATCATTTTGATTGATGAGCTCAAAATCGATGAAGTGAAAACACAGTTTATGGCAAACGCAATGCAAGCTGTGGCCGGTGAAGCGAAAGTATTATTGCTGATCCCGGAAAATAGTCCAGAATATACTGATGTAAAACGGGCTTGTGCTAATCTTGCTAATGTAAAAACGCTTTTAGCCAGTTATTTAAATATCCGCGACTTGCTGAACTTTGAGAAAGTTGTCTTGCCTGTTGCAGCGCTGGATATCATCAGCAGTTATCTTGGATAGGTAGGAAGACATTATGAAAAAGTCTGCATATGAAATTATCCGCCGACCGATCATCACTGAAAAATCGAACTATATGTCTTCGTATTTGAATCAGTATGTCTTTGAAGTTGATTCGAAATCAACAAAGACAATGGTAAAAGATGCGATAGAGTCTATTTTCGATGTAAAGGTGGATCGTGTAAATGTTATGAATGTGCCCGCCAAACAGTCACGAAATCTACGTAATCGCCGCATGCGAACCCGCAGCGGCGCATATAAAAAAGCCATCGTGACCCTTGCTGAGGGTGAGCGCATCCCGATTTTTGAAGGGGTGGAGTAATGGCTGTAAAAGTATATAAACCTAAAACACCGGGCACCCGGCATAAGACCAGTTATACTTTTGAGGAAATCACTAAAACGACACCTGAACGTTCGTTGACGATACCGAAGAAGAATAATGCTGGTAGGAATATGTATGGACGCATCACAGTACGACATCGTGGTGGTGGACATAAGCGCTTGATCCGGTTGGTTGATTTTAAACGTGACAAATTAGAGATCCCAGCAACTGTGGCAGCTATTGAGTATGACCCAAATCGCTCCGCTCGTTTAGCCCTGCTCCATTACGCAGATGGTGAGAAACGATATATTATAGCCCCCGTCGGACTGAAGGTAGGTGACAAGATCATCTCTGGACAAGAAGTAGATATCCGCGCAGGCAATAATATGGCATTGGCGAATATCCCGATTGGAACGACCATTCATAATATTGAGTTGCAGCCCGGTAAGGGTGGCCAGATGGTTCGCTCTGCGGGTGCATCAGCCCAGTTGTTGGCAAAAGAAGGCAAATATTCTCATGTGCGTTTACCTTCGGGTGAGGTTCGCCTGGTGTTGCAAACCTGCCGCGCATCTATCGGCCAGGTCGGCAATGTCGATCATGCTAACATCAAGTTAGGTAAAGCAGGCCGTAAACGCCATATGGGTTTTCGTCCCGCTGTACGCGGTGTTGCTATGAGCCCCCGCGACCATCCGCATGGTGGTGGTGAAGGTCGGTCACCTATCGGTATGCCCGGTCCAAAGAGTCCATGGGGTAAACCAACCCTGGGTAAGAAAACCCGGCATAACAAAAGAACTGAAAAATATATTCTGCGTCATCGCTCAAAAGCGAAACGGCGTTAGAAGTAAACGATGATAAGAGCGAGAAAGAGGAAGAAATTATGTCGCGATCATTGAAAAAAGGGCCATATATCGCCCCGAAACTTTTAAAGAAGATTGAAGATATGGACGCCAAAGGTGAGAAGAAAGTTATCCGCACCTGGAGTCGTGCCAGCACGATTTTTCCCCAGATGGTAGGACACACCATAGCAGTTCATGATGGAAGGCGTCATGTGCCGATCTATATCACTGAGAATATGGTCGGTCATAAACTGGGTGAGTTTGCTCCCACACGATATTATCGTGGTCATGTTATCGCCGGTAGAGCTGAAAGGCGCGAGCGAGAGGAAGGTAGATAATCAATTATGGCTACGGATATTCGAGCGAAATTAAGCAATCTTGATACGTCAGCCCAGAAGGCACGCCTGGTTGTGGACCTGGTTCGTGGTAAACCTGTTTTAGAGGTGCTGAACATATTAAAGTTCACTCCCAATAAGGCTGCTGAACCTGTTCGTAAACTTGTTCAGTCTGCGATGGCCAATAGTGAAGAGAATTTCGGTGTTGCACGGGAAGACCTTTATATCTATAAGATCTTTGCTGATGAGGCGCCAACACGCAAGTGGCGAGCGTTTGGCGCTCGTGGTCGCTTCAAGCCGATATTGCGGCGACGTTCTCATGTAACGGTTATCTTGCGAGAGGTTGAGTAATGCTATTTGATATAAGAAAAAAGATAGGAACCAGGAGTAATTATGGGTCGTAAAGTACATCCGACAGGATTTAGACTGGGAATTAACAAACCTTGGTTAGCCCGTTGGTATGCAGAAGGCAAAGATTATCAGGATCAATTACATCAGGATCTTGCGATCAGGAAATTAATCCGTGAGGGCAATGATCGAGCTGGCGTTTCTAATATTGAAATCGAACGCTTTCCTGGCAAGGTAAAGATTTATGTTCACACCGCAAAACCAGGTATCCTGATCGGTCGTGGTGGTGAGAATGTAAAAAAATTACGTAATGATTTGGAAACGATGACGGGTGAAAAAATTGATCTCGAAGTCAATGAGATTAAATCACCGGATTTGGATGCTTATTTAGTTGCTGAAAATGTTGCAGGTCAATTATTGCGTCGGATCAGTTATCGACGGGCGATGCAACGTGCCATTCAGAACGGTATGCGGCAAGGCGCTGAAGGCGTGAAAGTAATGGTTTCAGGTCGCTTAGGCGGTGCCGAGATGTCTCGAAGCGTCTGGCTTCGCGAAGGTCGTGTTCCATTGCAAACGATACGTGCAGATATTGATTATGCCAAGACTGAAGCGTTAACGACTTATGGGCAGATCGGTATTAAAGTTTGGATTTATAAAGGTGATATTTTGCCACAGGTGGAAGAGGAAGCAGAAGCCACAGAAGGCGTTTATGTCAGTGAGTAGTAATGGCGTCGGTGAAGGTGCCCGGCGCTTAGCGAGGTAGCAATTATGTTAATGCCAAAACGAGTGAAATATCGAAAACAAATGAGAGGTCGCATGAGAGGCAAAGCCTATCGCGGCTCAGATGTATCCTTTGGCGAATTCGGTTTACAAGCATTGGAACCCGGTTGGGTTAGCGCACGACAAATAGAAGCGGCGCGTCGGGCCATTGTGCATGAAATGAAACGTCGGGGCAAGGTTTGGATTCGAATTTTCCCAGATAAGCCATACACCAAGCGTGCAGCAGAAACCCGTATGGGTAAAGGTAAAGGTCCTGTGGAGTATTGGGTCGCAGTGGTCAAACCTGGACGAATTATGTTTGAGGTTGCGGGCACGGATCAAGAAACGGCTAAAAGAGCGCTTCTTCGTGCGAAATATAAATTATCTGTGAAGACAAAGATTGTCTCACGTGATGTTGCGGGAGAGGCTTAGAAATGAAAGCAGCAGATATTCGAACACTGAGTGATGCTGAGATAGAGGAACAACTTACAGAATCACGACATGAGTTGTTGAACCTCAGATTCCAAACAATCACCGGCCAGATAACTGATACGAGCCGATTTCGTGTGATCCGCAAGGATATTGCACGGTTGGAAACCATCCTGAGAGAACGGCAACTGGTTGAAGCGGCTGAGGAGATTAAAGAATGAATAAACGACGTCGATTAGTTGGGACTGTTGTCAGCACAAAAATGCAGAAAACGGCGGTAGTTAAGGTGGAGCGCACGTTTCGTCACCCCCTTTATCACAAAGTTATTCGTGCAGCAAAAATCTATAAAGTGCATGACGAACTTGGCACCAGTGCTGGCGACCAGGTGCGCATTGTAGAAAGCAAGCCGATTTCAAAGACAAAAAATTGGGTTGTCGAAGAGATCTTGCAGGTTGAAGAGCGATCTCAAGGTGACACTGTTGAAGAATTGGGAGTTTAGACCATGATCCAGCCAGAGACCAGAATGAAGGTTACCGATAATACAGGTGCGAAGGAGCTATTAGTGATCCATATCACTGGCAATTCACGTCAGCATTATGGTCATATCGGTGATATTGTGGTTGGGACGATCAAATCTGCAACACCGCAAGCGATTGTTAAAAAAAGCGAAATTGTGAAAGCTGTAATCGTTCGAACTGCTAAAGAATGGCGTCGAAATGATGGGTCCAGCATCCGATTTGATGATAACGCTGTTGTTATCCTTGACGGTGATGGGATGAACCCAAGAGGTTCACGCATCTTTGGCCCGGTCGCACGTGAATTGCGTGAGAAAGGTTTCACAAAGATCGTTTCACTGGCGCCAGAAGTTCTCTAGCCAGTTTGATAGGAGAGTATTAAGGATGAAAACAAAGATACGCAAAGGCGACAGCGTTGTTGTGGTCAGCGGAAAAGATAAAGGCACTGTGGGCGAAGTGATCCGGGTTATCCCGGATGAGGGTCGTGTTGTGGTGCAAGGTGTGAACCTGTGCATTAAACACCAGGCTCAAACACAGTCCCGCGGAAAGACAATCCCGGCCGGCAAGATTGAATTTGAAGCGCCAATCGCCATTTCAAATGTGATGCTTGTGGATCCAAAAGATGGAAAACCAACTCGTGTTCGCATTGAAAGGGAAGAAGGTAAGTCTATCCGGGTTTCAGCCCGTACCGGTGAGCCCTTTGATAAATAGGCAGCCATTGGAGCAAGATAATGAATAGATTGAAAGAAACTTATAAAAAAGAGATTGCACCTGCCCTATTTGAAGAACTTTCTCTCGAAAATGTGATGCAGGTTCCGACTATTGAAAAGATCGTTGTAAATATCGGTGTTGGTGAAGCGCTGGATAATCCCAAAGCACTTGATGAAGCTGTTCGGGATCTGACCACGATCACAGGTCAGAGACCTGTGATCACCAAGGCTAAGAAGTCGATCGCCAACTTCAAACTTCGTGAAGGGCATGCGATTGGCACCAAGGTCACCTTACGCGGTGATCGCATGTGGGCTTTTTTCGACCGGTTGGTGAATGTTGCCCTACCTCGTGTGCGCGACTTCCGTGGTATCTCCGCAGATGCGTTCGATGGTCGTGGGAACTACACATTAGGGCTGCGGGAGCAATTGATCTTCCCCGAGATCAACTACGATGATGTTGAGACAGTAAGAGGGATGGAGATCACGATTGTAACAACTGCCGAGAATGATGATCAGGCTCGAGCGTTGCTGAGTAAATTTGGGATGCCTTTCAAGAAAGGATAGTATGGCTAAAAAGTGTATGACTTATCGCGAAGAGCGACGAAAATATCCGAACCAGGTGGTTAACCGCTGCCGGCGCTGTGGGCGTCCAAGGGGTTATATTCGAAAATTCGGTTTGTGTCGTATTTGTTTTCGGGAATTAGCTTTAGAGGGCAAAATTCCTGGTGTAACTAAATCGTCGTGGTAGATCGGCGGAGGTATTATTAATGAATGTAACAGATCCTATTGCTGATATGCTGACCCGAATTCGTAACGTTGCTATCAGCAACGGAACATTGGTGAGCATGCCCAGTTCAAAGATAAAAGCGGAAATTGCCCACATTCTTGTGGAGGAGGGCTATGTTGAAAGTTTTGATGTCGTTGAGGGAAGTCAACAGCATCAAAAGACATTAAGACTCCGCTTGAAATATATCGGTGAAAGGCGGCACCGCCGCCCGTTGATTACGGGTCTTGAACGCGTGAGTCGTCCTGGATGCCGTGTGTACAGTAAGAAAACAGACATCCCCTGGGTGCTTTCGGGTATTGGGGTGGCAATCTTGTCCACGCCTAAGGGTGTCATGACTGGCCAGCGCGCCCGTAAGATGGGTGTCGGTGGCGAGATATTATGTAAAGTATGGTAGCGACAGGCG
>CAYTXE010000118.1:0-7260 GCA_964441045.1 uncultured Candidatus Brevefilum sp.
CATCCAGGTCTTCCAATTTAAGGCCTTTAATATGCCACTTTGCTGTCCCGAATTTTCTATGACTGGTAATTCTTCCCCCAAATTTTTCTGACAGTCTTTTTCCGAGAATGATCGCATCACCTTCTACGACAAAATCCATGTCCAGACTGGGCTTCCCTAAAAGAAGATCCCTGACAAAACCGCCAACCAGGTATATTGGAATACGCAGAGCATCCGCCGCTGAACTGATTGTTTTCAACAATGCAATCCTGGAAAAGGGCAGAAGCGATTCGATTTTCTCGGCGAGATTGATTTGATCAGCACCATTTGTAGATCTCCCTGAAAGTGACTTGAGAAGATCGGTTCTGGTGACAATGCCAATCACATTTCTATCTACATGATCAACGACGGGTATCTGTCCCCACCCTGAGTCAGCCATCACTTTCTGAAGTGTTTCCAGGGAGTCTCTTGGGTGAACAAAATAGGAACCTGCTTCCATCAAGCTGGAAGCGTTCAGATTCATTCCATGAGAAAGAGCCCGGTCCACCGCTCGGCGGTTGAGAAGACCTTTAATTTTTCCCTTTTCTACGACTGGATACCCCTCGTACCCGAATCGTTGCATCAACTCAAAAGCTTCTTTGGCGGTAGTATCAGGTGTGATGGTCAATGGTTTTTTGGACATGATGCATCTGACTGTTACAGCTGGCAGAACATGTTTATCAAGGTCACGTTTAAAAATCCGGACGATATCTTCAAGCTGATTTGGATTATTGGGATTATTCTTTATTAATGCTGCAGCTGCTTTTGCATGGCCGCCTCCGTTAAAATCCTTAGCAATTTCACCGACATCAATTTGGTCAGTGGTTGAGCGGGCAACCAGGCGTATGCCTTCATGAGTTCGAACAAAAATGAACAATCCGTCTGAATCGAAAAAGTCGGAAATTTTATGGGCAATGCTTGAAACCTCATCTTCTAATTGGAGCGCTTCTGCTTTTGAAATCAAAATATTGCATCCTTCAATTTCAAAAGTCTGCATATTTTCTGTCAAAGAATCGAAAACACGGCGCTGATTTTTGGATAAGGGAGGGTTTAGAAATTCTGTGGCAATTTTTAAACTAGCTCCGTTCTCAAGAAGATAAGCGGCCGCCATTACATCACGTGCAGTGGTATTCGTGTAGCTTAATGAACCGGTATCTTCATAAATCCCAAGAAGCAGAAGAGTTGCTTGGAATAAATTGATATCGCCGTTGTTTTCCTGGAGTTGTTCAACAAAAAAGGTGGTGCAGGCCCCTGATTGGACGGGATGAAAATTCCATTCAGAAGGGAAATTTTCTTTTTTTTGGTGATGGTCAATGATATGTATCTCTGTTTTTGGGCTAATGCCTTTTATTGTGACCAAGGATTGCGTATCAACCAGTATGACATCATCTATCTTTTTGCTTGGCAGATCATTCTGAGTGATGAAAGGCAGTTCTGTATTATATAAATGGATGAAAGAATTGACGTTCCGGTTTAAATTATTCGGAATAACAGAATAGGCTTCGGGGTTGAGAAGGGATGCGCCTAATAGCGATGCGATCGCATCGAAATCCGCTTGTTCGTGGGTTAGAATTACCTGCATAGGCTAATTCTACACGAATAGGGTCATACAATCAGTGAATAGGTAAAGTATGGGCAGTAAATTATCCAAAATTGAAGAAAAGCGCTACGCAAGGAATTTGCTGGTTCCTGAGATCGGGTGTGAGGGACAGCTGTCGCTAAAGAATTCTTCAGTTTTAATTATTGGGGCGGGCGGATTGGGAACTGCCTCATCTCTCTACCTGGCGGCTGCCGGTGTTGGCAGAATCGGGATTCTTGATTCTGATAGCGTGGAATTGAGCAATCTGCAAAGGCAGGTAATTCACAATACGTCGACCATTGGTATCCCCAAAGTGGAATCTGCCAAGAGAAAACTGGATGACTTAAATCCCTTGATTGAGGTTAACGCATACTATCTGAGAATTTCAGGAGAAAACGCACCGGGCATTATTGAGAATTATGACATTGTGATTGATGCCACAGATAATTTTGAAACAAGATATTTGCTTAACCATTTCTGCGTGGTGCTGAACAAACCATTCATCTTTGGAGCGGTTTACCAGTTTTCCGGTCAGATGAGTGTATTTGACGCGTCAAAGGGGCCCTGTTTCCGCTGTGTTTTTAAGAATCAGCCTGGGGGGGAGCATTCAGGTGAAAGCAAAGAGATTGGAATTGTAGGAGCAGTACCGGGCACAATTGGAACCTTACAGGCAGTAGAATCGCTGAAATTAATTATAGGTAAAGGTAAACCGGCAGTGGGCAGGTTGATCTTATATGATGGTCTGGAAATGACCTTCCAGCAGATTTTAGTCAGCAAAGACGCGAATTGTAATGATTGCGGAAATCCAGTAAAAACGGGGGATGACGGATGAACAGGAGATTGTTGGCTGTGGTTGCTCATCCTGATGATGAAACTTTCGGGATGGGAGGGACGCTCGCACATTATGCAGAACAGGGCGTTGAAGTTCATCTTGTCTGTGCCACTCGCGGTGAGGTTGGTGAGGTAGATCCTGACATGCTCGATGGATATCAATCTGTCGGCGACTTAAGGGAGCATGAACTGTGCTGCGCGGCCGATGTTTTGGGTTTAAAAAAAGTACATTTTCTGGATTACAGGGATTCCGGTATGCCGAAAAGTCCCGAGAATGAACATCCAAGAGCCCTGATACGAGCACCACTAACAGAAGTTGCTGAGAAGATCGCGTTTTATATCCGCGATATCAAACCTCAAGTGGTCATCACTTTCGATCCGATGGGCGGGTATGGGCATCCAGACCATATTGCGGTCCACAAAGCAGTTGTAGAGGCTTTTGAGATGTCGGGAAATGCCAGCCGGGAAATAAATAATCTTGAAGCTTTTTCCCCAGACAAATTATATTTTCATATTTTTCCTCGAAAGATGCTTCGGTGGATCGTTAAATTCATGCCATTGTTCGGACAGGACCCTTCCAGGTTTGGCAAGAATGCGGATATCGATTTAACTTCAATTATTTCCACAACCTACCCGGAACATGCCAGAGTCAATTATCGTAAAGTCGCAAAAAAAAGGGAAAAAGCATCCGCCTGTTATGCCAGCCAGGGAGGGGACCAGCAGAGCGGGTATTTCCTTTCGTGGCTCCTACGGATTTTCCGTTCAACGGAATCATTCATGCGAGCCTATCCACTGCCTGAAACTCCTTATAAAATTGAAAAAGACCTCTTCAATGGAATCAACACCGGCTGAAAATGCACAGCCGGTGTTTTTGAAATTCCTTACTTTTTATTTTGCACTGAATTCAAGGCCGTCTCTTCCTTTTGACACAGTAATGATGGAGCCTGGTTTGAAATCTCCTGCAAGCACCTTAACAGCCAGCGGATCCTGCAGTTCACGCTGGATCGCGCGCTTGAGCGGTCTGGCGCCATAATCCGGATCATAACCCACATCAGCCAGGTACCGTTTTGCCGACTCGTCAACCTCGATTTTAAATCCCTTGTCTTCGAGCAGGTTGTTGACGCGGTTCAGCTGGATTTCCACAATTTCCTCTAAATGCTCTTTATTGAGTCTGTGGAAAATCACGATCTCATCAATTCGATTGATAAATTCAGGCCGGAAGTGTTCTCTCATCACCTGATTGATCTGATCCCTGGTCACATCCTTATCCTGGTCCTGCCAAAGCTGGCTGCCAAGATTGCTGGTCATGATGATGATCGTATTCCGGAAATCCACCGTTCTTCCTTTTCCATCAGTCAATCTGCCATCATCTAAAATTTGAAGCAGGATATTGAAAACCTCGTAATGCGCTTTTTCAATCTCATCGAAAAGCACAACGCTATATGGCTTTCGCCTTACGGATTCCGTAAGCTGGCCACCTTCTTCAAATCCCACATAACCTGGAGGCGCACCAATCAACCTGGAAACCGTGTGTTTTTCCTGATACTCGCTCATATCGATACGGACCATCGCGCGTTCATCATCGAAGAGGAACTCAGCCAACGACTTGGCGAGTTCTGTTTTCCCAACGCCGGTTGGGCCCAGGAAGATAAATGAACCGATCGGCCGGTTAGGATCCTGAAGACCGGCGCGGTTTCTGCGGACAGCATTTGCCACAACACGCACAGCTTCATCCTGGCCGATCACTCTCTGGTGGAGATGATCTTCCAGTTGAAGCAATTTCTGCATTTCCCCTTCCATTAGTTTAGAGACGGGAACACCTGTCCAACTGGATACTACTTCCGCGATTTCTTCCGCATCAACCTCTTCTTTTAGGAGAGAACCTTCTTGCTGAATCTCTTTAAGCCGGTTTTCCGCGTTCTGCCGCTCCTCCTGGAGTCTTGGTAACTCACCGTATCGTAGCCTGGCTGCTTTTTCAAGATCAGCGTTTCTTTCAGCGTTCTCAATTTCATTGCGGACTCTTTCAATGCTTTCTTTGGCTTTACGGAGACCAGATATCGCTTCTTTTTCTGTCTGCAGCCGGGTTTGGAGAGCTGTCTGTTTTTCCCTTAGATTCGCCAGGTCCTTCTCCAGCTTCTCCAGGCGTTTCTTGGCTGCTTTCTCACTCTCTTTTTGAAGGGCTTGTTTTTCTATTTCAAGTTGCATGATCTGCCGGTCAACGAGGTCCAACGCTTCCGGCTTGGAGTCAATCTCTGTTCTTAGGCGGGCTGCGGCTTCGTCAATTAGGTCAATGGCTTTATCCGGCAGTTGCCTGTCTGTAATATATCTATCCGAAAGAGAGGCGGCGGCAATAACCGCTGCGTCTGTGATGCGGACGCCATGATGAACTTCATATTTCTCCTTAAGTCCCCGCAGGATGCTGATGGTGTCTTCAACAGATGGTTCAACAACCATAATGGGTTGGAAGCGGCGTTCGAGCGCGGCATCTGTTTCCACGTGTTTTCTATACTCATCAATGGTTGTAGCGCCGATCATATGCAGTTCCCCCCGTGCCAGCATGGGTTTCAGCATGTTGCCGGCATCCATGGCACCTTCTGCCGCCCCTGCGCCTACAACAGTATGCATTTCATCAATAAACAGGATAATTTCTCCCGATGCGGTTTGGACTTCTTTAAGGACAGCTTTGAGCCGCTCTTCAAATTCTCCCCGGTATTTTGCACCAGCAACGAGCGCGCCCATGTCTAGTTGAATTATCCGCTTGTTCTTCAGCCCTTCCGGGACATCGCCTTTGATAATTCTCTGTGCAAGTCCCTCAACGATGGCTGTTTTCCCTACACCTGGGTCACCGATCAGCGCCGGGTTATTCTTTGTCCTGCGGGACAGCACCTGGATGGTGCGCCTGATCTCCTCATCCCTTCCAATTACGGGATCCAGTTTCCCTTGCCTGGCCATAGCGGTAAGGTCACGGCCGTATTTCTCCAGCGGCTGGTAAGTGCCCTCTGGATTTTGACTGGTTACCCGCTGATTTCCGCGGACCTCTACGAGGGCTTTCAGGATGGAATCCTTGTTTATGCCATATTTTCTTAATCTTTGTCCCTCGACGCTCTCAGTTAATGCCAGCAGAATATGTTCAGTGGACGTGTATTCATCTGTCATTCCCTTTGCAAATCGCTCTGCCGCATTGAGCACCTCAGCGGCCTGAGAAGATAAACCAACTTCTCCGACTGCGCCGGTTATCTTGGGCCGCGCATCGAGATCTTTCTTTAATTCATTGATTAAAGCGTTCACATCACCGCTGATGCGCGTAATGACAGCCGGGGCAATCCCTTCCGGCTGTTGGAGCAGGGCTAATAAAATGTGAGCGGGTTCAATAATTTGGTGCGATTGATCCCTTGCTATCTGTTGAGATTGAATAATTGCTTGTTGGGCGCTTTGCGTGTATTTGTTCAGATCCATATTTTTTCAAACCTCCACATTATTTATTCTTAAGTAAATATAACCCTCGTCTATAAAAAGAATGTAATAAATATATTAATGAGAAATCAGCGTGGTGATTGGAAAATCGATAATATCTTATAAAGTGGTGTAAAAAGGTTGACGAAATAGTCATCTTGTGCTTCCATAAAGGTGTCAAAACCTAAAAAAGGAGGCACAAAGATGACTGACAATATTATGACATTGATAGATGAACTTCGCAAGTCTGGACTGCATGAAGGCCTGGAATTTTGCAAAAAAGCAGCAGAATATCTAGCGCAGCAAGCAATAGAACTCGAAACTGAGGAGGTGATTGGCGCGAAGAAATATGAACGGAGTGAAGCTCGCACAAATCAACGCAATGGGACCCGTAAACGGACTTTAGAAACGCGCGTAGGAGAAATCGAGCTGGAGATACCAAAGCTGCGAAAAGGCTCATACTTTCCCAGCATATTAGAGCGACGTAACATGATTGAAGATGCCTTGTTAACCGTGGTACAGGAAGCTTATGTGCAAGGGATTAGTACTCGCAAAATGGAAAGGTTATTCAAAGCCTTTGGATTGCCAGGCATAGATAAAAGCAAAGTCTCCCGGATCTGCAAAGAACTAAGCGAAATGGTACAGGGTTTTCGAGAGCGGCCATTACAAGCACGCTATCCCTACCTCTGGCTGGATGCCATTGCGTTGAAGGTCAGAGAGAATCATCGAGTAGTAAGCTTGTCAATGGCTATTGCAATTGGTGTAGATCAGCAAGGAGACCGCCATATTATGGGTTTTGAGCTTGGCGCAGGTGAATCTGAGGCTTTTTGGCTTGAATTTCTGCGTAGCATCCAGCAGAGAGGCCTTGAAGAAGCTAAGTTAGTGATCAGTGATGCTCATAGCGGTTTAGTCTCGGCACTAAACCAGGCTCTTTCAGGAGCGGCGTGGCAGCGCTGTTCAGTCCACTTCATGCGGAACGTATTGGCTCAGATTGCGCATAAAGATAAAAAGCAGGTAGCCACTGCGCTTAAGCTCATCTTTGAACAGCCGGATTATCGGTCTGCACTAATCTATTTGGAGCAGCTAGCATCAGTAATGCACAACCGTTGGCCTAAGGCTGCCGAAATGCTTTTAGAAGCAAAAGAGGATATCCTGGCCTACCAGACCTTTCCAGAAGAGCATCATCGGTCAATACACTCTGTTAATCCGCTTGAACGTCTAAACCGTGAGATCCGGCGCAGAACCCGGGTCGTGGGTGTTTTTCCTGACCGTGCTTCTGTGTATAGATTGGTTGGCACTTTGTTGGTAAACATCGATGAAGATTGGCGAGCTGGGAGACGCTACATGGGAAAGGATGGTGTTGAAAAGATTTATAACAG
>CAYTXE010000119.1:0-7206 GCA_964441045.1 uncultured Candidatus Brevefilum sp.
AAAGTCCCCGCTATGAATTTCCGCGGCACACCCCTTGGCATTGATATCCGCAGGGTGATGGAAACGGGTATCTTGCCGCAAATCAACACCGGGATTGCCCATAAGAATCCGGGCGTCGGCATGGTGGGCGCGGGCATTCTGCGCGCACCTCAGGCCTGTTTTGAAGAAGCATTCTTTACATTTCATAATGAATATTGTCTTGAAAAGGAGAGTAAATCATGAAATTTATTGACCTGACCATTCCACTGGGAATTGCAACACCCCCCTGGCCGACCTACGAACCCCTCCAGGTGAAATATTTCAAGCGCCTGGCACCCAACGGCGCAAACGGGCAGATTGTCACCCACTCCAATCACCTCGGGACGCATCTGGACGGTGAAATTCACTTCTATACTGCAGGAAAAGATATCGCCTCCCTGGATATGGACTTTTTGGTGCACGATGCGGCTGTGGTGGACCTGAGTGATGTGTGCGGCGACTACGATGTGTACACCAGCAAGATGGTTGAAGAACGCGTGGAGGTTAAAGAAGGCGATATTCTGATCATTCACACCGGCTACCATCATTTTGGTTGGGATATGCCCGATGCAGATGAAATCCGTTATATGGTCAAGCACCCCGGTCCTGATCGAGAGTTTGCCGTCTGGGCGAAAGGAAAGAAACTTCGCTGGATCGGCGTCGATTGCGGCAGCGCAGACCATCCCATGAACACCATCATCCGAGATTGGATGCCCCGTCAGGCAAAAGAAGCTGAAAAAGTCTTTCAGAAGAAATTCAATCAAAGCCTGGCAGAATTTTATGATGATAGTAAATATCAGCTGATGCACATCGAAATGTTCCCCTTCGGCATCATCCATGCTGAATGCCTTGGAGGTGAGCTCGATTTACTCCTCAATCGCCGTGTGCAGATCGGTTTCTTCCCCTGGCGGTTTGTGGATGGCGAATCCAGCATCGGGCGCTGTGTGGCGATGGTCGAAGATGAAGACTATGAAAGACTCATGGCAGAAAAAGCCAGGCTGCCCAAAACAAAATTTGGCGACGCGTACAATCCCCAGCATGTGGCACAGATTAACCAGCTGACAAAGGAAAACATGGCTTAGGTCATTTCACCAATTGAAAGGAGGTATCCATGACCTTAGATATGGAATTGGAATCCGTATTACGGGCACCGGCTTTGGAGATGGCGGAATATCCAGCCAAAGTCATTACACTGGCAAACAGCAAGAAGATGGTCGTTCGGCAGGCAAAGCGAGCTGAAGTGCCAATCCTGTTGGATGCTGTTCGACCAACCATGAAAATTGAAAGGGATTTCTACGATATCGTCGGGGCACGGCTGTACGCCGAACTCCTGGGATGGTATCGCTACCGGGTGCGTAACGAATACTGCCTCGTGGGACAGATCGACGGGTATGTGGTGGGCATTGTCAACGGCAGGATGGTCGATGAAGATATCGGCATGAGCTACCATACCATTGCCATCGACCGCGGCCTGAAGGTTGGCGCACACCTGTTTGCCGCAAAAATGGAGCATCACATTGAATACCTCGGGCAGAACGAGGTATGGATCACTGCTGAAAGCCCAATTGGTTTTCGCAGGTGGATGATTGAGTACAACCTCATCAAACAAACGGGTGTCCAGCATGAACTGGGGGGTGCCACATCCTATAAATTAACTCGTCAGCTCTATTTCAATTCCAAATCCCGCCTGGTGGCAGGTGAGCGCCCTGTCCCTGAAGATTTGCTAAATTTTGCCCATGAGAATTTATTGGTCGCAGATGAGGAAACCATCCAGGAAAAAATCTGTGGAACGATAGGAGGTCAGCGATGAGAGATGTTGCAATCATTGGCGTGGGGATGATCCCCTTTGGAAGGCGCGATGAGGATACACTGCTGGATATGCTGGCTTATGCCTCCCTTAATGCCCTGGATGACGCGGGGATGGGCGATAAAGGTGTCGATGCGGTTTATGTTGCCAACATGGGCGCCGGGATTCTGCAGCACCAAACTTCTGTTGCCAGCGCCCTGGTTGACCGGCTGAGCCTTTTACCCGCAGCCGCTGACGCTGTGGAGAACGGCCCTGCTTCAGGGGCTTCCGCCATCAAGAACGGACTGCTGGCTGTTGCTTCCGGATATTACGATACTGTACTGGTCGCTGGCGGTGAGAAGATGCGCGAGGTGGTGGGCTGGAAAGCCACTGATTTCGTCGCCACCATGACACACCCGGAAGTGGAATACCCCTACGGCATCACCCTGCCCGGGATGGCAGGCATGTTCACCCGCCTTTATATGGAAAAATATGGGCTAACCCGGGATCAGTTGATCGCGGTCGCGATAAAAAACCAGAAGATGGGAACGCTGAACCCCTATGCTCATGTAAAGATGATCATCACCAGGGAAGGTATTGTAGAAAGCCCTGATGCTGCTGTCAATAATCCTGTCGCGGCAGACCCGCTGCATTTCTATGATATGTGCCCGGTGAGTGACGGCGCAGCCGCAGTTGTTCTGTGCCCATTGGAAAAAGCCAGAGAAATTAGCTCGAAAGTACCGGTTCTTATTGCAGGCTTTGGGCAGGCGACGGATACACACACCTTACAGGAGCGGGACGACCCGACGAACTTGAAGGCAGTCACACTTGCTTCTGAACAAGCTTTCAACATGGCCGGACTTAAACCGAAAGATGTCGATGTGGCAGAACTCCATGATGCTTTCACCATCCTGGAAATTGCGGAAAGCGAACACGCTGGCTTCTTCAAAAAAGGAGAAGGAGGGATAGCGGCAGAGAACGGAGAGACCAGCCTGAAAGGGAAGATTCCCATTAACGTTTCAGGGGGTCTTAAATCCCGCGGCCATCCCGTAGGGGCCACAGGAGTCGCCCAGGTGGTCGAGATTGTCTTTCAGCTCAGGCATCAACTTGATGGGGCGCGGCAGGTCAAAGACGCCCAGGTTGGCTTCACACTCAATTTCGGTGGATTTGGTAATAATGTCGTTGCATTTGTGCTCAGGAGGTCAGAATGAAGACAGAACTTGAAATCACAGCCTATCAATGCAAAGCATGCGGACGGGTCCACTATCCCTACCATGACCGCTGCCTGACCTGTAAGAACCGTGAATTTGAGGTGATCAAACCGGAAGGGGATGCCCACCTTTTGGCCTATACACAAATCTTCAATCTCCCCTGGGGGTTCGATGTCCGCTTTTTGGTACACGGTGTGGTTGAATTTTCCAACGGCGTCAAAGCCATGGGGCAGATCCACGTGGAGTCCCTGGAAGACATCAAGACCGGGATGACCCTCCAACCCGGTTGGGAGCCAATCCGGATCATCTCAGGGGAAGCAATTTACGGGTTGGTGCTGAAACCATAGTAGGCTGTCACGAAAATAATTTGGCTTGCTGGGGCAGAAGTGCTGCCAGCATACCTGATAAAGTATCCACACCTGAAGAGCTGCCATAAGAAAGCAGCTCTTCCCTGACCTTATTCATATCCATATCACCTTGTGCGATCCAGCGCAAAGCGTTCAGCACGCGTTCATCCCCTGCCCCCTGCGCGGCACAACGGATAAGCGCAGCACTCAGGGCTGTGGTCTTCTTTGGTGCCATAGCAGTGACTTTTTTGCTGATATCGGTAGGATTTCCGGGAATTTTATCCATCTGATTGAGGTAATAACGGGCAAGCAGGAATCCACACAGGAAATCATCCCCGGCAGGGGTCAACCCATTTCCAAGACCTAATAACCCGGGCAATCGTTCAACAAAATTCCCTTTTCCCGTGAGCCCTGGGATCAGCTCCCTAATATTTTCCGTGTCCATTTCGGTCGAATACCTGAGGAGTTTATCCAGGAAGGGAAAGAAAAGCCCTTCTTCATACTGTCTTATCAAATGCCTTGCTAAATCGATGCCTCTTAGAACAGCTTGAGATAACCCCCTTTTTTTAAATCTTATCGGGTGATGTGCCCAGATCGGCGTGCCACTTCCGATCAAAATCTGACACCTCGGGCAGTCCAGCCGATCGCTGAGAATCTGGCACTTTTCACCGAGTGCGAAGCCTGCCTTGAAATTTATCATGCGTTCAAGGTTAATCGTGATGGGCCCATGAAAGACCTCCCCAGAGACGAAGCACACCTGACCCGATTGATGCTGCAGGAAGACCCCTTTGCTGGTGACACCCAGGACAACCGCAGCCCCCGCCTGCGTAAAAATCGGATGGACACACTGCCCCATGCATTTCGCAGAAAAGGCGGGGCTGTCGAAAGCGGAAGATGTTTTATCAGATTCCCGGTCCACGGTCTTCATCTCTCACAAACACCTCAACATGCAGCATGTGTACGCGTCCATATCGTTCAACCTTTAATAGAACAACAGCCGCCGGACTTTCCTCATCCATTGTTCGCGCCAACTCGCGGTTATCACCACTGGGGATGTAGCCCAATTTATGCCCTTCCCCATCCAAAACTGCAATCGCCCGCGCGTCATGGGGGTTATCCGGCTCCCTTTGTAGCGCCAGTCGCTCCCCTGGTCGTAAGGGAGCATACAGCGTCTCCCAATCCACATAACGCGCCCCTACTACCTGTGTCACCATCAGGCTCTGCCATCCTTCAGCCTTAAGCGCGTCAAGCACCTTCAGAGCCCTTTTGCGCACTGAGCGCAGACGTTTTTGGCGTTTTTCCTCCCACTTTTTTTCTTCTGCTTCCTTCTTTTTCTGTGCCAGCAGTTCCGGGTCGTCCGCCCACTGGCGCCAGTACAACCTATCAATCATCTGGTTCGCGTTGCGTTTTGCAAATCCACCCTTCGCCGCGCAGGCTTCCAGCGCAGGTCGCAAATCCTCCTCCAAATAATAGGGGACGAGTTGCGTGCCCAAAAAGCGGATTTCATGATGGTCATCCCGCAGCATGCGGATTAACCCCTTTCTTGAGGGGATGGTCAAATTCCCCCGCAGCAACCGGGCCGCCTCCAAACGCACCCAGGCTGAATCGTCCGTAACAGCCTTATCCAGATACGGCAGCCATTCGTTTCTAAAGGCAAATCCCGCCAGGGCTTGGAGGGCAACCGCCCGTACAGTAGCGTCCGGGTCTTCCAAACGGCCCAGGAGTAGTGGGAGCTTCGTCTCATCCTTCAGATGCCCCAGGGCAAAAACGACGGCTATGCGAACCAACGGGCTCTCATCGACCATCAAAGCTGCCAGTTCAGCCGGCGCTTTCTCCAAGGGCAGCTGGCCAATCGCCAAAACAGCATGCCACACCAGGCGTTCATCCGGCGATTTGAGCGCGTTCAGCAAAAAAGGCAGCACCAGGGCGGACCCCGCTTCCCCCAGCGCTCGCAGGGTTTGGTATTGAATGGCCTTGTGCTGGGTGTCCTTGAACTTATCCATCAGCAGGTCAATTCCGCGCTTGTCCCCGCGCATCGCCAGCAGCATGGCAAACAAGCGCCGCTTTTCATCCAACTCATCCGCCACCGTGAACCAGGCTTTCTGGAGGAAGCCCATGCGTTCCTCAATCGTCCTGACGGCTTTACGTGCGGCTTCAATCGGTTCGACCTCGGACGGGATGTCATTCAGGATGGGTTGGCTGGCTCGATACCTGAGGTAGTCCAGCGCCTTGGGGTGATACAGCTCGCCCAGGGTGCGCAGCGCCAGGGTTTCTTCCGTATCGGTGTGGCTCCCATCAAAAAACCACAGGATTTCATCCACCGATTCCACCGCCTCCAGGTCAGACAGGCCCACCAGGATGTGCCCCTTGACATCTTTTGAACGCTCACTTTGCAGCGCTTGAGTCAGGAAGGGGATTGCAATCGGGTCCTCCCGTCGGGAAAGTTCCGCACAGGCCAATGGGCGTTCGTGCTTTTCACCCACATACAGCAGCGCCAGAACCTGTATCAGAGATTTTTCCTGCAGGGCAATCAAGATGCGGGTATCGCGGACAGCTTCCCGTATCCAGCGTCCATACTGCCCCTTTTCTTTTTTGGCATCAAACTGGTCCAAATAGGTCAGGACAACCGGGTCCTTGGTCCATTCGAGGTACAACGCTGCTTCATAGCGCATTTGCTGGTCGGGGTCCTGCAGCAAAACCTCCCCGACCGCCTGGAGGGCTTTGTGTGTTATGATGCTGTTCCCAACGGCAGCCATCGCAAAGCGCCTTTTTTCGACATCAGGGTCTGAAAGCATATCCAGGAAGTAATCCACCAGCATGGGATGGTCCAATCCCCCCAGCATCCTGGCGGATTGCATCGACTCCCACACATTCAGATTGGGCAGGTTGGTGATGAGGGTCATCACACCCAGGTCGCCCATGAAAGGCAGCAGGTGAATGGCACGGTCCCGGCGCTTTTCATCCAGGGAGGTCAGTTCGCTTTCCAGGATGGGTATCACACCAGGGCCTGCCCAAAGGATAGTGCCTTTGACCGCCTCTGCGGTTTGCGGCTCGGGCTGCCTTTCAAGCAGTGCCAGGATGATTTTTTCCGCCTGGGATTTCTGTGCGAATTTCCCCAGGGCAGTCACCGTCGCCAGGCGCACCTCCGGGTCCTCATCATCCAGCAGGCTCATCAGCGCATCCAGTAAAGCCGCATCCAGGTTCTCGCCGGCAGCCCGGGCGGCCGCACAGCGCACTTCTGGTTCATGGTGAAAGAAAGCGTTCTGGATGGCGGTCAGCGCCCGCACGTCGCTGAAGACCGCCAGGTGTAATAAAGCATCAATCACCTGGGCATTGTCTTTTTGGGTCACGTGTGACAGATAGGTCTCTAAAGATTTCATGATTGACTCACTCCTTTATCATAATTCACCCCTGTCATTTATGGAAGCGAGCGTCCTTAAATAAAACAGGGTGACTGGGTTAGCATCGACGCCATCACCACCTTGCCCTATTTAAATAGAGACAAGAATTGCATGTTGATCACCTGAACCATTCACCCGATATGATCCCCCTCTCATTTATCGCAGGAGCGATTATCCAGCAAATATTAAAAATTACGAGAAAAAATAAAATTGTTACTGATGAGAAAATATTATAATTAGATCTCAAATAAAAAAATGATTTTACCCTCATAAACATAATTTCGAATATGATTTAGATTCAGGGGTAATCATTTCTACTCTACCAAACCTAACACAAAACAATCATTTCGGAATTAAATTTACCTATTGCCAAAGCTGCTGTGTAAAGTACTTCAGTTCTGCCAAAACCTTATCTACTGGGACTTGTTTCGGAATGAACGGGG
>CAYTXE010000120.1:0-7201 GCA_964441045.1 uncultured Candidatus Brevefilum sp.
AACCGATGAAACGAACCACTTTAAAAACTGTGAATAGACCAGCGATGAACAAGGCATAGATCAAACCTGTGATAAAAATGAAAACTGCGCCAATGATCAACACCTTTTTTCGGGATCGGGTGTTGAGTGTGATAGCCAGCAGCATCGAAAGAACCCAGATTGAACAGGGATTGAAACCATCCACAATGGAAATGATCATCGTACTGAACAGAATGGATTGGTCAGAAAGATCGACAGTGCCAATCAACGGCAGCTTGAGTTTTTTGCCGGACTGACCTCCGGTATAAGATTCACCCCCAATTGAATTGCCGTTTAGTGTCGGGGTAGGAGAGACCACTGATTGGTCATTTGGCGTGGATGTTGATTCAGGTGCTGGTGTTGGCTCCTGTGTCACCGAGACACTTCCCTGCGGAGTGCCTGTTTCCGTGGGGATTGTAGGTGAGATGATTGCCTTCCCAAGGTCATCACATCCACTTTCCAAGCAAAAATTGATGTAGTTCACAATTTCGACTTTTACGTTCTCTGAATAACCAATCCAATATTGTTCGCCAATGAACATGGTTGGAACACCTTGAGGGGAAACGCCGTAAGCTTCCGACATTTCAAAGAACAAATCCAGGTTCTCCTGGTGCTCATAGACTTCAAATTCATAGAATCCAATCCGGTCATCTGCCCCTGCAATTTCTTCCAGTTCTGGCTTGGCTTCAGCACAATGAGGGCAGCCCTCTCCCCAAAAAATATAGATATTTACGTCTGTATCCTCAGAGAACCCCTGGACAACCCCAGCATCCTTGGATGACAAAGAAAACAGGATGACCAAGATTAGGACAATCCAAATTAGTTTTTTATTTTTTAAGATCATAGAAAACTTCGATTGAATTTATTGTCAAAGCAAATTTATCAATAACCCCATCATTGTCTAAGTTGAAACAGGAAAAGCCCCTGAAATTAAATTCATGCAATTGAGGAATTTTTGTACTTAACATAGTTCAAATATTATCTGTAGGAAATTGATTTGTCAATGTGACATAAGTCTTAATCTTGCATCCACCCTGAAATAAGATTTCTAAAAATCACTCGCGTGGAAATTACACCAGCTTCCCCTCATGTAACTTTTCTTTGACCATGCCGATAGTGATCGAGCATTTCTCTTTTAGGCATCATGATTGCCTCAGGATCACAGGCACTTTTGCAGAAACAGCAGCCGACGATGCATAAGAAAGGTTCAACAACAACTACTTTCCCATTTTCATTTTGTACAAAGACATCTTTTGGACAAACCTCAATACATTTTCCACATCCATTACACAAATCCTCAGATACAGTAGGAAACCATGGAATATGTTCTCTTGGATAACCTTCCCATTGACCGTAATCTCTGGGTTTTATTAATTCTCCACTCATTCGGATTTGATAGGTTTGTTGATATTCCCGACGTAACACCTCCCGGTAATCCTCAACAGCCGGTTTGGGGATGAAGTTATGCTTGCGAACCCCCATGATCAACTTTTCAGTGGTGCTGTCATCACCAGGTGAACACCCTGATTCAAAAAGCTCATTGAACAGCTCATCTAAACCCAACAGCCCGGTTGGGGCACTCCCGATATATATCATTCGATAACTTAATCCAGACATTCTACTCTTGACTTACCTCGCTATCTTACTGATACCTGTGTATTCTCGTGCTTGTTGATGTAAATGATCCAGCATAGCAACCAACCCATTATTTCGCTCAGAAGGGAGTTTCCAAATATTAAGCTGATCAATGAAATCCATGGATATTTGTGAGATTTCTTCTGCTGTTCGATCCTCTACTATTCTAACGAGGAGTGCTGCAATTCCTTTGATGACCATCGAATCACTATCCGCTGAGAGAGAAAACCGACCAGATTCCTCTATGAGTGAAAACCATAATTTAGATTGACAGCCTTCAACCAGATTGGTTTGATTCTTTAAATCCACTGACATCTCTGGCAGTTCATTCCCTAATTGGAAAAGATAGGCATACTTTTCATCAACACGCGCAAAACGGTCAAAGGCTTCGACTATTTCTCTTTCCAATTCCATAATAGATTTCATAGAATTCTTATCTTTGAACAATTCTTTCATTGCCTGAATACGTGATAGGTCCTCAATTTAAGCGGTTTTATTATACTTATTTTCTGATAATTAGACAGGTTTCCCGCACAGAATTCAAGGCAAAGTTAAAATGTCCCAATTAGGGATAATGACAGGCTTACCATTAAGCTTTTCCCATATGTTCTCCAGGGGTAATCCGCAGGTGGTTTCCACTCCAGAGCTATACCAGTGGATAAGGAATCACGCATAGGTTGATGAACAAAACACTGAAAACTATTCCCATTAGAATTTTCCTTATATATAAACATCTCTGGATAAAATTATTAATCCGTTTCGGGAAAATTAATCGCGAATCATGAGTTTTCACCCTTAGGTAAATGTCTACAAAATCATATCCGTATCCGTAGGAATCAGCTTAATGTCATAAATTTGTTCAACTAAATCTAATATACCGCCTTCTTGAACAAGGTAAACAGATATATTATTACGTCTTAATTGTTGAAGCACGTGTTTATCTAGAAATCCTGTCACTAAAGCCTGTATGCCTTCTTCGATGGCTACATTAACCAGGTCAGTTAGATCAGCTTTATTTTCAATTGCAGTGAATCTTGAATTTTCATCCACGATCATTTAGAAACCACATTCAGATAAATCCGGTTCCAGCCAAGCTCCTAAACCTGCCCCTTTTGAACTGACTGCGATTTTCATGGAGAATTGTCCTTAGTAAAGCAGGCAAACCCTACCCATCCTGCCTGCTTGTAATGAAATCGTTTTCTATTCCGCAGTCACTAACTGCTTGATGGCATCGACGGCCTGTTCAGTATTCATGTTTCGGATATCCACGCCATGAAGATGTTCTTTCTTGAAACCAGCCTCTTCCATCGCATCACGGAACATTTTCACCTGCATTAATGGGTCACAAGCTGCAACGTAAAGGTCTGCTGTAGTATTCCCCTCCAGCAAAGTTTCAAGGAAGACATCCCCATCTGATGCACATAACTGCGGATGAACTGCGACGTAATCAATCAACCCTTCTCTCCTGAGGGCATTACCCACTTCAAAGATGTTCATTTCTTGGAATGAAGGGCAAGTGCCCTGACAAACACACAAAAGTAAACCTTTTTTAGACATTTTACTCCTTCTTTTGAGTATCACCGAAATATGAAATCGCCTCTTCCGGGCAGATTTTTCCACAACCCCGGCAAAATTCGACACAGTTTATTGGATTCACAACCTGGGGAAATTCACCCCCTTCTTCATATACATCATGTTGACAGAAATTCACGCAGATATTGCAATTGATGCATAATTCTTCATCAATTATCGAATACCAATTTTTCGCCATTTTTACTCCTAAGACAAATTATTTCAATGATAAACGCTTACTGTGGTTGGCTATTTCAATCAAGGCGGCCATTTATGGCATTCACAAACTGCTTGATGATACCTTTTGGATCTATAATGTATTTTCCTTTGCTTTACATTTTTCAAAAACATTCAGAACCTACAGCTTCTTTCTGAAAATCCTGTGTGAATTATATATTCAGTATTTTATATATATATTTTCCTGCATATAATAAGACATTAACATAAGAAAGTCAATATGATATTCATCCCATTAATGCAAGGTAAAACCATTTTTCTCTCGGTGATCCTAAATGATCCCTTCCGGACCTCAGCCCAAATACATGCTAGCAACCTTTGGGACTGTCGCTCGCTGACACCTAACTCCCCCGCTCCTTGCTTTTGTATGATCCTTTTTTCATCTGCTATTCTCAATATTTCACTACACCTGATTACTTTCGTTCTCATGGTGACGATCCTATTCTCTGCCAAGTCCTATTCACCTCCAGTAGGACATTTTAACTTTTACTAGAATAAGACATTACTACTTTGACCTAACTGATTTCCCGCACAGAAGAGATTGAATTTTTAATACAGTCTAATTCCCCTATAATAGCAATCGTATCCCAAACAGGAGGAAGGTTAATCAGACAAGTTGTTCTGTAACCTCATTACTAAGGAGGCTGACCCAAAAGAAAGGGATAGCCCCCTTTTTGCTTTTGCGCAAAAAATATGGACCCTCTTTCTGCTTTTCTATATCAATCGCTTTTTCCATCCTACCTCTTCAGGGTAAGTGAATTCAACAGCGGGACGTATTTCCCGTGTGGTTCTTGATTTTTAGTGCCCCTTATTTAATCTCCTATTTCCGATAAAATTATAGGGGTACTCGTTACATTATTAAGACTGCCCCAATTGGTAATAGACAACATGGGATTCTTTACAAAGGAAAAGATGAGCACGATCGATTTACATATCCACTCAAATGTAAGCACCGACGGTGATTTGACACCTGCCGCTATCGTACACATGGCTAAAGATAGAAATCTTCAGGCTATTGCCATCACGGACCACAACAGTATCAGAGGAGTCAAACCGGGATTGGAAGCGGCAGATTCATTTGGTATAAGGCTGATCCCAGGCATTGAAATCGATTGCTTATTCAGAGGCTTGAACCTTCATGTTCTTGGCTACAATATCGATTTTGAGAATCCTGCATTCACTGAGATTGAAAAGGGGGCAATCGAACAAGAGAAATTATACTTTCCCAGACTTGTCAAAAGGCTGCAGGACCTTGGGTTTCACATTCAGGGAAATGATGTCATCGAATATGTTGCTGCACCAATTCCATGCGAGGAAGATGTTGGGGAATATTTATTACACAGCACAAAAAACCGGGATGACCTGCGATTGCTGCCATATCGAGAGGGAGGCACTCGAGACGACAACCCACTTTTCAATTTCTATCTTGATTTCTGTTCATATGGAAAACCAGCCTATATTGAAAGGCAATACCCTGATTTGCATTCAATCGCACAAATCATCACCGACTCGGGTGGCATTCCAATTCTCGCCCATCCTGGTGAATCCCTGCCCGACCCTGACAAACTACTTCAACCTGTTATTAAGGAAGGCATACTAGGGATTGAGGCTTTCAGCAGTTATCATACACCAGAAATGACCCGGTACTTCAAGTCTAAAGCTGATGAGCTTGATATTCTCTTTACATGTGGCAGTGATTTTCACGGCAAGAATAAACCTGCAATATCATTAGGATCTGTCGAATGTGAAGGCTTGGAATCTCAAATATTACACGGGTTACAGCAGAAATCGCCTAAATTTTAAATAATATTTATTTTTGCTTGAACAAAAAAAGGAATTTGAAAATGCAGTGGATAAGGAATCACCAACCCGATCCAAAAAGAGTTCATGCTTATAAGGTCGCGATGATCATCACGTTGATCGGGAATATCTTGCTTGCTGTTGGGAAGGCGATTGTCTCTCACTTCACAGGCAGCGCAGCGCTCTATGCTGATACGGCCAACTCCGTATCGGATGTGATCTATTCGCTTGCCATGGTCGTCGGATTATGGCTTGTCACCCAACCTCCAGACCTTACCCACCCCCAGGGTCATGCACGCTTTGAACCTCTGGTGGGGATGATCGTCGCAGCCATGATGGCGATTGCAGGATATGAAGCCCTGCGCACTTCCATTAATCGTTATCTTTCAGGGGGAGGCGTCATTGAGCTAAACCTTCCCTCTATGATTTTATTGCTGGGCGCAGCTCTTAAAGCGGCTATGTATTTTGTTATCAAGAAAATGGCTGCGATAGCGGAGAGCCCCTCTTTACGCATTTCCGCCAAAGACAATCTCAGCGATGTGCTGACATCCATCACTGCCTTTCTTGGAATTCTTGGGTCGTCCCTTCTCCATCCCCTGTTGGATCCTATCGCAGGATTGTTTGTCTCCCTGTGGATCTTTAAAGCCGCCTTTGATGCTGGGAAGGAGAACATCGGATATCTGACAGGTGCTGGGGCTGATGCTGAATTGCGGCAAAAGATCATCGCAACTGCCAATCAAGTCGAAGGCGTTCAGGGAGTCCACCATATGATGAGTGAGTATGTGGGTCCAAAACTTGTGGTAGATATGCACATCAACCTTCCTGGAGATTCTTCCCTGGAAGAAGTGCATGCTATCGAAGATCGTGTTGTCGCCGCCCTGGAAACACTGCCTGAAGTCGACCGGGCGTATGTCCATGTTGAACCCTCGGAAGAGCTCAATCCAATCACAGAGCAATAAAAATAGGCGAGATGATAACCACCTCGCCAATTTTTCTCTGTTTCCTATAACCAATTAATCCTGTCAACGTCATTCAGGATGGATAAATATTTTCCTTTCACCTTTCACCTTTCAGCTACCCACTTTCAGCTACTTCCTACCAGCTACGAACTACCAGCTTCCTATCCAAATATCACATACTGCAGCAGGAATCGCTCGATGGCTTCATAATAAGCCTGGCGGGTTTCTGATTTGCGGAAGCCGTGGCCTTCGCCTGGATAGAGGTGATACTCGTGTGGGACTCCATTGGCTTTCAAGGCTTTGACGATCTCCTCCGATTGGCTGGGTGGGACGACCTTATCGTCTTCACCCTGGAAGATCGCCACCGGGTCCTGGATCTTTTCTGCATGGAACACGGGTGACCATGCCCGATACTTCTCGGCTGATTCAGGCAGCGGACCAACCATCGAGTCCAAATAACGTTCCTCAAATTTATGGGTATCCATCGCCAGCGTGAACAGATTTGAAACGCCATAGGAACACAAACCGGCTTTGAACAATCCCGGGAAGCGGATCAAGCTGTTCAACACGGTATACCCACCTGCACTCCCTCCTTTGATCACAACACGGCTGGGGTCTGCCAGCTTTTGGTCGATCAATGCTTGTGCGCCTCCGGCGGCATCAATCACATCCAGGTCACCCCAACGGCCGCGCAAAGCCTCACGGTATTTGCGTCCGTAACCTGTGCTGCCCCGGTAGTTCACTTTAAGGTAAGCGTAACCCCGGCTGGTGAAGAAAGCGGCTTCCAGGTCATAACCAATCATAACGCTGCTTGTTGGCCCGCCATGGATCAGCACAATTGCAGGCGGTAAGCCCTGCCCCTCAAAGCAGCTGCTGGTTGGTGGCGAATAGATCCCATAGACCGTTTCACCATCGCTCGATGTCCAGTGGATTTCATAGGGTTCCGGTAGATCGACAGGTGCCATCGCTTCATTCGTGCT
>CAYTXE010000121.1:0-6993 GCA_964441045.1 uncultured Candidatus Brevefilum sp.
TAATTATACAATTGGATGCGATGCTCACAAACACTATTCGGTATTTGCAGTTCTGATTAGAGAAGGAGTATTAAAGAGTCAAAAAAGGGTAGAGTAAATTGAGTCAGACATAATCAAAAGATACATAAAAATTCAATACTTTAACGACAATATTTCTTGCTGATTTGCCATTCTTCGCTTATCTTCATCAAAACCGCTGAAACTAATCTTAGACAAGAGGCTTCATTTGGATATATTCCGACGACCTTCATTCTCCTTCGTATTTCACGATTGACCCGTTCCAAGCCATTCATTGTCGGTATGAAACGTCTATGTTTTAGCCGAAAGTCAAACACAGGCAAACCTTCTTTTAAGTTTTATTCTAACCAAGCTGATAATCGTGGGGCGGATGTCGCATATTTCTGGATAGCCGTTTGCAGTAGCTGTTTCGCAAAAATGAGGGGGAAAAATCACCCTCCCGAACCTGGGGAACAGAAAAGGTGATTTCGGTCAGCCGAGTATTGACCGTTTTGGGCTTTGCCAAAGGCATGCTTCGCGATAGCCGTTTGCGTATCCTTGACGTTTTTCACACTTCTCATATTCACGGGCTTGAAGGTATTGATCTCGCTCAGTCCTCATCGTGGCGTTTAGAAATATCCGGATTAGTTCTGGCAATTCATCAAATCCTTTGTTAATCAATTCGTTCATCAGATCAGGTGTGAAAGTTTAATTGTCTTGGTGAGTCATGTTGTTCTCCTATTCTTGGTTTTGGTTAACCTTCAGGATATATCTGACTAATCTCTTTGTTTAGGTTTATGAATTTAAAGAAATAATGTTACACTAACCTTACCGATAAAATTGTCTTGAAAAGTGCAGGTAGAAAAAGAGTCTATAAGAGTCTCAAGTTTCTTAATAAAAAACAGGAATAATTAGATGAAAAAAAGAATTCCGTTATTATTATTGATTTGTCTAATCACAATCGCTAGTTGCATAAACAAAAAAGTGACGAGAATTGAAGCAACCATATCTTCCAGAAGTATTTATCTTGACGAAGATGGAATTAATTTATTGCCGTATCCAGGATTTCAGAAGAATAATCCATCAAAAATGGAGAGGTTTGTTTCGATTCCTTCATCAGATTTACTAGACAACCACATAGGTGATATGTATTCCTTGTATCCTCAGGCTCATCCTGAACATCCGGGCTTTGAAAATCCTCAAGACTTCGCCGAAAGAATAAATTCGCATGGATTGAAATATATGAGAGTAAGTTTGGATTGGTTTGATGGGAATGAAATAATAGAAGCTGGCTCATATTCTGAATTTGTTATTAAGTCGCAACAAGAATCTGCCATTGATGCCTTGATTGAAAAGGGGATTGATGTCAATTATGCTTTGGTTTTTTGGGATGAACAAATTGAAATAGGGGAGAGTTACTCGCGCTTTAAAGATGAATTAGAAATCCAACATTATTTAGATTATGTTCGCTTCATCGTCGATCATTTCAAGGGACGGATTAAATATTATTCAATACTAAATGAACCAGACATTGGAAAAGGAACTCAGCAGTATGTTGCACCTGAAGATTATATTGAATTGGTGAAAAGGGCCGTTCCGGTAATACGCGAGATTGATCCATCTGCGAAAATTATCATCGGTGAGGTAACCCCTTTGACCTGGAAAAATTCGATCTATTACATGAATCAAATAATAGAATCTGATGTTCTACCGCTTGTGGATGGATTATCCTGGCATTCTGCTGGCTGGTCTTCCCCTGAATATATGGCAACTGAGTATTTTGAATATCAGGTAATAATCCAGGACATCATTGAAAAAGCCAGGAATAATGGCTTCGATGGAGAATTTTGGGCAACAGAAATGCACTGGCGAACGTCAGATAGCCCACATCCAGACGAATTTGATGGATATTCAGGTATATCTGCTGCAAAATACCTTGCAAGCAGCATTGTTAGACATTCTGGTTTTGGTTTCAATATCGGTTTGGCTGAGAATTTGGAGCATGTAAATAAACAGCCTGTTATTGAGAACTTGGCTACTATTTTGGCTGGAGTTGAACCAATTGAAATACGCATACATGATGATACCAATTTTGAAAAGCTATCTGTTTATGGTTTTCTGCAACAAAATGGGGATTATCTTATAGCGATCTGGTTGGATGAGATTGCGGACGATAATTTTCCTGGGAAGGTTGTAGACATTACGATTACGGTACCTTATCTTTCTGCAAACAAAATAATGGGAGTAGACATTCTAAATAGTAAGCAACAGGAATTGGTATATTCAACAGAAAATAGCACTTTTTCATTATCAGATTTCATTATCAGAGATTATCCAATATGTATTTGGATAGTATCAAACTAAAATTATTTATGAATCGCCTTTCCGAGTGCAACCTTGGTGCAACGCCGGTGATATCAGGTGGAAACAATGGTCACTATGGACAAAATTGCGCTTATTTAGTTTACTTTGTGGACATAATGGACTCCCATATTCTGCGGTGGTGATACATGGTGCGTTGCAGTCTTATGAGGATTTGCTGTTGAATAGGCTTGACAAACCAAGCTTTTGGTTTACTCGTGAGCGAAAAGTGCATTATATGATCTGACCTCACGACCCGAATTTTATTATGATATCAAAAGAAAATAGAGTAGGTTATGAAATTTGACTCAAGATGCAATGATGTGATAAGCTCAAGATGAAGTTCTTTATCACATGTATTCACAGTAGAACATATTCTCCTATCATAGCAGCACAGTACTTTTGAAAATTGTCTCTCGTTAATTAATTGGGGTGAATACTCCCTCATCTCAGGAGGTCACGATGAACAAGAAATTTATGTTGGGATTAGCAGTATTGGCTTTGATTTTCGCAGCGCTGGCATGCCGCCCCCCATGGCAGCCAGAACCGGAACCAGAATCACCCGACCCCACACCCACTTTCACACAGGAAGAACCGGAAGAAGAGGAAACAGAAGAGCCGACGGAGGAGCCAACGGAGGAGCCAACGGAAGAACTAACTGAAGAACCCACTCTTCCTCTGGTCGTCTTCACCAACCCGGTCATCTTCGACTTCTCATTTTTTACTGCATTAGAAGGCTGGGGGGTGACAAAGGATGGCAACCATCTTTTGATGACAGTGGATGGCGGTGAGACGTGGTTGGAAGCGACACCGGCAGGTCTGTACCCACTGCCTCCTGGCGTCTCCTCACTCCACATGCATCCCTTCTTTCTGGACGAGGCTACTGCCTGGTTCTTATTCAATAATGCCGGCAGCGGTGTGCTTTATCATACCCAGGACAGCGGTGTTAACTGGACGATGACCTCCGTGCCTTTTGATAATGCCCGGTTTTACTTTTTGGACTTAAATTCAGGGTATGCCATGGTCAGTTTGGGTGCAGGAGCCGGGTCTCATTACTATGCAATATACAGAACTTCTGATGGTGGGGGGACCTGGACAGAAGTGTTTACACATGAACCCGGTGAAATGAAATCTTTACCCGAGGGTGGTTCTAAGAACGGGATCACTTTCAGGGGTGTGGATAGCGGCTGGATTGGTGGTTCCATCCCCATGGATGATAATTTCTATCTATATTACACCGAAGATGGTGGGGCAACCTGGGAACAGGAAATGGATATCCTGTTACCGGGCACCTTTGCGGGAAGTATGCTGGATGTCAGGCAGCCAATTTTTGTCAGTGCAACCACTGGTTATCTCCCAGTTCGGGCGATGAATCCCTCCGGGATGCCTTTGCTGATCTATCGCAGTGAGGACTACGGTGAAACGTGGGCATTCCAGGGGTCTGTAATTGACGGCAAGGTTGTGGATTTCTATGCAGTTGATGAGGGTTGGACCGCTGCTTCAACAGGGCTCTATCGCACAATAAACGGTGGTGTGACCTGGTCGGCTGTGGCTGCTTCTGGTATTCCTGCTGGTGAGTTCTACTTGGATGTGGATTTTGTGGACAGCCAGCATGGCTGGGCGTTGACGACACCGGATGAAAGCACCTGGGAGCCGCTCAAGTTTTTCCGCACGACGGATGGCGGCGTGAATTGGACGCAATTGCTCCCTTAGCCAAAGATGGGAACGAGAATTCTAAATATTGAATTTATTAGTATTTAGGTCAGTGGAATAGTCGCTTACATGTCAGGTCATGTGTAAATTAGCCCAATGATTGCATTGGTTTGATAGGGATATGTTTAAACGATTTTGTTTCATCCTGGCATTAGTGCTTTTAACTATCACTGCTTGTGCTCCATCCCCTCCTGTATTGACACCTGCCAATAGTTCTACAAACACCTTCCCACCTTCAGCAACCATCCCGCCATCGGTAACCAGCACCATTACCGCAACACATTCACCCGAACCGTCTGCAACGGAAACCTCTACACCCACACCAGAACCAAGTTTTAGTTTTACTGTCACTTCGGATATATCCCATTACAGTTCACCGGAATATTTCAACTACCCAAATTTCTTTGCTGCACTGCTTGGATATGTCAAGCAATTTGGCCCTGGCGCTTTCATGATCACGACTGGCGATGTGCTTCCCGCGGCAGATGCACGTTGGACCATAGATCAGGTTTTGGGTGTGGATTACCTCTGGTTCCCTCTACCTGGCAATCATGATTTTGGAAAAGCAGACCTTACCTTTCTTCAAAATTATAATTATGATCCAAATGGAACCGCTGATCCCAATATTGTTCATTGGGGGCCGGAGCCCTGTCCGAGGACGACGTACAGCTTTGACTATCAAAATGCTCACTTTGTAGCGTTGAATGTTTACTGTAATGCTGAGGCACCCTGGGGGATTGATGGAAGCATTTCGGATACGATCTACGATTGGCTGGCTGCTGACCTGGCTGAAACTGCGAAGGAGCACATTTTTGTTTTCGGTCACGAACCGGCTTTCCCACAACCTGATGCCCAAACGGGCGATATTCGACACCTCTATGAAAGCCTGGATCAATATTCCAAGGCACGTGATCGTTTCTGGGTATTATTAAAAGATCACAATGTTCTGGCGTATGTTCATGGGCACACACACGGATATAGTGCGGTGGAAATTGAGGGGATCTGGCAAATTGACGCCGGGCAGGCGATGGGTGTACGAGCAGCACCTTCTCCCGGGACATTCCTGATTTTTTCTGTGCATGGTGGATCGGTGAGTATGAAGACTTATCGGGGTGAAGAAGGGCCGGGGTTTGCATTCCTTCTTCGAGAAGAGATCAATCTACGTCCTTAGATTCAGCGGGAATCACCTGATATGAATGAACGGGGGAAGTGAGGTTCCATCACGTTTATGTTGTTTAGTAGGGGCGGGGAAAACTGTATTTATGATTATTATTGTAGGGGTTTGGCTTGTCTTCGTTCCTTGACACAACGTGCCAAACCCCTACGTGTCTTCGTTTATTGACACATTGTGCCCCGCTTCAAACCAAACCCTACTACTACCTGCCTCTCTTGATATCACATCAATTCAGTGATGGTATAATGCGTTCCTTGAAAAAATTCAGAAGATTTAGAAAGAGAGCCCATGGTCAAACAAACCATTTTATGTCCCCAATGTCAGCAGCCAGTTGTCGCAGAAATTACTCAATTATTTGATCTCAAACAAGATCCTCAGGCAAAACAAATTTTGCTCGCTGGAGCATATAACCTGATCCAATGCCCAAACTGCGGTTATCGTGGTCAGGCACCAACCCCGATCGTTTATCATGATCTGGAGAAAGAACTTCTGCTAACATTTTTCCCACCTGAGCTGCAAGTACCAATTAACCAACAGGAACAAATGATCGGCCCAATGATCAAAAAGGTCATGGATAACTTGCCCATGGAGCAGCGAAAAGCGTATTTATTCAAGCCAGAGACCATGTTAACCCGCCAACGCCTGGTTGAGCGCATCCTGGAAGAGGATGGGGTTACCCCGGAAATGCTTAAAGCCCAGCAGGCTCGTTTGAACCTGCTCCAGCGAATGGCAAGTATTTCCCCTGAGTCAAGGCCTGAGATGATCAAGCAGGAAGAAGAATTGATCGATGAGCAGCTTTTGATGATCTTGCAGCGTTTGATGCAGAGCGCATCAGCTGCTGGAGAAGAGGAGAGCACCAAGGTCCTGGCTGAATTGCAGCAACAGATCCTTGAGAATTCTACTTATGGTCGGAAAGTTCTGAGTCAGGTTCAGGAGCAGCAAACTGTAATTAAAGCTCTTGAAGAAGCCAGCAAAAAGGGGTTGACACGCCAGCGTTTACTCGAACTGGTTATAGATGCTTCAAAAAGCGAGGTCCAGTTGGCAACCCTGGTCAGTATGGCTCGGGGTGGGTTGGATTATGGTTTTTTCCAGCTGCTTACAGAACGCATCCAAATTACATCTGGTGAAGATCAAGCCCACTTAACCGAATTGCGTGAAAAATTACTGAATATGACGCATGAGATTGACGAGGCTATAAAAGAAGAGGAACAATCGGCGAATAAGCTATTGGCGGAGCTTCTTGAAAGCGAAGATATTGAGGAAGCAACCTTGAAGGCGCTGCCAGCCATCAGTGAGATATTCTTTGAAGTGCTGCGCAAGCGTATTCAAGATGCTCGAAAAGCAGGTGATGAGGATAACCTGGAAAAACTCCAAAAGGTGGCTGCCACTATTCAAAAAGTGAGCGCACCGGGGGCGAATATTGAGCTGATCGAAACCTTGATCCAATCAGAAAACGAGCAGGCGATCAACGATATCTTGGAAGAACATGCCGATGAGATCACGGATGAATTCATGCAATTCATGATGAACCTATTGAATCAAACACAGCAGCAAGAGGGGCGTGATGTGACTGCTGAAAAACTGCATCAGGTCTATCGACAGGCTTTACGTTTTTCAATGAAACGAAATTTGGAAGCTGAAGCATAGAAACGGGGATTATTTACTGATAGGATTATCCAGGCGCAGGCCATGTCCTCGGACTGTGATGATATATTCCCTGCTGGGGTCAACTTCTGATATTCGATCAC
>CAYTXE010000122.1:0-6971 GCA_964441045.1 uncultured Candidatus Brevefilum sp.
GAATTATTAGATATTCCAAGCTGTCCCCCCTGTCCTGAATCGGTCTCAACAGGGACGGAATGCCCTTACCTGGATCCTTCCGGCGAATCACCGGAAGAATACCAGGAATTATTTTCCCCCTTCTGGGAAACATGGCAGATTGTTCACGAGGAGTATGTAGACCAGCCCGTTGACGACCTGAGCTTGATGCGTGGTGCAATTGAAGGGATGCTGAGCGGCCTTGGGGACAAACACACCTCCTATATGACACCAGAGGAATTCAAGCAGGCTAATGAAGCCCTTGAAGGTGAATATGAAGGGATCGGCGCATGGGTGGACATTACAGGAGATTATGTTGAGATTATCAGCCCGATGCGAAATTCCCCAGCAGATGAGGCTGGGCTGCAGCCCAAAGACAAAGTGATCGCCATTGATGGCGAAGATATGACGGATATCCCCGGGGATCTCGTTCTAAAGCGCATCCTGGGTCCTGCGGGAACAGACGTCACCCTGACCATCCAGCGAGATGAGGAAAGGTTTGAAGTCATCATTACCCGGGATCACATCGTTGTCCCAACAGTCGATTACGAATTGCTGGATGACAACATCGCCTACATTGGTTTATTTAACTATGGCGAGAATACCACCGATCAATTACAGCAGGCACTGCGTGATATGCAAAAAGATAAGCCAGACGGCTTGATTTTTGATCTGCGTGATAATGGCGGCGGGTATTTATCCACTGCTATCCAGGTTGTCTCCGAGTTCATCAGTGAAGGCGTTGTGATGTATGAAGAATATGGCGATGGGAAAATGCTCGCATACGATGCCATTCCAGGCGGTCTGGCAACAGAAATCCCCATGGTTGTTCTGGTCAATGGGGGTACCGCTTCAGCTTCCGAGATCACAGCCGGAGCCATTCAGGACTACGGTCGAGCTTCCCTGGTTGGTGTGACGACCTATGGAAAAGGCTCTGTTCAGAGCTGGATTGAGTTGGAAAACAATGCGGGTGGTGTACGTGTGACCATTGCCCGTTGGCTGACACCCGAAAAACGGCAGATCAGCGGTGAAGGCCTGGAACCAGAATACATCGTTGAAATGACAGAAGAGGATTACACAGAAGGCAATGATCCTCAGCTTGATAAAGCTATTGAAGTTTTGAAATCACTAAATAAGTAAATAAATTTAAGAAGGTGAATGATGTTCTTACCTGTGTTCAATATCAATTATTTGATCTATATGCTCCCAGCATTTTTGCTGAGTTTGATCATCCAGCTCTATGTTAACGCCAGTTATCGGCGGTGGAGCAAGATTCGCAGTCAATCCGGTTTAACTGGAGCCCAGGTTGCCCAGAGACTGGCAGAAAAAATCGGCATGTATGATCTACGGTTAAAGGGTGCACCTGGAAAGTTAACCGATCACTATGATCCGCGCAGCAACACCCTCAGCCTTTCTCGTGAAATCGCTCAGGGATCCAGTGTGGCGTCTATGGCCATTACCGCACATGAAATGGGACATGCGCAGCAAGACAAGGAAGATTATTTCCTGATGCGATTAAGGTCTACAATGGTGCCAGCAGTCAATATCGGGACGTCTCTCGGTTGGATCCTGCTTGTGCTGGGACTGGTTCTGCAGATCAGCAACCTGGCCTGGTTAGGTGTAATTGCATTTTCTGCGGGTGCTGTCTTTGCCATAGCGACCCTACCGGTGGAATTGAACGCATCCAGGCGAGCGCAGCAATTGCTGAAATCATCCGGGATGGTCACTTCTGAAGCTGAACAAAGAGGTGTCAGGCAGGTGTTGAATGCCGCTGCCCTTACTTATGTTGCAGCGATCGCATCTTCTGTACTGCAGTTATTGTATTTTGTATCCCTTGCTGGTGGTACAGGTCGCCGGCGTGGATAAACGCCCAATTATCAATCAAATTAACAACAAAGGCGCTCTCAACGTGGAGTGCTTTTTTCTTTTAATAATTGAGAGGTTAATTCTTTGCCCAGATAAGAAAAGGTGTCCAGCGATAAAGCTTGCCTTGAGACTTTGTCCAATATTGTATCGATGACGTTTTTTGGCATGCTCAGCCAAAGCTTCGAATTACCCTAACAACCTTAACATGCTATAATATGCCCCAGAAAACGATGGGAAAACGTCCCGCCACTGAATATCTTTTTTAATGTCCATTTCATGATATGAGGTGGTTTGAAAGGTTTTTTATGCACAGATTTCCAACATGGCAGCTTATCGCAATATGGGTTGCGTGTTGTCTGATCCTCTCAAGTTGTTCATCCTTACAAAATCCAACTTCCGTCTCCCCTGCTTCAGCTGAGATCCTCGATCCCACACAGCCAAAGGTCTCTTTGGATATCATCGAAGAGTCTCCCACACAGACATTGATCCCTACGATGACCTCAACCCCAACCCAACCACCGCCCACCCCCACATCCACCCAAATTCCAACACCCACATGGGTCTTTAATGATGCTGGTAAAATTGACGCCCCAATCCTTTTGTACCATCGTGTTGAGAATGATGTTTCGATGAGCCGCTACCAGGTCTCGATCCCGGATTTTCGTGCACAAATGGCTGCTTTACAGGACATGGGCTTCACTGTCATCACAATCTCCCATTTCTTAGAAGCACTTCTTGACGGGAGTGACCTTCCAGAAAAGCCCATTGTGATCACTTTTGATGATGGGCATGAAAGTGTTTATCAAAATGCCTTCCCGATCATGAAAGATTTTGGCTATCCGGGTGTTTTTTACATTGTAGCCAACCGGATCTACGACGTACAGGATTTTGTAAATATCGCAGAATTAAAGGAAATGGTTGCGGCAGGTTGGGAGATCGGAAGCCACAGCTATTCCCATCCTGATTTGACCAAGGACCACAACATTGCTGCCAAAGAGATCGGGCAATCGAAGTCTGACCTTGAAGCTGCCCTATCTACGCCAATTCTGACCTTTGCATACCCATTTGGTACAATTGATCGCTTCACAGCAAATAAAGTGAGTAAATACGGCTACAAAGCTGGCATGGGTTTGGGTAAAGCAACGACCCATACCTGGAACACTTTGTTCTATTTAGATCGGATTGAGATTTATGGGAACTATAGCCTGGAAGACTTCTATCGCATTTTATCAGGAGACTAACCTCCCCGTTATTCAATCATGAAAGAAAGAAGATGATGAAATCAAAAAACCTCAGTTATTATATGATCGCCTTATGGCTCTTACTCCTGATCCTTACCGCATGTGCAGGTTCCAACGATGCACCGGCGCAAACCGTGGAACTTTATTTCCAGGCCCTGGTAGAAAAGGACCAGGAACACCTGGTCAATCTCTCATGTTCAGAATGGGAGGAGACGGCATTGTTGACTTTGGACAGCTTCAGCAATGTTGAAGCCACATTGTTTGATGTTGTATGTCAGACGATTGATGATGACAGCACAACGGCCAAAGTGACTTGTGAAGGTGCCATCTCAGCGACATATGATGGCGAAGCGCGTGAATTCCCATTGAGCGGTCAAAATTACCTCGTCATCCAGGAGGGTGGTGAATGGCGGATGTGCGGCTATTATGAATAGGATTGCATAGTATATGCGCTGGCTGAAGGAACACGTTTTTACCATTGAGAACCTCTATGCCCTTCTATTTTGCATCCTGATAGCCTTGCTCGTGATCTTTTCGGCTGAAAGGACGCCGCTCTGGATCTATCAAGGCTTCTAAATGTCTTTGCAAAACATCCTCATTCTGATCGCATCTGCGCTGCTGATCCGAATCATTTTTCCAGGAAAACATCGACAGTGGGTTCTGCTGGTGGCATCAATTTTGGCGATCTACTGGCTGCAGCCTGCACTCCCAATTCGCAGCATGGATTTCTGGCTTCCGACGGCGACAGTGGGTTTAATTTTTTTGAGCTGGGGGTTAACTTCATCCAGAGAACAATTACACGATCCAGTAAACTGGCTTGGTGCGGGGCTATCCCTTGGAACGATATTGTTAATTGGTTTAACCCGTTTTATCAGCTTAGAAGGTCTTCTCACCCCCACTCGACCGCCTCAATTCTACCTGGTCCTCAGCGCCATATTTTTTATCTCCCTCTCAACCTTTGTACTCACCCGGTTTTCCAGTCTTTCGCCATGGCGGATATGGCTGGGTATTCTGGTGCTGCTGCTGGTTTTTATAATCCTGAAAACGCCCTGGCTCTCATATAACGCCAGTATTGGATTGCGCCGGATCATGTCCCAGGATCCAGCCCTGGCAAAATCAACAGATCTCAGATGGCTGGGTTTTTCATACGTGGCTTTTCGACTGATCCATACCTTGATCGACCGCTTGAAAGGACGCCTGGATGAAGTTATGGTTGGTGAATACCTGGTCTATACCATCTTCTACCCGGCCGTCATCGCCGGTCCGATAGATCGACTCCAGAGATTTCGTAAAGACCTCCATAATCCCGAGCCCTTGTCGCCTGGCAACATGCGGCAAAGTGGAGAACGCCTGGCGGTCGGTCTTTTCCGTAAATTCATCCTCGCTGATACACTCGGGTTGATCGCAATCTCAGAGACGAATGTCAATCAGGTTCAATCTGCTGGCTGGCTGTGGTTGATGCTGATCGCTTACGCCTTCCAGATCTTCCTCGATTTCGCAGGATACTCTGATATTGCCATCGGATCTGGTATTCTGCTGGGATTTCGTATGCCAGAGAATTTTAACAACCCATACCTCAAACCTAACTTGACCCTGTTCTGGAATAGTTGGCATATGACCCTGACACAGTGGATCCGAGGTTACTTCTTCTTCCCGATCACCCGCCATCTGCGCCGTAAGGGGAATCTCCCTGCGCCGCTGATCATTTTAATCACACAAATGAGCACCATGCTCATCATCGGTTTGTGGCACGGTATAACATTGAATTTTGTCATCTGGGGTGCCTGGCATGGTTTAGGGCTGTTCATTCATAATCGCTGGAGCGCGATTGTAGGACCAAAAGTGAGCACGGTCTCTGCTGGAAACCCCCTTTTGTCTCTGTTATTCAAAGTGAGCGGTGTATGCCTTACATTTCTTTTCGTAAGCCTTGGATGGGTCTGGTTCGCCCTCCCCACGACCGGGTCTGCCCTGATGACCTTCACAAGATTATTTGGACTGGGCTTATGAAATGAATGCGCTTTCCTATGAATTTAGGAATTTGAAAGATTGATGATAGCGTAACCAGTATTAAATTAATATTTTTGCACATTTGTACCCGTCGCAAAACAGAAAAACAACTATGACTGCAGAACAACAACCCGAGAAAAAAAGAACGGCAAACTTTATCAGGAATGTGCTGATCAAGGGGAGCTTGCTGTTCTTAATCCTCAACTTCTCCCTCTGCCTGATCCCTTCAGGTGCAAATCTTGGCCATGTCTCACTTTACAATCTGGTTTTCCCAGGAAGAGCCCGTTTACCCTTTGGTGAAAATCCAACAGAAGCATATAATCTGAGCCTTTACGATATAGAAGCGATGTTTGCCAGCCATGAAATCAATAGAAGCCCCAAATCCCCCGAAGAATTCAGGATCATCCTGATTGGGGACAGTGCTACCTGGGGTACCCTCCTCCATCCAGAGGAGACATTAAGCGGCTTGATCAACCAGGGGGACCTGACAACAACTGATGGCAGAAGTGTTCGCGCCTACAATCTGGCTTATCCAACCATGTCGCTCATCAAAGATTTGATGATCCTGGATAACGCACTCACTTTTGACCCAGACCTGATCCTTTGGCCGGTATCTCTGGAATCCTTTCCCAAAAATACCCAAATCGTGACGCCGTTAGTCGCCCATAACCCTGAACGAGTAATTCCCTTGATCAAACTTTTCGACCTGTCACTCGACGGACAATCTGAACATTTCATCGAAAGCACCTCTTGGGATCGGACTTTGATAGGTCGACGACGAGCTATCCTGGATGCAATCCAGCTTCAAATTTATGGGGTTCTTTGGGCAGCCACTGGAGTTGATCAAACCTACCCTGATGACTATACACAAGCGCAGCGAGATTTTGAAGCCGGTGATGTCAACTTCAAAAATTGGTCACCCCCGAACTTGCCTTTGGACCAGATGGCCTGGGAAATCCTTGATTCCGGGGTGGCGTTAGCGGGCGATGTGCCTGTGCTTGTGATCAACGAGCCAATCCTGATCAGTGAAGGGAAGAACGGCGATGTCCGATACAACTTTTTCTATCCACGATGGGCTTATGACCAATACCGTCAGGCAATGACTGAGTATGCAGAGGATGCAGCGTTGGCATATATTGACCTGTGGGACTGCGTTCCAAGTGAAGCCTTCACAAATTCCGCCCTCCATCTGACGCCAGAGGGTTCACAGCTTTTCTATCAGGCATTAAAACCCACACTCGAGCAAATGATCAATCCTTGAGGGTACAATAATACCCCGAAAATAAGCATCAACAGGAATATTAACGAGTATGAACAATGAAATCATCAAGAAAACAGCACAATACCTCCAGGCAGAAATCATCCAGCAGCCTGATCGCCAAATCGATCCAGATGAACCCCTGATCTCTACTGGTTTGATTGATTCCTTCAGCCTGGTCGATTTCACCTTATTTATAGAAGATAACTTCAATGTTGTTATTGAAAATACGGAATTAGATGGAAGAACTTTTGATACCCTCAATGAGCTTGCCGAAGTGATCCGGAAGCGCCAGTTGTAAGCATTGTAGTTATTCAACCCCTCCATACTTCCTGGCGTGAAACCAGCTCAATATGAAACCCAATCATCCCATGATAAATTTACAGCGTCCTGGTTAATACATGAATTTTATAAAAAATTTTGGGTCCCATTTACTATTCCAACTGAATGATTAAGAAAAAACCCCCGGTTTTCTTTCTCCCGGGGGATTTTTGTGTTCTCCTTGCCTTTTATGGTTCAAGGATATAGAAATCATCAAAACCCACACTTAAGTTAGGGTTTTCATAAGTGCCAGCAATGAG
>CAYTXE010000123.1:0-4168 GCA_964441045.1 uncultured Candidatus Brevefilum sp.
GTCACATTGGAAATGTGACCTACAACATAAGGATATTGTTTTGGTGCGCACAAATGCGGTGCACACCCTTGTATCTCTTGGGTAATTTATCCATCGACCAATCTCCCGCTTATTACCCTGTTCACCCATGGTCTCCTGACCAGGGTGATGCCATGACCGCAGGTCTCCATCTTTTCGCTGGTCCTTACAGGAGGCTATGCACTGAGGACACCAGCTCAATCATTAAAATTATTGATTTGTTTGGAGGTTTATGTCATCACTTATTTTCACTGTTGAACAAGATCTGGTATTGATTGGAACTGATACATTGGCAACGACTCTAGAAGGAAAGCCTGCGTTTTTCACTTCAAAAGTATTTACCTTGCCACATCTTAGATTACTTATTTGTGGAACTGGTTTTAGTGGGTTTCTAGGATCATGGTTTATACACATAAATGACAGAATGTGTGTTCGAGGTATAGAACACCTAAATTATCAAACGGTGACCCTATCTAAGAATTGGATCACCTCAGATATTATCCGATCCGTAAAATACAGTTACATCAAATTTCAAATCAATGTACTGCTAAATGGCTTTAACGTTGTAACAAATATGGCCATCCTGTGCTATAGTAAATGAAGTCACGATCGCACTTCGACGCCTAATCCAACACAGATCATCCCTTCAGATTTACAAGTGAAGATTGAGAGTGATTCAATGCATCAGTTAGGATTGCTATTTAATGAATAAAATTAATCATCCAAAGATCAGCGTCATCACCTGCACTTTCAACAGCGAGAAATTCCTGAAGAAAGCCTTGATGAGCGTCGAAAATCAAACCTATAAAAATATCGAACACATCATCAACGATTCCTATTCTACCGACGCAACTTTGGGGATCATTCAGGATTATATTGATCGGAATGGAACCCGATACCCCATCAAACTGATCCACTGCGAACCTAAAGGTGTGGGAAATGCATTAAATGTCGCAACAGAAAGCGCCACTGGCGAGATCATCCATTATCTTCACTCAGATGATTACTATGTGGACACACAGTCATTGGAAAAAGCTGCCAAAGCCTTCAATGAAAACCCCGATCTGGTTTGGTTGACAGGCAATTTCGTCGTGGAATGGAAAGGAAGAAGGATCGTACTTCCCCAAACACTTATTTTAAAACCAAACCTTGAGATTGCCTTATCCATTATGAATTTCATCTCCCATGAAAATACATTTATGAAAACTGAGGCTGTGCAGAAATATGGCGGGTTTATCGAGACCAAAGCTGAACCTGTCGAATATACGTTGTGGCTAAAATTACTCAAACACCATCGCCCTCTGATCGTCAATGACGAATTTGCCGTCTTCATCATCCATAAGGGCAGCACATCGACTGGCAGTGTTTTTAAACTTTTGAAGGCTGTTGCGCGGGCATTTCACACCCAAAGAAAAGAACATGTCCTTCCTTTTCTGGGCTGCTATAAGGATAAAAGGGTTTATAAACGATATAAATTCTTCATCAAGAAAATCGCAAATTTAAGGTTCTTGTTAAATAATTAGGAACTGTGAAACTGGATAAAAAAATTCTCCTTTCGGGGGAATGAGATGCGTACAATTCACCAATAAAATAAATGAGATTAAAAATGCTGTCATCAGGGGGATCAAGCCGCCATCCCCACCTGGCCGATTGAATAAATATTGGCTGCGCAAGTTCATCTGCACACCACAATTTATGGTTTGTCACATTGGAAATGTGACCTACAACATAAGGATATTGTTTTGGTGCGCACAAATACGGTGCACACCCCACTTTGACTCTTGGGTAATTTATCCATCGACTAATCTCCCGCTTATTACTAATATTGCTTGAATGGATTATTAATTTGTGCCCCTTTTCCTAACTTCTTTCCGCAACACAACGCCACATTTCTCTAACCTTTCTGTTTTCAATATGAAATTCAGCCATCACTGGCACGCTGGAATGTTCTCCTTCATACATTAAATGGTATGAGCAGCGAACCGCAACCGGACTCCCCTCAGCGATTATGCTGTCAATCTTCACATTGATGTTATCGAATGGCAGGCGAGCTTTTATCAGATAGTTAATAAATTCACGGTTATTAGTTGTTCTAACACTTCCCGCGTCGAAGTATCTGCACCGAGTATCAAGGAGCTCATCGACAACCTCTTGATTTCCCTGGCTGACAACTTCATTGAAAAAGCGTTGGACGAGGGCTTTATTGTCTTCAATCGACATAGGTATTCCTCCATTATTTTGATCAATGAACTTGGGCATAGATTAACCACAAAGCTGCCTAATGGATGAGCTCACCCACAGCCGGGCTGACAACCACGGATGAATCTGCACAAGACTTGCCACAAAAACAGCACAACCTTCGACGGTAATTGGACAGCAGATCCAGAATAAAGGCTATACAGGGGATCAGTGAAAATGTGCGCGGCTGTCAATGATGAGGGATAAAACTGTGCAATACCCCCAATCAATACCGCCAGTCCCCAATCCCGTCCCACCAGTGATTCACCAATTCGTACCCAAAGGGGCGCCTGTCAATCACTTTCTGCATCGCCATCTTCATTAAATCAAATCCACCCTCCTGGTTCAGTTTATGGCCCAGCTCCTTCGCCCTTCTTACCGAGGGCTCGCTGGCATATCGGTTTGGCTTTTCCTTATCAACCAGGCGGCAAAGTTCATGTATGATCGGTTCGATATTCAACGCGCCGTGATAGTCAACCGGCTTTCGATAAACTGCCGGCTGGCGATAAAAGATGTCTTCAGGTGTTAGATCGGCATCCAACTGCACAAGTGCATCCAGTGAGTATTCATGGAACCATTCCCCTTCCTCATGCATCCTGGACTTGATCGCCGGGATCGCACGCTGGTCCCCACACGCCCCCAGTGCACCAACCACTGTCTCAAGGACAAAAGTTGACCGGGTGCGCTTGAGTAAACCAATCAATGGTTCCACAGGAATGTGACAGTCGGTGTTCCCGTATTGAATTTCCATCAACGCTTCCACTGCAGCTTTCTGCAGTGACCAATCGCTTTCCTTTAGAAGGTTAATCAACGGGTCAACTGCCCGTTGATCCCTGATGACCCCGAGGATTTCGACTGCTTCTTCCTTTCTTTCTGGTGAAAGTGCCCTCTTTTCAAGCCGTTCGATGAGCGGCATGACCGTGGGTTCACCCACTTCGATCAGTGCGGTCTTGATGGCTTTTCGCTTTTGATTTGACCCATTCTCAAACTGCATCAGCAGCCTGTCGAGCACAGCCTCACCAAAGGACCCCAGTGATTCTATCGCAGCTTCTCGTACTGCCAGGTCTTCATCGTATTCGGCACAAAAGAGGAGTGGTTGTAGAGCTTGTGGGTCTGCAATCCTGCCAAGTGCCTGAGCAGCCCTGGCACGAACTTGACCGGGACCGCTGCCTTTCATCAGGTCGATCAACGGAAGCACCGCGCCGCGGCATTTCAGCGCACCCAGGAGGTTGATCGCATGCATGCGAGCCCTTTCTGGTTTCCCTGAAGTCATCAAAGCAAGCAGCCGGGGTTCAATGCTGGTGTCGGCAATATCGATCAATGCCCGTTCAGCCGCCATTGAAACCTGATTTGCATCATCTTCTAATTTAGACATCAGGGCATCTACAGCCTGTTCATCCCTAATCTCCCCTAATGCCAAAGCGGTGACTTCACGAATTTTAACATCTCTATCCTCAAGCATCGGTATCAGGGGAACTACAGCAGAAGGATCACCTAAATGTCCCAATGCTGATATCGCTGCCCTCCGGACAGATTTACTGTCATCCTGCAACCGTTCAATGAGATGGGGGACAGCCATTTGATTACCTATTTCACCCAATGCATATGCGGCGTCCACCGGGATGAATTCGCTTTTCTTATAGCGCAGAGCTTTGATCAGGACTCGGACATTCTTTTTTTGTTTTAGCTTTTGAATGTTTAGGGATTTAGATGAACGCATTGTTCCTTCTTTCTTGACCTTGTTTTCTCATCAGTCCTTCGTGCAGTTTGGAAAGCTTCTTAAGAAGTTATAAAAAAGGAAACAAAAATATTCTTATCGGTTTAAAACCATTATACAAATTTTGAAATGATAAAACAAGTGTTTATGGCACGCACAAATACGGTGCACATCATGCCTGCAATGATACAAAAT
>CAYTXE010000123.1:4268-6809 GCA_964441045.1 uncultured Candidatus Brevefilum sp.
ACTGCAAATATTGATATAATGAAATCACCGATCATTCACATAAGAAAAAACATTCCCACAACGCTTACATCGATGTTCTTGCCTGTTTGCATGAATAAGGAGATATGAAATATCAAAGAAATTTACCTGGCGATTTCTCTTCTTACTTGCTGTCCTCCTGGTATCTTCCCTGGCATGCGAATACACCAAACAATTTACAGAATGGTACAGAGATGATTTCGATGAAGAAGAAAAAGATGATTATTCGTTATGTAATGACAACCTTATACTATTAGGCGATTATAAAATTGCCTGTGACGAATCGACAACACCTAAAGTACACAGTTTTTCTGGAAAGGTTTTTAACAACTCAGACTATTATGCACATAATGTATCAATCGAGATGATTTTTCTCCCGGGATATCCGATACCAACTTGTACATTCGAATACGGTGAGATTGCCCCGGGGGCTATCGTCGAGGCATTGTGCCAGTTCACGGCGCAAAAATGTGGGAGTACCGTTTCTTCGGTTTCCGCTGATACCTGCGAAATGATGAGCTACCCGGAACACCTGGATTGGCTGTCAGCCAACGACGAGAAATCCTCTCAGGATCCTGTTTCAGAAAAGAAAGATTCCTTCGTCCTGACCCAAACACAAATCGACCTGCTGCACGATACCGATCGACAATCCTTCGAGGACAACCCCTGTGAGCCGGACATTGCCAAACAGGCCTTTTTAGCCTGGCTCCAAGGGCGGGCAAACACCTGGTCAGACGAAGCAGGTAAGGTCATTGGTGAGGGAAAACAATTTCCGAACCTTGAAGTTTTTATGGAATGGCTGACATTACAGGCAAAGGTCGGTGAAATTTTTCCAATAACCAAGGGTTGGAGCAGCGATTTCGAGTTATCCATCACGCCCCTCGTTTCCTGCTTTGCTTGTACACCTCCAAAACTGACCGGGACTCTTGACCTGACTGTGGACCTGAAAACCTGTCAGGTCACAGGGAAGATCAGTGCAGAAGGGGAGGGGGATGTGACCATCAACGATTGCGTTGACAAAAAACCATTTGATGACACCTGCACCAGCCATGGGAAAGTGAATATCTCAGGAGACATCACCGGCACAGCAACAAAAGATGGCCAGCTTACCCTTAACCCAACCAAAGCCAAATTTACATACGCCACACAGTGGATTGATGGGTGTGAGTGGGACCCACAGGAAGTCCAAAACAGCTCCTGGGAAGACCCAATCACCATCACCGGTTCACTGGAATGGAAAGGGTCCGCCGCAGGCAAGGTACACTGGGCTTCAACGTCCTGTTCAATGAACGGGGATTGGACAGGGGACCAAAAATAAAAATGACTTAAATTTGGGTGCTGTCCCTCACGCCTTTCAGGCTCAGGGCTGGCAATTGAAGTCCACACCCTACATAAAAATGTAGGTCACGCATGCCTGCGTGACATTTTTTCTTGTCTCGTTGGAAATGTGACCTACTAATAACCGCGGCCTTATCGGATATAATATCCATATTTGAAAGAAACCCTCCACCGAAAATGGGGTCATGACAAATGAAACCCAGGGATTATTGAAGATTTATCGAAAATATCCCTGCCGCACACTGCCAAACGCTTTTTGGAAGACTCCTATCAATAAGCCTGGTGCCCGGCTGTCCTTTCTATGGGATACTGACGGACAGCTCGCCGCCCTGGCCGTCTGGTAAAAAAAACCGCCTGATGGCATTTTGGTGCACTGACCCACAGGCACCCCTCCTCACCCCTCAGCAAGCGGCACAAACGCCCTTTGCGCTGGTGCATCAAAACGACCTGCCGATCTTTGACCAGCATCGTTTCTCACGCAAAAGTCCCTACTTCCGCCTTTCACACAGCGGGAGACCTCCCGAAGTTACTTGTCCGCACCGTTTCTGTTGTCAGGCCTTTGAACCTCAAACTGACATCAAGCAGGCAGGAAACCTCATTCAAACCTGCTACCCAAATACTGCTGTCGATGCTGACTCGATCCGCATGTGGCTGGACCGCTCGGTGTATCATCCCGGCCTGTTGGTTTGGGCTGCACACGTGCACAGCGGCGAAAAGGTTGGGTTGGGGATCGCCAAATATGACCCCGTTGTCCCCGAAGTGTCGCTGGAATGGCTTCAGGTGCACCCTCGATTCCAGGAGAAAGGACTTGGGAAAGCGCTGATCGGCGAATTGATGCGGAAGGCGATTGATCTGGCTGACATTATGACGGTATCCTGGAAGGTTCATCACTCAAACCAGCTGAAAAGGCTGTATCGTGGCTGCGGTTTCGAGGGGTCTAACATGTGGTGGTTGTTATCTGAGTGAAAATATCTTACTTCTTCATGGATCCCGCCAAATTCACCTGTTACAACATCCTGTTATTCAACTGAACGGAAAAAATTGATCTAGACATTTTGGAGGGTCTGCCCATACAGGGGGTTTCGCACTGACCCACCCTACCCATCCTAATGGGAAAAATTCTTTGTGCGCAGTGACGTTCTGCGCATAATGTTTTATGTTTTGTCACATTGGAAATGTGACCTA
>CAYTXE010000124.1:0-6655 GCA_964441045.1 uncultured Candidatus Brevefilum sp.
GAAATTATTCTAATTCCGACTCGGTGATAGCGGATTCATCGGGAATTAAAGAGAGGATTTCTGAGGTCTTCAGGCGCACAGAACCTAAAAGTGACCCAACTCCCCTATATTGTTGCCACACGCACGAAAATACCTAGAAAACCCATTCAGGTTACCCTGCTGATTTTCTCAACTTAGATATGAATCGCACGCTTTTGAGCGTGCGATTTTTGTAACTAAAATACCATTGAACAGCAATGTTATTGGTTAGTTCCTTCATCTTATGATAATCCGACAGGTTTTGCACAAAAAAAGGCTGTTCAATGACTTGGACAGCCTTAAATTTCAATCTTTATTGTTATAAAGTTGATCCGATCATCTATTTCGATTACGGTTGCTGCTGCTCCTGCGCCGATTGCTGTTACTTCTACCTCGGCTTGAGGATTTCTTCCCGCCACCGTCCTTCGCCTGCGCTTCTTCAAGGGTCCATCCTTCGAGAAGTGCCTGGCGTGAGAGCCGGACGCGGCCCTGATTGTCGACGTTGGTCACCATGACTGTGATCTCATCGCCTACTTTAACAACATCAGTGACTTTACTTACATGACTGGTATCTAATTGTGAAATATGAACCAACCCATCCGTACCGGGCAGGATTTCCACGAAGGCACCAAAATCTGTTGTGCGAACGACTTTGCCGGTGTAGATATGGCCAACCTCGACTTCTTCCGTGAGGCGTTCGATGCGTTCTCGGGCTTCCTTATAGCCGACACCGTCAACCGCAGCAATAAAGATGGTGCCGTCGTCTTCGATGTCAATGCGTGTGCCTGTTTCCTCTTGTAGGGAGCGTATGGTCTCACCGCCCTTGCCGATCACCGCGCCAATTTTATCAACGGGCACCTTGATGACTTCAATGCGGGGTGCATGATCTTTAATTTCAGAGCGAGGTTTATCAATGGTTTGAAGCATGATCTCCAGGATGTGCAGCCGGGCTTTCCGTGCTTGCTCCAGGGCTTCTGACATGATCTCAGTTGTGATCCCGCTAATCTTGATATCCATTTGTAGGGCTGTGATGCCTTCGGTTGTGCCGGTAACTTTGAAGTCCAGATCACCCAAGTGGTCTTCCATACCAAGGATGTCGGTAAGAATAACATAATTGTCATCTTTCTTGACCATCCCCATTGCGACGCCGGAAACGGGTCGTTTGATGGGTACACCGGTATCCATGAGCGCCAGGGTTGAACCGCATGTGGAGGCCATGGAGGAGGAACCATTTGATGCCAACACCTCTGAAACCAGACGCAAGGTATAGGGGAAATCTATTTCATCCGGGAGCATTGGCCGTAGTGCTCGTTCAGCCAGCATGCCGTGTCCAATTGATCGTCGTGAGGTAAAAAGGCGGCCGGTTTCACCAACGCAGAATGGTGGGAAGTTGTAATGGTGCATATAGCGTTTTGAATCTGTTGAGACCAGGTTATCCAATTCCTGGGCTTCCCTGGGTGTCCCTAAGGTTGCTAGTGTGAGGACTTGTGTTTCCCCGCGGGTGAAGAGACCTGAACCGTGTGCTCTGGGGCTGAAGTTTACTTCACACCAGATATCACGGATGTCTTTTGGTCCGCGCCCATCTGGACGTTTTTGTTCAGTCAGGATACGTTCACGAACGATCATTTTTTCGGCTTCACCAAAGGCCTTGCCAATGGATTTCTTCAGCTTCTTGAATTCAGACTCGCTCAAAGTATCTGCCTGGTCACCAGTCATCTCTTCGATTATGGCATCTTCCAGTTTTTGAATACCGCCATAGAGATTTTCCTTGGAATAAGGTTTGTCAAGGATTTCAAGCAGTTGACCTTTAACTTTCTCCTGAACCTGGGAGATCAACTCGGGATCGATTACGGCAGTTTCGACCTCACGTTTTTCCTTACCGATCTCACGTGCCATTTGCTCTTGCAGCTCAATCATCGGTTGAATGGATTTATGTGCCAAATCAAGCGCTTCGACCATAATCTGCTCTGAGACCTCATCCGCACCGCATTCCACCATGGCGATGGCTTCTTTTGTGCCAGCTACAACCAGGTCCAGCTTTGAGTTTTCCATTTCGCTCAAACCAGGGTTGACCACCAACTTGTCATTCAGGTAGCCAATACGGACAGCGCCAACCGGGCCTGCCCATGGGATGTCAGAGATCATTAACGCAGCTGATGCTGCATTGATCGCGATGATATCCAGGGGATTCTCCTTGTCGGCAGAAAAGGACATGAGCATGATCTGAACTTCGTTGCGCATTCCATCCGGGAATAGAGGTCGAAGAGGACGGTCAGTCATACGTGCAGTCAGGACGGCTTCTGATCCTGGTCGACCTTCTCTTCGGAAAAAGGAACCGGGAATGCGGCCACCTGCATACATGCGTTCTTCATAGTCCACTGTTAGCGGGAAGAAATCAAGTCCTTCACGAACACCGCCCATGGTTGCCGCACAGAAGATTAAACTATCTCCCTGACGGATTGTAACAGCACCACCGGCTTGTCCAGCCAGCTTGCCAGTTTCGATGATGACTTCTTTATCACCGAGTTTAGTACGATAAATCTTTACATTGGGTTGCATATTAAATTTTCCCTTCGTCTAATTGCCCGCCTAGTCAGGGACTGAAAACCGGTGAGGTTCCGATCCTCAGCAATTTTCAATTCCCGACTCGCGGATTGCTTTGTTTGTATAAAAATAACCGCAGAATAACAAACTGCAGAGTCACTTCAGAATGCTAAGTAATTTGGCTCTGCAATTGGCTTGATCTGCGGTTTTGGTTTGACCAGTTATAAGAATCGTCAACTATTTCTTGCGGATCTTTAACTTATCAGAGAGCGCCAGATAACTTTTGTAATCTTTCCGGCGTAAGTATGCCAATAAACGGCGTCGGCGTCCCACAAGCTTGAGCAATCCCCGACGAGAACTTTCATCGTGGGTATTGGCTTTCAGGTGACCGGTTAATTCAGTGATCCGGGTTGTGAGAATCGCGATTTGAACCTCAGGTGACCCAGTATCGTCATCATGCCGTTTGAATTCTTCAATGATCTTTTCTTTACTTGCTTTATCTAAAGCCATGACACTGCTGCTCCTTAGTATTGTTTTTTGCAGGTCTCCATGCCTCCAGCCGAAACCAGGGACAGGACCAGTCATCGGGGACAATTATACCAGACGCCAACAATTATGCAATAAGCCAAAGCTGTGTTGTGATTCGCGAATAAAAACGTCATGCTTAATTCGCGAATAAAATTGTCATGACATGAAAAAAGGATAGCACTGACAATGAAAGAAATGAAAAGGGAAAAACAGCATTTCTATGACCATCATTGCCGAATTTTCCTCAATACCTCAGGATTAAGATTATGGAAACGACGCAGCGTCAGCGATAAGCAGCCCCCACAGCAGCGACCGTTGTTCAACTCCGGACATTCTGAGCAGTGTGGGTATATGCCAAACTCGCGGAATAGCTTTCTTTGATCGTTTAGCTCAGTAATAGCAGCTTTAGTTGAATCGATCTTGTCCAAAGATGTTGTGATTTGCGAAATGCTGAAGCAGTGAAAAACCTGCCCATTTAAACCGATATCCAAATTAGGGGCACAATGACTTTCTGCGATCACACCCCAATCATCCAGCTGCTGCCATTCCTCATTGGTGAACATGCAGCGCACAAAGCCGCAATCAAATTCCAGCTGTATATTTTCGTTTTTCGATTTTTCTGCATTATTGAGGATGGATTGTGCTGCATTTCTATAGTTTTTTGGTGAAAGGTACTGATTCCCACCGCCAAATATTGGTTGGGCTAAACCTAACCTGACCTTTCGCTGTAATCCATAGTCGTTGATCCATTGATAATATGGGGAGAGGTCAAAAAAAGGGTTCAGGATGGTAAATCCCAGCGTCACTTTAATATTCAAACTTCTAAGGACTTCTTGACGCAATTTTTCTAAATTTTCACCCTTACTTATTGCATTAACATTCACAAGGACTGCGAACTTTTCTTGCGGAATTTCTTCGAGGCAACCCAAATTCTTTTGAGAAATAAAACCATTGCTGAAAAGGATTAGATCTAATCCGGTGGATCTGATACGACTGACAATCTCCTGGAATTTTGGGTGTAACGTGGGTTCGCCACCTATCAATCGGATTTGAGATAAACCTGAGGATTGGATGAAGTCAATGCGATCATTCAGATCGTCTAAATCGATAAATTTCTGTGATTCTTGAGCGTTTTCGCGAGCAAAACAAAACGAACAGTTCGCATTACAGACAGTCGTGATTAAGATATTTGCCATCAGCTTTCCACCACAGTGATCAATCCCGCATTTATCCACTCGTTGAGTACATCCATCGCATTATTACCTTGTTCCTCGACTCGGCGCTCCCATATCAAAGGAGAAATGCCCTGCCAAATTGATCGCCACATTGCTGTTTCAAATCCCTTTAAGTGGATGTTTTCTTTAGTGTGAGGATTGATTACTGCAACCCGCCCCTTTGATTCATTAACCCAGATGATATCTGGATTGATCTGGTACTTGGATTGAGAAATCATAAATAAGCCTCAATCCGATCGTTTTGCCACATCGTGGTCTTTTCTAGCGCGTGATCATCATTTAACCAATCTTTTAGCAATGTTTCCTGATTCATGCGTAACAATATTTTTCCAATTGATACCAGACGCGTGCGGATGCAAATCGCATCATAACTGCCCCCTGGGCTGTTAGATGGATGGTTGACATGGCATCCCCCAGCACAATGATAGCGACAGAAGCAGTTTTTACAAAGGGATTGGTTGCCAAGTTCATAGGACCGAACACGGTCAAGATTCACCTGTTGGATATCAAATTCGCCATCTTTTATTCTGCCAAGGTGCATATCTTTACCCTTGCTAAGCCAGGAAGTTTTTGGAAGATAGCATGCATTAATTTCACCATTAGGAGACACAATCAATGCGTCGTGTCCGACCGGGCAGGAACTCACGGTTGTCAGTGAGAGATCGGCAGTAGAAAGCATACAATTGATTCCATGTGCTCTGAGAAGCATTTCCGCTAATAAAAACTTCTTGGAGAATTCCCAGGGGTCTGGTGTACACAGCTGATTTCGTATTGATTGGTCTGATTCGCTCATTGGTTCCAGGCAAATTGTTTCAGGGACAAAATTATCAATCATCCACGCGACAGTCTCCTGCATTTCAAATAAGGAATCCTTAGTGATGCAGCTGCGCAATATTAACGTGCAGGGACTTTCAGAGAGGATTTTTGCTGTTTCAACCACGGTATTATAGGAATGTTTTTTGCCCTTTGCTGGTCTCTGGTAATTTTGAATGCGTTCTCTGCCATCCAATGACAGCACGATGCAATCAAATACCTCGGCGATCCAGGCTGCAAAATCTTTTTCCAAGAGACCATTGCTCGATGCTTCAAGATGCAGTGGGAGGTTTAATTTTTGTGCCTCACCACGGGCATGTTCAGCTGCAAAGAAAACAAGTTCCGGTTCAAAAAATGGCTCACCACCAAAGAAGTGGATTGCAGCACGTTGGTAGCCATTACTGATCAGGAAATCGAAGTAGGCATCAATAGCTTCCTGACACAGATCCTGGGTCATGACTGTCAGAGGATCACCCTTCGAAACTGGAAAATCACAGTAACGACAGCGCATATTGCAATCACGGGTGGGAAGCAGACCTAAAAATCGAGGCTCCTTTAAAGCGCCTTTTCTTGGTTTGGGAGGAGGGATCTTCTCTTTTAGGATATTTACTAATACCTGGTAGGCTTCTGGTAATTGGTGATTTTCACCATTGAATGCCGCATGTAACTGCTGAGCGCCGGACTGGTTTATGATTGCACTGATTCCATGCAAAGGGGCATGGAGGAGGACTTTATCTTTGACAGGTACCAGGAAAATGTCAGTTAGCATTCGTATATTTCCTTGCCAGCTATGGTTACCTGCTGCTCTTTGCAGTAAACAGCCAAATCGTTCCCTGATCGCTCAAGATATTCATTGAATAAGTGCCTGTTCAATTTGCAGTGGATGTCCGGCAAATCCTTTGGGTGGTTCAAAGGGCAAATATCCGGGCAGGAGCGATGACAATGTGAGGCGATGAAACAATTTTTGCAGAATTCTTGCTCTCTTATCAATAGCTTACGCCTATCGGTAATTTTTGTGTGGTTGAGGAGCCATTTTTTTATATCCTGATCATAAATTGCAATTTGTGTTCCTCGCTGTGAACTTTCCATACAATCATTATCCAAAAAACATAAACTGGCCACATCACCAGGTATGACTTGCAGCGTATTTTGCAAAATGTGGCAGTACTGACGGTGATGATGACCTGGCCTGACCGAGCTGCTGCGCCAGGGGATTTCAGCTTCGCTGCAGATGTCCTTTGCTGCAAAATAGTCTTCGATAAATTTCTCAAGATCTTCTTCGTTGATTGAACTGGGTGAAGTGCAATAAGCCAGTTCAACATTGATCGCCTGGGGATGAATCTTCGCTGTCAAATAGTTTGCAATGGTGGTCATCAGCGGCCAGGACTCCTTCGTCAGGGTCACGCGGACTTCAAACTTCTGGTGGATTTGATGAAAAATGGCTGCGGTTCGTTCCACGATCATTGAACTTTTTCCACCTCCTAAAGTGGGGCGCTGCAAATCTTGGATCTCGGGTG
>CAYTXE010000125.1:0-6639 GCA_964441045.1 uncultured Candidatus Brevefilum sp.
TGGCTCAGCATATTTGCGTGTAATCAAACCGAACGTAAATACCACGGTAGTTGGTGTGCTGACTGGAGGGAAAGGAGGGAATGCAAAGGCAGTGGGCGGCAATGGCGGGGACGCCTCAGACTGCCCAAAGGCCAACAAGGGCAAACCGGGCGGCAAAGGCGGCAATGCAACGGCTGTTGCGGGAAAGGGCGGAAAAACTAAAAAAAGAGCTGGAAGAGGTGCTGTTGGCGGCACTGCTGGCAGCATGGCTGGTAACGGCGGGACCGGTGGTAAGGGGCTGATGCAGGGCGGTTTAGGTGGTGATAAAGGTAAAGGATGGAAAGGTGCGAAGGATGGTGAGAAGGGCAGTAAGGGGGGTATGTTCGGTGATTTTGCTGATATGATCAAGAAAGTTCAAGTCTTCCTGGAGGACCCCATTACGAATACCATCAAGCTGACAATCCAATACGAGATCGGGGGTTGGGATTGGGCGACGGGAACAACATTTGTGACGGTTGAACTGGAATTCATGGAGGAATTGTTCACTGTTGATTTGAACGATACGAACTATGTGGCTGATGAGGAATGGATAGAAATCGAAATAATGCTTGATCAACCCCTTGAATCGGGAAACGCGACCCTAGCGCTGATTGACGAGGATGGCAATCGAACAGAAGCGTTTGAATTTAAAGTCGAGGTCCCGGAAATTGTAGCCACAGAAGAGCCACAGGCACAACAGGGCTCACCCCCTGTGATCACCGCTGTGGAATTCCCGGATGATAATATCATGAATCCAATCACTATTGAATCGATTGGAATACCCGCTGATGGCACGAAATTCGGTGGCTGGATTCACTTTGAGGATGAGGAAGGTGATACAAGTTATCTCAGCTTTGAACCCATGGAAGTTGACTCCATTTTTCAAGGCTTTGGGTTTTATTTAGAAGAAGGGTTCCTGGAAGGCGATTATTTTGAAGGAAAAGTCCAATTTTTTGTTTGGTGTGGGACTGATTCAGCCCAACAACGAATCACTTTACAGGTCATGCTGCAGGATGCAGCAGGAAATTGGAGTGAGCCTGCCATTCTAATGCTTTGGTGTGAATGATCATAGGCATAGAACCTTATTCAGATTTATGCTGTGGTGCCCATAGATTCAACTTCACCAGTTTTGCCCTGTCTCCATAGGCATGACAGGGCATTGCTTAAAATACCTCGTCAAGGAATGCAAATTTTTAAAGGGTGTGAACTTTCTACCCCAAGGGCACGGGCTTTCAGAAAGCATACGGGGCAACTCAACTTCAGCAACGCGTGCTGCAAGCTTGGTGCATGCAAAAAACCCGAAGAACAAGCATATAAACAAGGACGATCACCCTGTTATCCATCTTGACAGTCCTATTGGGTTTCGGTTTTGGGGAGATATCCTCGGGTAACAAGCTGACACCGAGGTTAATTTTATCCTTGCAGCTGTTCTGCTGATTGCCAACCTATTGAAAACGCATAACATGATATAAAAATTCAACAAGAAATAAGTTAAAATAAAATCCTGACACATCCTCAAATAAACCAATAAGTAGGAGGAGATGCCTTATGGCAGACTACAAAGCCCTGATCTCAAAAATGACCCTGGAAGAGAAAGTATCCCTCTGCTCAGGCCTGGATTTCTGGAACACCCAGGGAATCGAGCGATTGGGTATCCCCTCTATCATGCTGACAGACGGCCCACATGGCCTGCGTAAACAAACCGGTGATAACGATATGGTTGAGCTGGAAGATAGTGTTCCAGCTACCTGTTTCCCAACAGCATCTGCCCAGGCTGCGACCTGGAACCGTGAATTGATCTTCAAGGTTGGCAGGGCATTGGGTGAAGAGTGCCGACAGGAAAAAGTAGGCGTGATCCTGGGGCCGGGCGCAAACATCAAAAGATCCCCGCTGTGCGGACGCAATTTTGAATACTTTTCTGAAGACCCTTTCCTTTCTGGTGAGATCGCCAAAAGCCATATTCAAGGCGTTCAAAGCCAGGGGATTGGTACATCCCTCAAACATTTTGCAGTGAACAATCAGGAATATCGACGGATGACAATCAATGCTGTTGTTGACGAGCGGGCCTTACACGAGATTTACCTGGCAGGTTTTGAAATTGCTGTCAAAGATGCCCAACCCTGGACGGTGATGTGCGCCTACAATCAAGTCAACGGCACTTTCTGTTGTGAGAATCCTTATCTGTTGAATAAATCACTGAAAGAAGATTGGGGGCATGAGGGACTGGTTGTAACAGATTGGGGCGCGATGAATGAACGCGTCGATGCCTTGAAGGCAGGTTTGGAACTGGAAATGCCGGGTGTGGATAACGGTAACACCGAGAAAATAATCGCTGCTGTCCAGGAAGGTGATTTAGATGAGGGCATTCTTGATCAGGCTGTTGAACGCATCCTGGACATGATCTTTAAGGCGGATAAAACCCTGAAAGAGGATTTCACTTATGATGCTGAAGTGCACCATGCCCTGGCACGAGAAGCTGCAGGTGAAGGGGCGGTTTTGTTGAAAAATGATGACAATGCTCTGCCGCTTATGAAAGAATCAAAAATTGCCTTGCTGGGCGCCTTTGCAAAAAACCCGCGCTACCAGGGCGCAGGCAGTTCCACCATGAATCCAACGAAATTAGACAACCTCTACGATGAGATGATCAAGATTGCTGGCGAAGAGAACATTGCCTATGCACCAGGATATTCTCTCAATGGAACCATTCTTGATCAATTAATGATTGATCAAGCTGTTGAAATTGCTCAAGGGGCGGATACTGTCGTGATCAATGCTGGCCTTCCGGATGTTTTCGAAGTGGAAGGTTTCGATCGCACCCATTTACATCTCCCTGAAAGCCACAACAAACTCATTGAGGCAGTAGCTGAAATCCACTCGAAGGTGGTGGTGGTTCTCAGCAACGGGTCACCGGTAGAAATGCCCTGGGCTGATAAAGTTCATACCATCCTTGAAGGCTACCTTGGCGGACAAGCAGGCGCAGGCGGTTTGGCTGATATTTTATTTGGAATTACAAACCCCAGCGGCAAACTGGCAGAGACCTTCCCCCTCAAGCTGGAGGACACACCAACTTATCACTATTTTCCCGGTGGTCCAAAAACGGTTGAATACCGGGAGAGCCTTTATGTGGGTTATCGCTTCTATGATAAAGTGGAAAAAGATGTGCTTTTCCCCTTTGGGCACGGCTTGAGTTACACGACTTTTGAATACAGCGACCTGCGCCTCAGCCAGAAGAAACTTACCGGTCAGGAACCTCTCACCGTTACTTTCACAGTGAAAAACACTGGTGCAGTTGCAGGCAAGGAAGTCGCGCAGCTCTATATCAGTCCCAAAACCCCCACTGCCTATCGCCCCACCAACGAACTCAAAGGCTTTGAAAAAATCGCCCTTCAAGCGGGTGAAGAAAAAACAATCAGCTTGACCCTGTCACCCCGGGCTTTTGCTTTCTATAATACAGCCATCCATGATTGGCAGGTGGAATCCGGGCAGTACAGCATCCTGGTAGGTGCTTCCTCCCGAGATATTCTGTTGGAGACCGAAGTGCGGATCAACTCCTTCCAGGATGACATATCTATCCCGGATCAGGATCAGCATCCTGCTTATATCAACTTCCCCAGCGATGGACGAGTCAGCCAGGCGGATTTTCAGGCCATCATTGGGCACAAGCTGCCATCCAATGAGATTGTTAAGGGAGAAACCTGTACACTCAACACACCCATTGCAGATATGCGGCACTCATTTATTGGACGGATGCTGCATAAACGGATGAGCAAGCAGGTACAGGAGATGGTCAGTGCCGATCCAGACAGCCCGAACGCCCTGATGATGAAATCGATGATTAATGAGATGCCCCTCCGCACCCTGCTGATGTTCAGCGGTGACCTGAATCGGGGTATGTTAGAAGGTCTGCTGATGATGATCAACGGAAAATTCTTCAAAGGACTATCACAACTTCTGAAAAGTCGGGCAAAATAAGGGGGAATAACAAGGCTGACCTAATGGATCTTCTTTCAGGCAGAATGATCTGAAAGGAGAACGTTTAAATTCGCCGATCATATCAAACGCCGAAACTCAACTGATATGCTTGAGGATGTTGAAAAAGAAATTGGTATCGAAATTTTTTCCATCTGGTATTTATTTTTTTATGAATAATTGAATAGAAAATTCCTCTGTAGGGGCAGATCTCCGTGTCTGCCTTGCGAAGCACTCTTCGAGCTGGGCAACCACTGCCCCCATTCGGGGGGCTATGGCAGGGTTGCCCCTTGTATCTATCGAATTCAAATCTATTACTTATTCAACACTCTCATGCTTGTATAACTGAACAAATGTAACGAATTCACATATTGGGATCATCAGCCTGGTCCAGGTCTCTGACGATACATCACCTGCAATTTAGCGATATCTGTCCATTAAACAAGGTGTGTTTTTTCACTCAATGGTATCCAGAACACCTTTTGCAATACTGATGAACATTGTGACGCTGATGCTGGCAACAGTTTTGATCACAGGTGGTGTGATGACTGGTTTGTAAACCCAGGTGACGATTGCAATCACTGCAACAACGAAATAAACGACCAGATAGATTGAACCGATCACCTTCTTGGTTGCCATATAATTTGTGATCAAGTGTTTGGCCAACCACTTTCCAAATTTTGTATTGTCCATTCGGGCAACCAGCGCCTGTTCACCTTCTGAAAGCACTCGGGTTTCAGGAAGATTAATTCCCATCCTGTTTGAAAAGAATGCCATCATGAATCCCGACAGTGCTGTCGCCACATATAAGGTTGTCTCATTCAAAATAAAATTTTCACCCTCTGGATCATAATCCCACGTCTGGTCAATGGCTATACAGAATATCACCAAAAAACCAACCACAACAATGAGCAGGATCAGAACTTCCAACACTCTGACAATCATTTTCATCTTACTATCCTCGCTTTCATAAAATAGGGGTCATCATATTTATCTTAGCATCCAGGATTTTTCTCACATTCCCTTAATTGGAGAGGTTCTATTTGCCAAAATAGATTTTTGGGACCAAATTATCGATAAAGTCTTGGATTGCTAATTTCATTATAGCAAATTAGAGGTTTCAGTTAAAGTATTGGAATCTGTGGTTCCTGTAGACTATATCATGATATAGTTTATGAATATCATCACGGAAAGGAGAAGGATATGAGTGAACAACCCTCAAATCTCGTATTGGTTTGGACTTCTGCTGATCGTGAAGTGGCAATAAATATGATCCTGATGTACGGGAGAAATGCCAGGCACCTCGGCTGGTGGGATGAGGTCAATGTATTAGTCTGGGGTCCATCAGGTAATTTGTTATTAGCTGATGAAGAACTTCAAGCCGAAATCAAAGCAATGATTGAAGAAGGCATCGAGGTGATTGCCTGCAAAGCCTGTGCGGACCGCTATGGCATCAGCGATTCCTTATCCGCGTTAGGTGTGAAAGTTTTCTACACGGGTGAAGCACTGACCAATGCCACCAAATCACCTGAATGGGCAGTTCTTACATTCTGATGGCTTTCTTAATTCACATTGTTAAATACCTTATTTAATTCGACAACTGAACTAAACACGAATCCTCCTATGAATAGAAAAATCTTTCATGACCAGGTATACCGAACAAGGAGTTAAAAAATGACTGAAAGATATCCTTTGATCACCCTGAATAACGACGTCAAAATGCCCATTATCGGGTATGGTGTTTTTCGGATCCCTGCCAAAGAAACAGCCAGGCTCGTTGAAACTGCCATCACGAAAGGGTACCGGCTCATCGATACGGCAGCGGTTTATCGTAATGAAAAACAAGTCGGTGAAGGCATCAGACGAAGCGGGATCGATCGTTCCAAACTTTTCGTCACGACCAAGTTGTGGATCAGGGATTTCGGTTATGACACAGCCATGCAGGCTTTTGATTTGAGCATGAGCAAACTCGGTTTGGAGTACCTGGATCTATACCTCATTCATTGGCCGGTGCCATCACATTACGACTCAACAGTGGCTTCCTACAAGGCCATGGAAAAGCTGCTTGCCGATGGGCGCATCCGGGCAATCGGCGTCTCCAATCACACTACAGCACATTTGGCGAACCTCATCGAACGCACAGAAGTCGTTCCATCGGTGAACCAGGTTGAACTGCATCCCTTTTTCTCTCAGAAAAAACTGCGGGATACCCATGCGAAACGAAATATCGTCACACAGGCGTGGTCACCCATCGGTGGTGTGCTTCGCTACTCAGCTGACGACCCTGATGCTGTCCAAAACCCACTCAATCATCCGACCATTGTCAAGCTGGCAAAGAAATATGGCAAGACACCAGCCCAGCTTATACTTCGCTGGCACATCGAGCACGGGATCTCGGTCATCCCGAAGTCCGTACGACCAGAACGGATCGCAGAAAACATCGACATCTTCGATTTTACACTGTCCGCAGAGGACATTGCGGCTGTCGATGCGCTGGACACCGGCATGCGAGGTGGTCCAGACCCTGAGACCTTTTCATAAGTATTTCTTATGGCAAAAAGGATTCACTCATCATTAGGGTATTTAACCCCGATTGAGTTCGAGATCGCTTACGGACTTGAACTAATAAATTGTCCGGCGGGTTCCCCCTAA
>CAYTXE010000126.1:0-6596 GCA_964441045.1 uncultured Candidatus Brevefilum sp.
CTCAGGGGGAGGTTCAGCGCTTTTTACAGATCCAATCAAAGGTGTTTCAATAGCCAACCTGAAAAAATTAACTGAAGAATTGTTAAACTGTGGAGCGGATATCAATGAAATCAATACACTGCGAAAGCATCTCGACCAAGTGAAAGGAGGTCGGTTAGCAATAAGGTTTAAACCTGCACAAGTTCTTGCATTTATTCTGTCCGATGTCATTGGTAATCACATTGACATGATCGCTTCTGGACCGACTGTCCCAGATCCAACGACTTTTTCAGATGCAGTAGAAATAATAGGGAAGTATCGATTGGGGGAGGAGCTGCCTAAAACCATTCTTGAATCATTAAACAAAGGGATTCAAGGGATCATTTCAGAGACAATGAAACCTTCAGGTGGCCCTGACGTAAGGCTTCACAACATTATTGTTGGGTCCAACATTCAAGCCCTTCAGGCAGCAAAAAAGCAAGCAGAGAGCCTGGGATATCGAAGTGTGATTGCGTCTGATCATCTGATTGGCTCAACTGAAAGGGCTGCAGAATTTATCCTTGATACCGCTCAATCTATCATGATGGATTCTCAACCAATTGTAAATCCTTTATGTATTATTTTTGGGGGGGAGACAACGGTAAAGGTAACAGGTGGAGGGAGCGGTGGGAGGAATCAGGACTTAGCACTGCGCCTTGTATCAAAGTTGAAAGAATACCCTGGAGTATTATTCGTTTCTTTGGCAACAGATGGAGAAGATGGACCAACAGATGCAGCAGGGGCTGTTGTGGATTCTCTTATCTACCATGAGGGTTGGGAAAGAGGATTGGATCCTGATGCTTTCATCAAGGCAAATAATTCATATGAATATTTCAATAGGTTGCAGGGTTTAATAAAAATAGGAGCCACTGGAACCAATGTTAATGACCTGATGTTTGTTTTAATTAATTGTCCAAAAGGGGATTATCGCCTGCAAGCCTCGAGGTGATAGGAAAATAAGATTTTTTGTGCCAGATTTTTATCCGAAGAGTCCAACTTAGAAACGATATTGCACAAGTGGCGTGCAACCAGAGAATTGGAAATATCCAAATCGTCAGCAATAACATCCAGAGGTTTGTTCTTTTTTGCAGCAGAGAGGACAGTTGATTCACGTGGGGTGAGTTGTTTTAGTGCTATTGGGTCGTAGAATAATTGTCGTCTCATCTTAATATCTCACTGTTAATCTAAATAATTTAATCTATTTTTTAATTATCTAAATTCATTATATAGAATAGTGGTTTCAAAACAGGCTTCAAAAATAAGGGTGCATGGAGTATGCCAGAATAATTCTTCTTCAGATTCGAACATTTCATTATCAAATAGTCTGATAATTACGGTTATTTTTCCTCATTTGCAACTAAATTTCTAAGTCTGAATTAGGAGATTTAAGAAGTTATGCGGATTTCGATATGGTGGCAGGAAATTATCTTGATCCTTCGAAATTTCTTTATTACGGTTGATTGATATTATGTTCCCCAAAGTGTTTTGAAATGAATTTTTTATCAAGTTAGTAGATTGTCACATTGAAATATATCATTTCGTATATCCATTATTGTCATAGACAGATATTGAAAATAAGGTATAACTACCACCTCTGTGAGACGCATTGAAGTATAGATGTGAGAAGGAGATGTTGATATGAAATATAATAAAAAAAGACTGCGAAAACAGCTAATCTTACTTAGCTTTTTATTTGTGACATGTATTTTATCCAGCAGTATAATCTTTCTAGGTGCAACAGTTTTCAGAAGCCAGCTTCCTTTCTTTCAATTGATTGATGGGGAAGTCCTTGCAGATATTCAATTACAGCCGGCACCTTCACCCAATCCTGGTGTTGTTAGTTTCGAATCACAATCTGCTGTTAACTTATATTTAATTCTGGGTTCAGACTACCGTCCTGAGTCAGGCTTCAGGACGGATACGATTCTATTGGCAGCCGTTGACAGTCGTTCAGGAAAAGCCAGTGTTGTTTCATTCCCGCGCGATCTATGGGTTTCAATCCCTGGCTTTGGAGAGGGACGTATCAATACGGTTATGCAAAAAGGCGGATTTCCATTATTAACCAACACTCTGCAGACCAATTTTGGTGTATATCCTACACAATATGCCATGATCAATATGGATGGTTTCTTGCAGGTCGTTGACACCCTGGATGGGATCACTATTAACACTGAGAATTATACAGCAGATGCCTGTGATGGGTCATTGGACCCTGACCGCTGGTGTGAGGTAGGACCTGGAATGGTTTCATTAGATAGCGAATTGGCACTTTGGTATGTACGAGCTCGATATAATTCCAGTGACTTTGATCGCATGCGACGTACACAAGAAGTTATTAAAGCGGTCTTCGCGAAGGTTGCGACACCGGCAGGTATGCTGAAGATCCCCCAATTAATGCGAATTTATGAAACCGGGGTTGAAAGCAACATCAATCCAGACGATTTGCTCCCTTTAGTCAGGGTTGGTTTGGGATTTAATCTTGATGATGTTCGATGGTATGTTGTTGGGTCAGATGTCGTTACTAGCTGGACGACGGCAGAAGGAGCAGCGGTATTATTACCTGATACACCCGCGATTCAAGCAATACTGCAAGAGGCATTGACCTTTGATTGATGAATTGATCTTTGATTGTGATTCATTGGTTCGATACTTTATGGTTTCGAAATCGATGCAGTTTTTCCAACCAAAGTAATTACGATAGATTTTTCCACGAGTTATCAAATATTAATTTCAGCTTGGATTCAACTCGTAAGTGCAACAAAGCTGGCAGTAGAAAGGTAAACAAGAAGTAATCGATAAACTCAATGCTCTGTTAGCTGACGAATTGACTGCGACTAACCAATATTTTCTTCATGCAGAAATGTGCGGCGACTGGGGATATGAAAAGCTTCATGAAGCGATCGAACAACGTTCGATTCAAGAAATGAAGCATGCTGAAAGGTTAATTGAACGCATTCTCTTCCTTGAAGGCAGACCGATTGTCTCTGAACTCAATAAGATAAATATTGGGGAATCTGTGTTGAAGATGTTGGAATATGATCACATTGCAGAAGAAGATGTGATTAAATTATATAATAATGCTGTTGGATTAGCCAGCAAACTTGGGGATAATGGTTCAAAAATGTTGGTCGAATAAATTCTCACCGATGAAGAAGAGCATATTGATTGGATCGAGGAGCAGTTGGACCAGATCGAACAGATGGGATTTGTACGATACCTGAATAAACAGGAGTAATCTTAACAAGGGTTATAAGAGCGGTTTTACAACCGCTCTTTTTTTCTTGCCTCGTCTATTGAAGCTCATTCAACCAGCGGTTTACTATTGATAAGAACTTAGAGGGCTGTTCTTGGTGGGGAAGGTGTTTGGCACCTTTTATGGTGTGAAAAACAGCCTTTGGTTGAACTTTGAGGATCCCCCTCGCATTTTCCTCTGGAAATAGATTGTCAGATTCTCCCCGTATGATCAAGGTGGGTGTTTGTAAAACTGCTAATTGGCCTGGTAAATGCACCTGATAGTCTCTGACCCAGGATGATAAATTTCGAAGCGTTGAGAAGTATGCCCTCTTTTGCCCGTCGCTCCAAACACGTTTATTGACACGAGTATAAAGAAACTCGCGATCGGATTTTGGTAAACCATCCAGGTCATGATAAACAGTTCGCAAGGAATTGAACGCTGCTTCTGGGTTCTTTCTTAGATTTGTATAAAACCATTCCCCCAAAAGTGGAATTCTCATTAGTGCGAAGTTCATATCTCGCAAAGGCTTTAGGCGCAGCAGGGCACCGTCTACCAGGATCAATCCAGTAATTCGCTCAGGAAAATTGACAGCCAGAGCATGGGAGAGGATGCCTCCAAGTGAATTTCCCATAAGGATTACACTTTTCATTTCCAGCTGTTCTATTAGCTCAATAATCGTATTCATGAAGAATTTCGGGGTGTAATCCTTATTTGGTTTATCCGATCTGCCGAATCCTGGTAAGTCCAATGCGACAACATGGTGTTTCTCTGAAAGGGGCACAAATACATGCCGCCATGTGTCGGCTTCATCTCCCAATCCATGGAGCATGACAATTCCATGGCTTCCAGTACTGCCAGAATCAAAGCAAAATATATTTAGATTACTTTTTTTGATTCTAATTGATCGACCAAAGCATGCAATCTCTGGCCAGGGTTGCATTGTTTGTTGATAATAACTTTGTGATGTCATTACAATACCTTATTGATCTCTATATACATTTTCATTTCTCATTTTTGTATAGGTGAATTCTCAATAACCCATCTTTAAATCGACTTTGTTTGGGATTGGTAGGTTTTGATTAGCAGCATTAAGCAGGTCTGCTAATGCCTGGGCTCGTTGTATTTCAACATCTTCTACCATTCCACCGCGATGTGGACTGAGAACGAAGTTAACTAAACTTCCAAATGGGACGTCCGCTGGGGGAGTGGATTGTCGCGATGCTTTTTCTTTGGGGTAGTTGTACCACACATCACTGCCTGCGGCTTTGAGGTGTCCGCTGACCAAGGAATCATAAAGGGCATATTGATTAACAATAGGTCCACGCCCAATGTTGACCAGGATACTTCCCTTTGGCATCAATTGAATCTCATTTTCCCCAATCAGATTTTCAGTTTTTTCAGTGAGTGGGAGTGCAATGAATAGGACATCTGCTTCTGGAAGTAAGCTGTACAGCTTGTCAGGAGAGAAGAGTTGGATGTCGAGATCACTGGAATAAAGGTTGGGATGTCTTTTGGTTGCAATGACTTTCATTCCTAAACCCAGACAATATGCTCCCAAGGCCTGTCCAATTTCACCGAAACCAAGGATAAGCGCTGTTTTCCCACGTAATAGGATTGCTTGTGAAGGTTGATATCTTGGCGACCAATCATTATTTCTTAGGGCTTGGTCCATGGGTATCAAGAATTTTGCAGCAGCCAACAATAGGGTTAGACCAAATTCCGCAGTGTTGAAACTGTTATGATGCAGGTTGTGTACACTAATATTAGGATACGCTGACATTATTTCACGAGTTCTTGGGGGAATACCCGCCCAAGGAATCACAATAGCACGTAGGTTTGGACTGGCATCAATCCAGGCTTTGTTTGGTGTTGGATAAACAAGTATCTCGTAATCAGCAGGTGCTGGGATCGAGTCACCTGAACTGATTTTGATATCTTGATTAAGATTTGAATAAAAAACTTTATCAAATACTGAAGAATATTTCCGATATAAATGAACACGAATCGCCATAATTCTCCTTAGGGGACAAACGATATCAACGATAGAAATTGGTTAGAATTCCATAGGAATTAATGAGACTTAAATTGGATCAGATGTTTAACTCATACATAGCATGTGTCTTGTAGAAGTCAATCCCTAGATCATGTAATTCTCGTCGCATACGGTCATTCTCAACCCCGATCTGTATTACTTCAGCATATTTGAATTGTCTGGAAGAGGATACACTATCATATAATTCTGAAAAGAGGACTGCAGTACCCGCCATACCACGGTATTCATCAACCATACCGATACCGTTAATATTGATACATTTTGTGTGATATTTCTCCCAAAGAATTCGTACCCAGCCAAAAGGAAGAATGCGGCCATGTGTGGCTTGTAATGCTTTTGAAACGTCAGGATATGCCAACAAGAATCCAATTGCTTGATCGTCTTTCATAATGATCTTAACTAATTTAGGTTGTGCAATCCACATTAACCCCTTCGCCATTGTATTGAGATCATTCTGAGTTAGAGGGACGCCACTTTCATCTCCTACCAATGCGGCGTTATACATCAACCCTAGTATCGACACAGCATTTCTGAGGTCTTTGTTCGTATTAATTTGAAGTGTGTATAAACCCTTTTTTTGTTTGACTAATTCTGCTGCCTTGAAGATTTTTTCAGGAAGCGAAATAGAATCAATGTTGATATATCCGGATTCCGATTCATTAACTTGGGAAAAGCCGTATTTGATAAGGAAATCAGCATAATATTCAGGATTGTAAGGCATTCCAAAAGCAGGCCGGTGTTCAAAACCCCTTACAAGTAAGCCTAAGCCACTCATGGGAGTCATCCCTTTTGGCCCATAAACCTTTTCGATCTTCCGTTTCTTGACCCATGAGATTCCTCTGTCAAATAATTGATGGGCAATTGAAATATCATTTTGTGATTCAAACATGTAGAAATGAGCTGTTTTTGAAATCTTTTTCGCTTGGTTTATTGACTGAAGCATAACCAATCTACCAACGGGCTGTTGACCATCCATAGCCAATAAAAATTGAGCTTCCCCATGTTTGTAGAATCCATGAGTACTTTTATTAAAGATGTTTCGCATATCTGTTAGCAATGGGGGAACCCAGTTTGGGTTATTACGATACAGATCAAAAGGAAATTGGATAAACTTTCTTTGATAATATCTGTCCTCATGGTTAAACTGTATGATTTTCATTTTTCTCCTAAATTTCCATAATTGAGTCTACTGCAAAAAGGGTGCGCTCTGTTTGAAAGTGGGGCGTCTTGTTTCTTTTTTATGCTTTTTTGATGGTTCAATCCCATAAAACGCATAAAATTCGATATATT
>CAYTXE010000127.1:0-6533 GCA_964441045.1 uncultured Candidatus Brevefilum sp.
ACAAGACGCCCCACTTTCAAACAGAGCGCACCCTTTTTGCAGTAGACTCATTGATTGAATCGATTATTTACCCCAATAGCAAAATACATTAAATCTTCATACAAGTGTATCCAGAAAAGACATTTCAGCATCATCCATCTTAGGATTTGAATTTATGCAACCTGTTTTGGTGCCCACGATAGTATATGATTATTAGGCATTTTGAAGACTAGATTGATAGGCTCATGCGGTTAAATAATTAAGAATTTATCAAGAGAAATTAACAAGGAAATCATGAATGGTTTGAGATTTTATATGCTGTAACAAATATGATAACGACTTTTGTGTATTGGGTTCTAAGAATTTTGATGAAATTTAAACTAATAAAACACATGTGAATTTAGAAGAAAGAAGAAAACTCAAGTTAGGAAGTCGTGAATCATTAGAAATTTTCATTTTTTCATAGAATGTCCATTTTTAAGTGGTATATAATTAATAAGAGGGCATTTCCCCGCAGCTTGCTGCGGGGACAAGGATTTCAAAGATTTTGGTTTTACCGAATCAGGCTTTAATGTTCATTTAAATCGCCATTCTCGATATTTTCTGTAAAGTTCTGCTTACTTCTATATTGAGGATTGTTCGCTGAATTTAACTTTTTAATTGCTGAGAATCATTTTTACTAAAAATTTTGCTTAAAATATTCTATTAATTTAACGTAAATCTCACTTTATCAGTTCTTATCGCGCAGAAAGATTAAAATAAGTTAATAGTTTTTTCAACCCCTTTACCCGCATTTATTAATATTTATAATTATTAAGAGGGCATTTCCCCGCAGCTTGCTGCGAGATTGCCCCACAAAATTTGTCCCGAAGGGTGAAACCCTAAAATGCCCTGTAGCTTGCTGCGGGGATAAGGATTTCGAAGATTTTGGTTTTACTTGCAAAGTGAAGGTTGAAATGGAGCATCTATGAAACGGAGATTATCAAACGCCACTTGATTATTCGCAGTTTATGGAGAATAGATGTACTTAAAAATTTTATCTAAAACTTTTACTTTTGTATTGATTGTAGGTGTGTTGTTTTCAACAACAATCCCACTTACAGCCCTGGCTCAACCACCTGATCCACCGCGTTCAGAGGCTGTCGACCCGCAAGTTTTGGCAGAGATCGAAGAAAATGGCAGTACGAGCTATTGGATTGATTTTGAGAGCACACCGGACTTGGATAAAGCTTATGCGATGGATTGGTCTGAGCGCGGATGGTATGTTTATGATCAACTCAGTAAAGCCGCAAATGCCGCACAGGCAAACGTGACCCAATATTTGAATGATGCAGGTGTGACTTATGAGTCCTTCTGGATCAAGAACACGATCCTGGTCACACGTTCAGACCTCGTTGTACTGAATGGAATGTTGGGATTCCAGGAAGTACAATACATTCGTCCGCTCAAAAATTACATCTTATATGAACCGGACACCAGCTCTGCTGTTTTGGGTAATTCTGTCAATGCTATTGAGCCTAACATCTCGCAAGTGAATGCAGATGATGTTTGGGCATTAGGCTATACCGGTGAAGGGATGGTGGTAGCCAGCATAGATACTGGTGTGCGCTACACACATGATGCTCTGACCGAACAATACCGTGGGAACGATGGTGGGACCTATGACCATAATTACAACTGGTGGGATGGGCTTGAAGTATTTGATGTTCCCACTGACCCGCACAGTCACGGCACACACACCATGGGGACCATGATCGGTGATGACGGTGGGGACAATCAAATTGGTATGGCACCGGGTGCGGAGTGGATGGCTTGTCGAGGATGCAGTACAAGCAGCTGTCCAGATTTTGCTTTGTTGAGCTGTGCACAATTCATGGCAGCGCCGACGACACTTGAAGGGACAGATCCCGATCCAGATATGCGTCCTAATGTGATCAACAACTCATGGGGTGGCTGTTCTCAATCCTATAATGATTGGTACCAGGCTGTGGTTGATGCCTGGCACGCAGCGGGAATTTATCCTGTATTCTCAAATGGCAACGCTGGTAATTGTGGTTATTCCTATCCTCCAGGTTTAAATACCGTAGGCAACCCTGCCCGGTATGGGAATGTAACTGGTGTGGGTGCATCCGGGACGAATAATGGCGAGTATGCGATCTTTTCTAATTGGGGGCCCACGGATAACCCCGATACCGTCAATCCAACGGATGGATTTGACACCATGAAGCCCCAGGTTTTGGCACCAGGTACAAGTATTCGTTCTTCTATTCCTGACAGCGATTCCTCCTATGAAGACGGTTGGAGCGGCACCTCTATGGCTGCGCCACATGTGACCGGCCTGGTGGCATTGATCTGGCAGGCAGCTCCCTGCCTTCTTGGCGATTATGCGGCAACTGAAAACCTGATTGAGGAAACGGCTGTTGATATCACTTATGACGATGGCAGCGAAGATACACCAACAAATTTCCCGAACTTTGCCACTGGCTGGGGAGAAATTGATGCCCTAGCGGCGGTGGAAGCAGCAGTAGGTTTTTGCGGGTACAGCTCATTGGAAGGCACGGTTACGGATAGTGTCTCAACAGAGCCCATCGAAGGTGCAAAAGTTGAAATTACGGGCACAGACCCGGCGAATGATCGCATTGTCGCCACGAATGAGGTTGGTTATTACACGACGTCTGTGAATGAAGATACTTATACAATCGCCGTCAGTGAGTTGGGGTTTGGTCCGGAAATACAAACGGATATCGTTGTGACTTCCGGTTCAACCGAGACCGTTGATTTCACTTTAGATCCACTGGATGCAGCAATGGTTTCCGGTACGGTGTATGATGGCGGCACAGAAAGTGGACCATCGCATGGATATCCTTTGTATGCCAGCCTGACATTTGCAGCACCTGGTTTCTATGAAACCATTTTCACAGATCCATTCACTGGCGCATATGAAATTGAGCTCTACCTAAGCCAGGAATACGCTGTAACAGTGGAAGCTGTCCCAACAGGGTATGAGACCCTGACAACAACTTTTACACCGGAATTACACCAGGATACACATAATTTCAATTTGTACGTTGATGCAGGCGCTTGTGCTGCTCCCGGATTTATGGATACTGGTGCTTATCTTGTTGAGGGGTTTGAGACTCGTCAATTACCCACCGACTGGACCAATTATAACTATTCAAGCACAGGTGAAGTATGGCAATTCAATGATCCTTATACCATTGGCAACCTCACACCAGGTGGTGATGGTGGATTTGCCATCCTTAATATTGAAGATATTTGTTTTGGTGGCTTTCATAACGCTGGTTTGCGCACACCAGTGATGGATTTCTCAGGTGAAACCGTGGTCCTGCTTGCCTTTGATACAGATTATAACAACTTATCTAATGACGCTGCCGCCGTTAGGATATCAAGTGACAATGGTATCAACTGGATCCCTGTGTGGGAGCAAACAGAAGGCTTTAATGGACATGTCAGTTTGGATATCAGCACAGAGGTCGCCGGCTATTCTGAGGTTATTGTTGAATTTTACTACCAAGGATCCTGGGCTACATGGTGGGAAGTTGATGATGTTTATATTGGTGAGCCATCCTGTGATCCGATCCCTGGTGGTGTTGTGGCTGGGTTTGTCTTTGATGATAGCTCGCAGGACGTGCTCATTGGTGCAGATGTTGTCAGTGCTGATGTGGCGGTACAAACTTTAGAACGCTCAAGCGATCCTGAGAATGCTGGTCTGTACTGGGCATTCCAACCCATCACAACCGATCCTGAGGATGTGGTATTTACCGCTTCAATGGTCAATTGTTTGGATGATAGTGCTGTTGTCAGCGTTGTTCAGGATGAAGTGACCCAGCAAGATTTCTTTTTGGGTACAGGTCACCTGCTCTTTGATCCGACAGGGTTTGAAGTCACTATGGGATTGGAAGATGCGCCGGTTGAAGAGGTGATGACAATCAGTAATGACGGCTCAGGTGCAGCTAATTTTGAGTTATTCGAGATTGATAATGGCTTTGAACTTTCTGTTTCTTTACCAGAAGCCACCATTAGAAAACAAGCTGCTTTGAATGAGAATCTACAGATCACTGCGGCCGGTACGAAGGAAGGGGATACGAAGCAATTCCCAGCTAATTCTATGCCTAATGCAGACATTGAGTTGATTTTAGACGACGGATCAGCTGAAAACAACATCGGCATTGGTGATACATGGGAATTCATCTTCCTGAATCAATTCACACCAGGCGCGGGAGCTTTCCCATTTACATTGGATGAGATCCAGGTTTATTTTGACGATACTGTGAATGCTGGTGATGAGATTATCTTAGCCGTGTACGAGAATACATCTAGCAGCGAAGATCCTGCAGTCGGTGCAAACTTACTTGCCAGTTTCCCGGAGACCGTTCAGACCACGTCCTCATGGAATAATTACACACTTCCTGGCGGCGTCCTTCTGAGTGGTCCTGGTGACGTTTTGATCGGCGTGGTTGCCTTAGAAGTTCCTGGAACAGAATATCACCCAGCCGCGATTGATCAGACCACTTCTCAGGAACGTTCCTGGGCGGGTTGGTGGCTGACTTCACCCCCTCCAACAGACTTAGCGCTGCCGCCGGATAATGTCTGGGGATTGATGGATGGTTTTGGCTTCCCTGGTAATTTTTTGATCCGAGGTAAGGGCGTGTTAGGTGGAGGTGATAAAATATGGCTTTCTGAGGATCCAGTCAGCGGTACAGTAGATGCAAGCGACTATGTTGAGGTGACATTGACCTTTGACCCTTCCATGCTCGAACAACCTGGGGATTATTACGCCGAACTTCAGGCTCAGCACGATACACCTGATGTTTATGATAATATCCCGGTGACATTGCATGTCTTGCGGCCGGAGACATGGGGAACAATTTTAGGCACCATATCTGTACTTGAAGCCTGTGATGTGAACCCAACACCTGTTGAAGGTGCAGCAGTGAATATTTATGATGCTGAAAGGACATTGGTTGCCAGTCTGACTTCTGGAATGGACGGCGGTTATTCCTGGTCGTTGATTGCCGGGACTTATGACATAGAAATCATGCTGGATGGTTATGAGACATTATTGGTCGAAGATGTTGTGGTGATGGCAGATTTGGATATGATTACCGATTTAGATTTACGCTTGCTGGCACCCTGCTTAAGTGTTGTTCCAGAGAGCGAGGAACAATGGCTTGATACAGATCAGACTGCCATGAAAACTTTATCCCTCATTAATTCAGGTGCAGGTGATGCAGGCTTTGAAATCTTAGAATCAGAGACGATGACACCAACCGTTATATTAAGTGAAGGTTTTGAAGGAGGTGTCCTGCCGCCTGCTGGGGGATGGGAAACGATCCATAAAGGCGACACAATCCGTGAGTGGACTCTCATCGATGAGGTCACTTACCCTGAATATGTTTTTGATGGTGATTATGCCGGCTGGATCAATTTTGATTACCCTGCGGAATCTGATGAGTGGTTACTTTCACCCATTGTGGATGTCAGTGAAATGGTCAACCTTGAATTATCCTTCCTGGCAATTTCGGATACACTAAACCCCGGTGCAACCATGAAACTGTGGGTTACCGATGAATCCGGTACGCCGCTGACGGTTGAGCCGATCTGGGATTTGATTCGAAATGAGAATTGGTCAAGTATTGAATATCGACAAATGATCTTTGATCTTTCTGATTTTGATGGCTATGGTAATGTTAGAATTGCCTGGCAGTACGTGTGTGTGGATGGTCAGAGCTTTGGCCTGGATTTGGTTAAATTAACAGGATCGAAAAACATTTTCAATGTATTTGATGCGCCATTGACAGGTAAGACACAAAGCGATAGTTACTCACCTGAGTATGATGTGCCAGGTGCTAATCAATTGAAACATGCGACAGAAATCGCTGGGGGTGGAAATCTTGAGAATGAAACGATGGACATCCTGATTGATGAAGGCTTTGAAGATGCGTTCCCACCTTTGGGATGGTCGCAAGAGATTACAAATTCTAGCGCTACCTGGGAGCAAAATGACTATTCTCCCCACTCTGGCACCTATAAGACTCGAGTACAGTACGATTATGGTCAGGATGAGTGGCTGCTGACACCCGAGTATGATTTGTCCGAAGGGACCTTATCAGTCTGGTCGTTTGGAAACCTTTACTGGTGCCGCGATACTTATGATAACTGTGACCTGAATGTTTGGTTGGTGGTTGGAGATGTGGGCGGCGGTGATGATATTTTCGTCAAGAATTTGGACGAAGATTGGGTTGCGACAAGGACTTGGGCACAGTCCACGATTGACTTAGGTCCATACTTGCCGGGTAGCCCTGTGAAGATTGGCTTCCAGTATATCGGTGATAATGGTGCAGAAGCTGGTATCGATGATATCTCATTGGATGGTGTACAGGGTGAAGCAAATGATATTCCCTGGCTCTCTGAAGAACCGATACTTGGTTCTATCCCTGCGGACAGCTCTTTAGATGTGGATGTGACCTTTGATTCTACTGGTTTAGCCTATGGTGATTATAATGGTCTGTTGAAAGTAGAGAATGCCCCCA
>CAYTXE010000128.1:0-6517 GCA_964441045.1 uncultured Candidatus Brevefilum sp.
CATTTGGCACACTGCTTGGGGCAACCCCGCCATTTCAAGGTAAAGAAATGGCCCAGTTGGAAACGACCAGCACTTTCCTGCTGGCGATTGTCAGTATGATTGCATCGGGTGTGGGATTATATTTCCTATTGCGAAACTGGAAGCTCAAACAAATAGGGAAAATGATGCTGATCCTGTTCATCACCATCCTTTCAATTATCACCATACGCACAGCATACAGGGCGAATTTCATCCTATATGACACCGCAAAAGAATTTTTGGTCTATGCCCATGCCGCCCGTGATCCAAAAGACGCTCTGGAACAAATAGAGGAGATCAGCCACCGTCTGACCGGTGGGAAGGATATCATTGTCGCCTATGACAGCGACCTTTTATACCCGTACTGGTGGTATTTCCGGGATTACCCGAACAAACGCTGGTACTCTGAAAACCCCACACGTGACCTGCGTGATGCCCCCATCATCCTTGTTGGCAGCGGGAACTATGGCTTGATTGAACCAGTTGTGGGAGATGACTACATAAAATATGACTATCATCGCTTGTGGTGGCCTTCGCAGGCTTATTACAACCTGACCTTACAAAGAGCCTGGAATGCTCTATCCAATCCGGATATGCGCACAGCCTTGTGGGAGATCTGGTTCAACCGTAACTACGAACCCTATGCCACCCTGACGAATGTTAACACCCTCACCATTGAAAATTGGCAGCCTTCAGAATCTTTCCAGATGTATATTCGCAAGGATGTTGTCTCTCAGATCTGGGAATATGGCTCAGCGCCAATTACCCTGGAACCCTCAGTGGATCCCTATGAGGAAAATACGATCAGTGTGGAAGCAGATCAAATCCTGTATGGTGATGACCAATTCCAAATGAATGCCCCGAGGGATATCGCCTTAGCCCCCGATGGCAGTTTATATGTCGCTGACTCCCTGAACCACCGCATCCTGCATCTCGATTCACAGGGCAATTTGATGCATACCTGGGGTGAATATGGTGCCAGTGATTTCAACAATAACATCATGGCTCCAGAAGGCACGTTTAATGAACCCTGGGGTGTGGCTGTTGGCCTGGATGGCTCCGTATATGTCACGGATACATGGAACAGCCGCATCCAGAAATTCACTGCTGAAGGTGATTTCCTGACCATGTGGGGTCAGTTCGGCGCAGCCGAGACCCGCTATCACTTTTGGGGACCACGCGGCATTGCAGTGGACCAGGATGGCCACGTGTTCGTCACGGACACGGGAAATAAACGCGTGGTGATTTTTGATAGCGAGGGCAATGACCTGGCAGCTTTTGGAGGCGCAGGATTGGGCATTGGCCAATTTGATGAACCTGTTGGTATCAGTGTGGACGATCGCGGGCAGCTATATATCGCTGATACCTGGAACAAACGCATCCAAATCATGATCCCGGATGGTGGTGCTCTTAACTACCCAACCCACATCACCTGGGACGTTGATGCCTGGTATGGTGAGTCTTTGGACAATAAACCCTTCCTGGCAGTTGATTCGGACTACAACTCCTATATCGCAGATCCAATTATGGGACGTGTACTCGTATTCGATTCACAGGGAAACTTCTTACTTACTTGGGGCGGTTATGGCTCAGGACCAAGTGAAATCGGTATCGTTAGCGGATTAGCTGTTGATGACCAGGGACGTATCTGGGTTGGAGATGCACAAAACAACCGCTTGATGCGATTTGTTATGCCCGAATTTCAACTTGATATGGATGAAGGTGAACCGGAAATCGACACAGACGGTGATTAATCGAACTTAATTTAAAGAATAGTAGGTCACATACAGCGGAGCTTACGTGACAATTTATGGGGAATGTGATTGTTTTTCTGTCACGCAGTTTGCCCTGTCCCCAAAATACCATGGCGGGGGATCACAAACGTTCATGACCTACGAATCTGGATGAAGATGAACCTGAAATCACACAGGTGATCAATAATCGAACTTAATTGGTAGTAAAGGATAGATTTAAAATATTTACAAACCTATACAGGTGCATCAACTCCCCGCAAATGACAGCCAAAGCACAAGGGAAATTTGATTATGAATAAAGATGGATTCCGCACATTCCTAAAGAAACAAAAGCGTTCGGAGGGAACCATTGCCCAGCGCATCCGATTGAGTGGGGAATTTGAAGCCTACTGTCATGACTATCACAATAACACAGACATCAATGCGGTAAAACCTGAAGATTTACATGCGTTTATATCCTGGATGAAGAGCCAGTGTAAATCAGTGAATTCGTACTTATGGGCTTTGTATCGCTATTATGATTACAAACAAATGCACCAATGCGTAAGCTGGCCGCTAACCTGCGACAACGTGAAACATCTCTAAAACGAGGCAAGCGGAATCCTTTTAAATTGAAGGATATTCAGGACATTCTTGTGGAACAGATTACTAAGCTAGCTGAAATTGGAATCACAGATGCGGAAGGGTTGTTAAAGAACGGGCGAACGACACCAGAACGAGAGGCACTGGCGAAAAAGTGTGACCTTCCACTTGAAGCGATCCAAAAATTTGTCAAGCTGGCAGACCTGACACGCATTGTTGATATCAAGGGAGTTCGTGTGAGATTACTCTACGAAACAGGCATTGACACCATTGAGAAACTCTCACTCTGCGACCCGGAGACTTTACACGAAAGACTTGTTGTTGTGAATAGTGAAAAGCCTATCCTGAAAAGACATCCAACTCTTTTGGAGGCAAATTATTTGGTCAGTCAAGCTAAGGATTTAGAGAAGCTTGTGGAATATTAAAAAAACAGCTATCGCTATTTTATCCACATAAGGGAAGAACTTAAACAAAAACTATCCCGCTAATCGGAATAGTTTTGATATATCACATCAATGAAATCTATTTCATAGCCTTTTCAACGATCACAGCAAAGGCATCCGGCTCTCGAACGGCTAAATCAGCCAACATCTTGCGATTAAGGTTGATCTTGGCTTCTTTCATACCGTGGATCAGCCGGCTGTAGGTTGTACCATTCTGGCGAGCAGCCGCATTGATCCGCGAAATCCAAAGCCTGCGTAGATCTCGTTTGCGATTCCGACGATCACGATATGCATACCATTGACTCTTCAGGTATTGTTCATTTGCCCGTCGAAATAATTTGCTCTTGGTGCCGTAATAACCTTTGTTCAGTTTTAATATTTTTTTGTGCCGCTTGTACCCATGCGGACCACTTTTTACACGTGCCATTTCATACTCCTTTGCGAGCCCCTGGGCGTCGATGATTGATTACATCACCTGTTGCCTACACCCAACAGCCGCAACCATTGAATTATTCCAATAAATTTATTTTTTTTTGTTCATATAAGGTGCGAGACTACGAACTTTTTTCTTCAGTGAACGACTTTTAACAGGGATCATACGTTCAAACAACATTTTCGTGCGATCTGACGTTCGTCGGCGTAAGTGACCTTTGCCAATTTTAGTGCGCATTACCTGTCCAGAACCGGTCACCTTAAACCGCTTCGAGGTCGCTTTATGCGTCTTGATCTTGTATTTGCCAGCTTTTTGTTTACGTGGCATTCGACACTCCTTTCATCAAAATCCTACGGCGCAGATTATCATGCCGTAGGGCTTTTACTTGGTTAACAAATTAGTCTGATAAGATGATCGATAGCGCTTATTTTTCCGGAATGAGCATCATGAACATCGTTCGCCCCTCCATTTTTGGGGCTTGTTCTACTTCAGAGACATCCGATAATTCCTCGGCAATCTCTCGTAGATCTTCCAGTGCGATCTCAGGATAAGTGATTTCACGTCCTCGGAAACGTATCGTCACACGGACTTTCTTTCCTTCTGTAAGCCATCGACGTGCATCACGAACTTTGAAACCTTTATGGTGGTCTGTGGTCTTTGGACGCAATTTGATCTCTTTGATCTCGACTTTCGTCTGGGCTTTACGTGCTTCCCGCTCCTTCTTTTCCTTCTCATACAGGAACTTGCCAAAATTCATGATTCTGGCAACGGGAGGGTTGGCGTTGGGAGCGACTTCTACCAAATCTAGTTCTTGTGCTTCCGCTCGATCCAATCCTTCACGTAAGCTTACGACTCCGATATTTTCGCCATCTGCTTCGATCAGACGAATTTTCGTCGCTCTTATCCGCTTATTTATCCGATAATCATCTTTGCTACTTATAGTTTTTTCTCCTTCTAATGCTGCCAATCTCAATTAACATAAATAGTATTCCCTGAACAGGGAACGGCATTTATCTTACCATAAGGCATCCTGAATCGTCAACAGTTTTCAAGATCAGTATATCAAAAATCACTGATTTTGGTAGAAAATAGCCTCAAAAATGCGATATATAGAGACGCACAAGTGCGTCTATACAATTATTCACGGCACTCAGCCTTCAACCTTTTCTTCAACTTCTTTAACTGCCATGGCTATGAAGTCTTCTACCTTCATAGCGCCCAACCGCTCACGGCTGCGGCGACGGATATCGATCTGATTTCCTTCCATCTCCCGATCGCCAATGACAAGCATGTAGGGTGTCTTCTGTTTCTCAGCATCACGAATCTTGGCGTTCATTCTATCGCTGCGTTCATCTACTTTCACACGGAGACCAGCTTGTTTGAGATCTGCTGCTACACTCCTGGCATATTCTACATGCCGATCAGCTATCGGGATGATCACTGCTTGCAATGGGGACAGCCAAATCGGGAATGCCCCACCATAATGCTCAATTAATACGCCAAAGAAACGCTCAATACTGCCCATCAGTGCTCGGTGGATCATGTATGGACGATGGGGTTGACCATCCTCTGCAATGTACGACATATCGAATCTTTCAGGCAGGTTGAAATCAAACTGGATCGTTGAAAGCTGCCATTCACGTCCTAATGCATCGTTGATCTTTAGATCAATCTTTGGTCCATAAAAAGCTCCGCCACCTTGATCAACCTCATAGGGCAGCTCAGCCCGTTTCAAAGCCGCTTCCAAAGCAGCCTCAGCATCTCGCCAGCGTTTCGGATCGCCTACTGCCTTCTCGGGTCGCGTGCTCAGATAAGCATTGATCTCTTTGAACCCAAAAGAGCGCAGGATATGAAGACTGAAGGACAGCACAAAATCGATCTCCTCCGGCATTTGGCTTGGCGCACAGAAATGGTGAGCATCATCCTGCGTGAAACCTCGTACACGCATCAGGCCATGCATCACACCGCTGCGTTCATAACGATACACTGTTCCTAGTTCAGCATAGCGTAAGGGTAAGTCTCGATAGGAGCGAATGCCCGACTTGTAGATCTCCACGTGGAAGGGGCAGTTCATCGGTTTGAGATAGTACTGCTGGTCCTCAATCTCGATCGGCGCATACATATTCTCTGCATAGAAATCCAGATGCCCGCTCGTCTTCCATAGATTAGCTTTGCCAATATGCGGCGTATATACAAAGTCGTAACCGTTCTTAATGTGTTCATCTTCCCAAAAACGCTCTGCTAAGAAACGCACTTTCGCGCCGTTTGGATGCCAGAGGATCAAACCTGAACCGACCTCATCACTGACACTGAAAAGGTCCAATTCGCGGCCCAGTTTCCGGTGATCTCGCTTTTTTGCCTCTTCTAAACGCCATAGATACTTTTTTAAGTCCTTTGGGGAGAGCCAGGCCGTACCATAAATACGCTGGAGCATGGGATTATTCTCATCTCCGCGCCAGTAAGCACCAGCTACATTCATCAACTTGATGGCTTTGGGATTGATCTTTCCCGTGCTTTCCACATGCGGCCCTCGACATAAGTCAACAAACGTATCACTTTTATAAATCGAGATGACCGGCTTCTCATCCACCGGGTTACCGTGTTCATCCATTCCACCTTCTTCAAGGCCTGAAATTAAATCCAGCTTATAGGGTTGATCTCCGAAGATCTCACGGGCTTCCACAGCGGAAACCTCTTCCCGTAGGAACTGGCTGTCATTTTTTATGATCTCACGCATCCGAGCTTCAAAGTCTTCTAAATCTTCAGGGGTCAAGGGGCGCGGGAGGTCAAAGTCATAGTAAAAACCGTCCTTGATTGGTGGACCAATCGCAACTTTGCCTTCCGGAAATTTCTCCAATACCGCTTGTGCCATAACATGGGCAGCAGAATGCCTTACACGATAAAGTTTTGAATCTTCATATTTTTCTGCCATCATCTATCTCCTTTGAATCAGTTTCGACTAATTTGACTGGCTATTCAACCAGGCTTTTGTTTATTAAACAAATTTAAACAAAAAACCCTCGCCCACTGGGGCGAGAGGCTTCTCACGCGGTTCCACCCAGATTCGCCCATAAACCTTCATTTAGGGCATCTCATGGTGCCGATAACGGGGCAAACCGTTTACCTTACTCAGCCACACTTTGGGCTTTTCTGGTTTATGCTCCCGGGTGGTTTTCGCTGGATCTTACCTGAGAAGACTTTCAGACTGTCATCTTCTCTCTCTAAAGGCATCTTTCCTGCTACTCGTCCCGATCAACGCATTTCAATATGCAGTGGGTGGTATAGGG
>CAYTXE010000129.1:0-6451 GCA_964441045.1 uncultured Candidatus Brevefilum sp.
AAAAGCAATAAATCTTTTCAGCAGTTTTAACCACAAAGCAGGCGCCTCACCAAACGCCTGCTTTGTTTTTAATAATATTACCTCATATCTCAGTTGTGTTTGAAACACAACCTTAAGATTCAGGTCAAACTTGAAAGGAGAGAATCAATTTCCCTAAATCAATACTAGGATATCATACGGTTATTAAGGGAAAAAGAAAGAATTGTTATCAGTTTGTTAATTGAAGAAAAATAGACTTTAAATCATATACCGAAAGAATCCACCACAGATGTTAAAACTTAAAGAATTTTAACCAAATCGAAGAAGCTGTGCTATCATTTTATTATGTATGAAGGTTGCGTCAATGAATAAGACATCAAGATTTTTCGTGTATCTGCTGATCAATATTGTAGTGTCCGCAGGTATTACGCTGGCGGTTTTATTGATCTGGGATCATTATCATCCCCAGCCCAAAGAAGCTGCTTTGATAAGTGCACCAAATACCAATCTTTATGAGACTACTCAGCAGCAAGGTATTGTTGACCCTCAATCAGCCTCTGAACCATCCCTTGAATTTATTAAAGAAGAAATTGCCGTGACCATCCATATTATTGTTGGTGCTGGCAATTTGGATATGGAATATGTTGAAATTCATAATCAGAGCCAGGGTCCCATAGATCTGACCGGATGGCTGCTTGTTGATGAGCAAGACCATGTATTCACATTTCCCGCATTAATCCTCAACAGTGAAGGAGCGATAAAAGTTCTATCAAAAAAAGGGATGAACTCAGTGATAGAATTGTATTGGCAGTCCGACACTCCGATCTGGCAATCCGGTGAGACCGCGAACCTTCTCAATGCCGATGGAGATATTCTCACATCATATTTAATACCCTGAAAAACTATTATGGCTAAAGCTCTTTATCGTAAATGGCGACCACAAAAATGGGATGAAGTTGTTGCACAGGAACATGTAGTCCAAACACTGCAAAATGCAGTGATGCATGATCGCGTTGCCCATGCTTACCTTTTCGCTGGCCCTCGCGGAACAGGTAAAACTTCCACAGCTCGACTGCTGGCAAAAGCTGTAAATTGTTTAGATGAAGATATGGGGAACCGTCCGTGCAACAATTGCACTCATTGCCAGGCATTCAACGCTGACCGATTCATGGATTTGATCGAGATCGATGCAGCGTCCAATACAAGTGTTGATGATGTACGTGATTTACGTGAAAAGATCAATTTTTCTCCCTCTCAAGGAAAATTCAAGGTTTATATCATCGACGAAGTCCATATGCTCTCAACAGCGGCTTTCAACGCATTGTTGAAAACGCTGGAGGAACCACCTCCCCATGCTATTTTCATTTTAGCAACCACTGAGATTCATAAAATCCCCGCAACTGTACTATCACGGTGTCAGAGGCATGAATTCCGGCCGATCCCTATTGATGTCATCGTCAAACATCTTAAATCAAAAAGCAAAGATGAAGGTATTAACGTCGAAGATGATGTGTTTAAGGAAATCGCCAGGCAAGCTACCGGCAGTCTCCGAGATGCTATTTCACTACTTGATCAGCTTGCATCGACTGATGAACCAGTTACTTTAGAGAAGACTCAACAAATATTGGGGACTGCTACCAGTAGCAATGTGATCCAGATCATTGATGCATTGATAAAACAAGATTCAGCACAAGGTTTAGCTCAGATAAACACAACGCTTGGAAATGGTACAGATCCCCGTCAGTTTTCACGTCAGCTGGTAACCTATTTAAGAAACGTACTGCTCTTCAAAATGGGCAATGTGGATCTGGTTCAAACCGCTGAGGAAGTCACCCAAAAAATCAAGGGGCATGCCGAACAATTCACAATGGTGGAATTACTTAATGCCATCGAAGCGTTCAACCGTGCAACCACTGAAGAGCATGCGAATTGGCACCCTGGTTTGGGATTGGAATTGGCTTTCACTTCATACCTGACAAAATTGAATACCCAACCAGCATTAGCCAAAACTTCTGTCGAAAACAAAAGCAAGATCCAAAAACAAGAAAAAAAAACCTCACCCAGAATCAAGAAGTCTGTGGAAAAACCTTCCAATGAAATCCCCTCTAAGCCAACACCCAGTGCAGCACAGAAACAGGCTGAAACAACGCCTGATGTAGCTTCCACCGACCAAGAACATCCCATCCCTAAGATTGACCTTGAAGAAGCTGATGAATCACAAGAAAACGAAGAAAAGAAAACGGCCACAGGTTCCCAACCAGAAGATGTAATGTCGATAAACGACATTCAGGCAGCTTGGGGAAAAGTCAAATCATTGGTAAGAAAGCATAATCCCCGCACTGAAGGCATTTTAAATAGTGCCAAACTGGTTGGAATTGAAGAAAATACATTGATCCTTGGTTTCACTTCTGAAATGGTCAAGGGTTTCATGGTGAAGGAAGGTAACCTCGTCTTAACGAGGGATATCTTAGAAGAAGTACTGGGCCAACCCCTGCTCATCAAGTGCATCGTTACAACTCTTCAATCCAACACACTCCCTGAGAATATCAAAATAGATAAGGACGGTATGGTTGGGACTGCAACCAGGGATCTGGGTGGTAAAATCAGCAGTGCGAAAGAAGCAGAATAACGAATTGAATTGAAAGGATAACAGCATGGCAAAGGGATATAATCGCCCTCGTCCTCAAAAAGGCGCTGGTATGATGGCTCAGATTCAACAAATGCAGCAGCAAATGGAACAAGCTCAAGCGGAATTGGCAAACGAACCGATAACCGCTACTGTAGGAGGCGGAGTTATTTCTATAACAATGACAGGTGACCAGGTATGTCGTTCGATTACCATCTCCCCAGAATTGTTTGAAGATCCGGATATTGAGATGATTCAGGATCTTATCACTAGTGCTGTCAATACTGCTTTGGAAAAATCTCAAAAGCTTGCATCAGAAAAAATGGCCCCTTTCACCAGCATGCTTGGTGGAATGGGATTGGGAATGTAAACATACATCATGCAAAACCTCCCCAAACCTGTCCAGAACTTAGTCGATGCGTTTTCACGATTACCAGGCATAGGACCTAAGACAGCCTCACGTTTGACGTTTTTTCTACTGCGTGCACCTGAAGATATCTCTCAAAGCCTGGCAGATGCGTTAAAAGGCATAAAGGAAAACACGAGGCTATGCGAAGTGTGCTTCAATATCACCAATAAAGACACTCATATTTGCGAAATATGCGCCAGTGAGACCCGCGATCGGGATGTTTTGTGTGTTGTGGAAGAACCCCTGGATGTCCTTGCGATAGAAAAGACAGCTGGATACAATGGGCTTTATCATGTCCTGCATGGCGTGCTCTCCCCCATCGAGGGGATCGGCCCAGAAGATATCAAAATCAAAGAGCTATACGAAAGGATCAAGAATAACGACTTCAAAGAAGTAATTCTTGCCACTAATCCAAGCATGGAGGGGGATGCCACTGCCATGTATTTACATGAAAGGCTTAGTCCACTGGGTATTCGTGTGACTCGTCTGGCATTGGGATTACCAGTAGGCGGAGATTTGGAGTATGCAGACCAAAGCACCCTGTTGAGGTCTTTGGCGGGTCGGCAAAATCTTGATTGAGAGAATTTATCAACATTGTTCTCTGAAATAACAGATTCATCCTCTTATCCAAACAGAAAGATAATTAATATGACAGAAAAATTAGTAGTTTATGATTCAGTATTTGGTAACACAGCAAAGATCGCAGAGGGAATTGGCGAAGCGGTTGGTGAAGCATCAGTGAAGAAAGTTTCTGAAGTAAATCAGACCGACTTACAAAATCTAAGCATCCTCTTCGTTGGATCTCCAACAAGGGCTTTCCGTCCCACACCTGAGATAATCACCTTCCTGAAAGGGTTGGATCGAAGTGCTCTAAATGGCGTGCAAGCAGCAGCTTTTGATACACGCTTCCCCTTAGAGCAAGCCAATCCGGGGTTTCTGCGCTTGATGATCAAGATTTTCGGCTATGCTGCTGAGAAAATCAACAAAGCCTTATCCAGGGCTGGTGCAGATTTATCTCTTGAAGATGCAGGATTTGCCGTAATAGATACAGAGGGACCATTGGCAGATGGAGAACTTGAAAGGGCAAGAACCTGGGCTAAAGAAATACTGTAACAGCAATACGCAAAACATCTATTACTTTGTTACTCTCATAATATATATCTTACAGCGCAGAAATTTATTCCTAAGATTTTAGATGACAGAAAAAATGTGTGTATGTGTCAAACTATTTAGAAATTGAGTTTTAATTTATGAATGACAGAAATCTTAATAATTTCAATCAAGTTAGCAAACCTTCGTCAAAGGGAAGTTCTAATAGTTTTTCTTATCAATATCTGAGCCACGCAGGAGATGTTCTCCACAAATCAGCTCATCATCTTGGCGAAGTCATTGACCAGGGGGCAGAAATACTTATTGATGCGTTACGGAATAAACAGAAAATTCTAATTTGTGGAAATGGTGGTAGTGCATCAGATGCCCAACATTTCGCTTCTGAGCTTGTTGTCCATTTTGAAGTTATGCGCCAGGCGCTTCCAGCAATTGCATTAACAGCGGACTCAGCCATACTCACTTCTGCGGGAAATGATTTTTGTTTTGAGGATATTTTCTCTCGACAGGTTGAGGCGTTGGGTCTACAAGGCGATGTATTGATAGCCATTTCAACCAGCGGTACCTCTCCAAATACCATCAAAGCTGCCCAGACTGCAAGGAAGTGCGGATTGTATGTCATAACGATAACAGGACCTATTCCTAATCAATTATCAGAATATGCTCATTTTCCAATCGGTATCCCTGGAGATAATACAGCAGATATTCAAGTGGTTGATGTCGCCATTATTCATGCTATCTGTACTAAGATTGATGAAGCTTTCAATCATCAGAGTGATTAAAGTTGGGAAATTTTGGGATTAACATCGTATAATTGATTTAATACGCAAATTTATATCTTTTTCAGGAGATATTATGCAAGATAAGCCCACAGGTGCACAAATCCGGCAAGAATTTATCAATTTCTTTGAAGAACACGGCCATACTTTCGTCCCCTCCTCTCCCCTTGTCCCCGGTGGTGATTCAACTTTATTGTTCACCAACGCAGGCATGGTCCAATTCAAAGATGTCTTTCTGGGTACGGATCAACGTCCTTATTCACGCGCGGTGAACTCTCAAAAATGTCTGCGTGTCTCAGGGAAACACAACGACCTTGATCAAGTTGGTCGGGATAATACCCACCACACTTTCTTTGAAATGCTCGGAAATTGGTCTTTTGGAGATTATTATAAAAAGGAAGCGATCACCTGGGCATGGCAGCTCCTTACTGAAGTTTGGCACCTGCCCAAAGATCGTCTTTGGGCTACTTACTTCAAAGACGAACTGAATGAAATACCTGAAGACAAAGAAGCTGCTGGAATATGGCTTCAGCAGCCTGGTTTCGACCCGGATCACCTCCTTCCCTTTGGAAGAAAAGATAATTTCTGGGAAATGGCGGAAACAGGCCCCTGCGGACCTGACAGCGAGATCCATTTTGATCGTGGTCCTGAATATTGCAATCTATCAGATGATCCCAACCATGTCTGCGGCGTAAATGGTGATTGTGAACGTTTTCTTGAGATTTGGAACAATGTTTTCATCCAATACAATCGCCTCAGCGAAAACGTTCTCATTCCACTTGAGAAAAAGCACGTCGATACAGGAATGGGATTTGAGCGGTTGGTTTCCATTCTTCAAGATGTCCCCTCAAATTATAAAACTGACCTTTTCATACCCTTGATCCAGCGTGTTCAAGCACTGACCGGCCACAACGATGCAGAACGTGATGCGAACCTGACGCCCTATCGTGTGATTGCTGATCATGCGAGAGCCACAACTTTCCTGATCGCCGATGGTGTGGTTCCCGGGAATATTGGCAGAAACTATGTATGCCGAATGCTGGTGAGACGTGCTGCACGATTTGGATTAAAACTCAACTTGAAAGCTCCCTTTTTGGCGAAAGTAGCACAAGTTGTTATTGATGAATATGGCGATTTCTATCCGGAGATCAAACGCAATACTAAAACGATTCTGGATAACCTGACCCGGGAGGAAATTCAGTTCAAAAAGACAATCGATGCCGGCCTGGACCATCTAAATGAGCTTCTTGAAGAACTCAAACAAAAAGGTGAAAAAATAATGGATGGTGAGAAAGCATTTGACCTCTATGCCACCCACGGATTGCCTTTAGAAATCACTCGGGATATTGCCCAGGAACAAGAGTTGGACGTAGATACCATGGGTTTCCAACAAGCAATGGAAGTACATCGGGTCGCTTCTGGAGCTGGGAGAGAATTTGGAGAGATGGGTGGCGAGGATGTTGAAATTTATGCTAACCTCGTAAATTCTCTGAAATCGAAAGGGAAACTTGATCCCTCAGGTGTACAGTATGATCCCTACCATGCTGTTGC
>CAYTXE010000130.1:0-6297 GCA_964441045.1 uncultured Candidatus Brevefilum sp.
AGCCCTAAAGTCTCGAACCGTGAACTGGCAAGGTCGTAAATTTCTTTTTTTGTGGCGTATGGATCATGTGCGTGAATAACATCCTCAATAAACCTGATGATTTTTTGAGTAGGATTTAGGGCATTCATCGCAGATTGAGGGATATAAGCTATCTCCGTTCCCAGTATCGATTTACGAATCTCATCTGGATTCATCCCGGTAATATTTAGTCCATCAATGATGATCTCACCACTCGTATAATACAGCGGTGGGAAGTAATACCCCATCAAGCTGAGCGCAAGGGTAGATTTACCACAGCCTGATTCTCCCGCAATTCCCAGTGACTTCCCTTCTTCGACTTTCAGCGAAACATGGTCAACCGCGTAGACGTTTTCTTTAAACCGGGTGATATATTTCGTCGTTATTTCATTTACTTCTAACATTATTCTTGACATATCAATCACCTAGTCCCTCAATGCTGGATTGAATACTTGATCGAGACCTGTATTCATTAAATTCATCGAGAATGAAATCAAAGCAATGATTGCAATTACAGGGAAATACGCCCACCATTTTCCCATGATATGCGCCGAGTAGATCATTGCCCAGTTCATCATCAATCCCAGTGTTGGCACATCGGTTGTTTTAGGTCCCAGCCCTAGGATCGACAATCCAGCCTCTGCCAGGATTCCCGAGGAAATTTGCAGAATAAACGCCATCACAACATAAGAAGCGATATACGGCAAAATATCTGCGACGATGATATGGATAATGGAGTGCCCGGATAATTTCGATAGATTCACATGGTCTCGATTGCGCAAAGAAATCACTTGCGCTCGTACAGCACGGGTCGTCCATACCCAGGAAGTGAACCCAATCACGACAGCGACCGTGACAGCACCGCGTTGTTCCTGACCAATGCTGTAGGAAATTAATACTAACAAAACAAAGCTGGGGATGACTGTAAATAGATTGGTGATGAACATTATGATGTCATCCACCCAACCTCCGATATACCCTGATAACAATCCCAAAGTCAAACCGATCAAAGTTGCGATTAGACCAGCGACAAAACCAATCTTTAGGGATGTACCAGTTGCTGAAATCAACTCCGTCAGCATATCTCGTCCGAAGTTATCCGTGCCAAGGGGTAATACCCTCACATTAGGAACCTGATTGATATTCACGAAATCGGTTTGTTCTATGATAGCTTTCTGTTCTAATGCATTCGTCTCCTCGTTTTCTACTGCAATGATCACCCCCTCCGTTGCCAGAATGCCTTCGAGAGAAGCATCGAGCCTGGCAAAGTATTTCTTCCTGGCAGAAGTCATCCCCTTGAATCTTAGACTGGAATCATAATTATTCTCCCACTGTTCCAAGATTTTTTCGGTGTCCTCAATGTCGATCTCTTCTTCAGGAATACCATAGTCTAAAAGCCACTCCTGAATATCAAGACGTTCCTGTTCACCCAACTTGCTGTTAATCCGCTTTTCAGCGGCGTCATCCAAATTAAGCGTATATGCACGAGAGCCTACGCTGTCATAAACATTGACATAGATCCCAGGTTCAAAGAACGTTCCCAGACCGATAATTTCTAAGGGCTCATCGGATACCAAAAGTGGATAAACGATCACAATCAACAGCACTGCCATAAGAATTGAAAAACCAATAACGAATTTTGGAGAGCGAAAAACCTCCTTAATTGTATGTTTCATATCAAACTCTCTCCTTATTCCGTTTGCGCCGCTTTAATACGCGGGTCAATGATGCCGTAAAGAATTTCAATAAGAAAGGTCGCAGCCAGCACCATGATTGTGATGATCAATGTGGTTGCTGAAATCAGGGGATAATCCTGGCCCATTACCGCCGTTAGAGTCGTAGAACCCAGCCCTGGATAACTAAAGATCACCTCCGCCACCAACGCACCGCCAACCATAGTACCAATCGATAAAGCCAGACCGGCCACCTGGGGTAACATGGCATTTCTAAAAACATACATAATAGTCTTGTGATCTTTTATACCAAGGAAACGGCTGTATTTGACATAATCCGCATTCAACTCATAGATAGCCATGGAGCGCATCCCTATCGCCTGACCGCCAATAGCAATGATAACAATCGACCAGAAGGGTAATTGATAATGTATAATTACAGACCAGATAAAATCCCAGCTGAAGTTGGGGATCATATCAAATCCATAACCACCTGAAGTGGGAAACCACTTCAATTGAACGCCAAAAATCACCAGCAAAATCACTGCCATCCCAAATGCTGGTAAATTACTCATAAAAATACTCGCGGGCATGATTACTTTATCAAAGCCCTTCTTGAGATAGGCAGCTAAAGCGCCAAGTGTATTTCCAATTAACCAACCCACAATGATCGCCGGGAATTGCAGTGCCACCGTCCACCAGATCGAAGATTTGATAATATCTGCAACGGGTCTGGGATATTGGCTGAATGAGAGGCCAAAATTACCTTGCGAGACGTTCTTTATATAGATGATAAATTGTTCGTGGATGGGCTTGTTGGTTCCGAAAACTTCTGCATAATGCTCATAAACCTTTTGGATTCCGGTTTGGCTGGCCATGCCCTGGACCACCCTTTGTGTGATGATCGCCACCGGATCGCCTGGCATCAACCGGGGCAATATAAAATTAAGTAAAAATGCCGCAACGAGTGTTATTAGGAACCACACAAGCTTGCCGCTAAAGTATTTAAGATAGCCTTTCAATCAGACACCTCCTCTTGATTAGCCATTAGAAGAACTGCCATGTTCCAGTTTTCATGGAACATGGCAGTTGTTGATTAGTGGATTAATGTTTACGGATTGACAAGCTCGAGTTCATACAGACCTGCGATGCTGAAACCATCAAGCAGGTTCATCGGGGGGATGCTCCGGCCATCATCCGCTGCAGGATAATTCGTCCAGATACTTTCGTTCACCGTATAGAATTGGTCGGGACGATACATAAGCGTGAAGGAAGGAATATCGGTCAGATAGATCTCGGTGGCTTCCGTGTAGAGGTCAATGAGCGTATCTTGATCGGTTGTGGCGGGAATCTCATCAATGATCTCAGCCATGCGGGGATTGACGTAGCCGCCCCAGTTGCCGTTCCAGTTGCCTTGTGTTTCAGCGAATGCAGGGTTCATGAGTTGACGAACACGGCCCCAAGGTTGGGTTGGGCCAGCACCATCACTCCAGACCATGAAGATGTCATATTCCTGCTGATCGCCGTTGATGAAGACGGTCTGGTAAACACCCCATTCAGGGTACAGGGTCGTGATCTCAATGCCGATATCTTCTCCAGCGGCAGCCACGATTTCCATGGCAGCCTGCCAGTCAGACCAGCCATTGGGGCAGACCGCATTGTAGGACAGCTTCTGACCGTCGAGTTCACGCCAGCCATCACCATCCGTGTCAACAATACCAGCATCTTCCAGGATGGCTTTAGCACCTTCAATATCGTTGCCCACCCACTGCAGGTCGGCAACAGCTGCCTGATCATACAAAGCCTGTTCACCGTCGGTCGGATTCATCACCGATCGAGGAACAGCGTCAAAGGTCGGGGATTGGTTGGTCATGGCGTTGGCAATGATTGTGTCATAGTCAACCGCGTAGGCGATCGCCTGTCGAACAGCAAGATTGTCCAGGCCATAGGACTCCAGGTTGAAGTAGGCGGTTGGGAGGCTGGCAGTAAGGCCATAAGGCGCATCATCCAACCAGGTCGAGATGGGTAGGTTATCCTCAAGCCAAAGATTCTGAACATTAGCATTGAACTGCTGGCTGACATCCACCTCGCCCGCTTTCAAGCCAAGGAACCCGGCGTTGTTATCAGCATAGATCGTATGCGCCAGGTATTTCGGAACAGGCAGCATGCCAAACATGGACTCATCCTGACCCCAGTAATTGTCATCACGGACAAAGACCACTTTTTGATCGTCATCGTAGAACTTGGTGTAAGGACCGGAGGACACGAAATCTTCAGCGGGGTCCTCTTTCAGAGCGGTCGGATCGTAACCCACGCGTGCTTCCAGTGCTTGAGTCCAGGCTTTCTGAACAACATATTCACTGCTGATATAAGCCTTAACCAGCAGAGGATTGACAGCCTTGCCCTCATCGTCCAATTTGGCTCTAACCACAACTGTCTTGGGACCAATTGCTTTGATGGTATCTATATAGTCTCCATAACCCACACCAGCCGTAGTCTGATACCAAACATGTGTGGCAAATGTATAGGCAACATCTTCGGCGGTCACAGGGGTGCCGTCACTCCATTTGGCGGCTTCTTTGATCTTGAAGGTGACCTCGGTCATGTCCTCGTTCCAGGTCCAATCGCCATCCGCCAGGAGGGGTATCTGTTCACCGTTGATCATGTTATACATGTACGGGGTTTCGAAGACTGGAACACGGGCATTTGCACCTGCAGCGATCCCCATGGCGTTATTGTTAGAGGAAGAGTAGGGATTCCAGCCCACAAGTGCACTCCACTGCAAACCAGCGATATAGAGGGTTTCTTCACGGGGTAATGAGGCCGCCACATCAGCCGGGTCGATATCAGGCCCTGCGGCTACAGGTTCTTCTTCTGGTTCTTCAGCAACTTCCTCTTCCACGACCTCTTCTTCGGGTTCTTCAACAACTTCCTCAGCTGCGGGTGCACAAGCACTAAAAACGAGGCTGAAGATAACTAAAAGTGTTAACAAAAATAGTTTCCGTTTCATTTCTTCATTCTCCAATTCTATTTGAAAATTTGATGGTTCCTTTGAGGTAATTCAAGGCTCCTTACCAAGATTAGCTGCGATTACTCAAAGTTGGTGTCCTGCTCTGGTTGGGGTAGGGCACCCATTTCTCTTGAACACTTGGATCTATTTCGATACGGCTTCACCTCCTTTTAAACTACTTCCTAATTATAAACTTAAATTGATTAGGGTGCATTTGCAATTCTTTTTGTGCTTCCACAGGAATCACGGATAATTAATTCTGTATCTAAGATGATGCTCCGTGCGTGGTATGCCCCGTTATCAATCTGATCCAACAATAATTCAACGGCTTTTTCCCCAAGTTGAATGACTGGTTGATGCACTGTCGTCAATTCAATATCAGAAAGGGTCCTTAGGGGGATATCATCAAAACCGACCACAGCGATATCTTCTGGTATTCTCAAGCCAAATTCATTGATAGCTCGTATTGCCCCTATGGCCATCATGTCAGAGGCGGCAAAAACGGCATCAGGATGCTCTGGCAACAACTTATGCATGGCATTATAGCCGCCCTGTTCAGTGAAACCACCTTCAACAATAAGTTTGGAATTAACATCAAGCCCAAATTCTTTTATTGCCTTCAGATAACCCTCTATGCGATCGATTCCAGCTGTATTTTTATAAGGACCGGTGATTGTGCTGATCTTTTGATAACCTATCCGGGCAAGATGAGAAACGGCATGATATGATCCACTCACGTTGTTAACATCCACATAGCTAACTTTCTCAGGTTCCATCGGACGACCAATGACAACTTGTGGGATATTGACAGCTAACAGGTGATTTGTGATGCGCTGATCACCATTATGATCTGATTGAACCAGGACGCCATCCAATAAACCCCTGTTGGAAATGCGTGATAAATTCTTCTTCTCATCCTCTTTTGAGGAAAAAAGAAAAAAATCCAGGGTGTAATTATTTTGATTACAAGCATGGGAGATACCTTTGAGAAGATAAGGGTAATAGGGGTCTGTAAATAATGAGGATACTGAAAAGGGGAGGATCAGTCCAATCATTTGAGAGCGTTGAGAGGCTAATGTTCGAGCAGCAGCGTTTGGGCGGTAACCGGTTTCTTTGATAACCCGTAAAACCCGTTGCCGAACATCTTGGCTGACATTTTCATATCCGTTCACAACACGTGATACTGTTGAACGAGACACTCCTGCTCTTTTTGCAACATCTTCCAATGTAAGAGAAGGCAAATTATGCTCCCAAATTTTCTGAATTCTCTCAAGACCAAAAAAACTCTGCGCTTCAATGATATTTTCCTGGATTAAGCATGGAAAATTATAATTTTATGGTATGATTTATGAGAGCGCTCTCATAAATCATTATAACCAAGTATTAATATTGTGTCAACCCGATATTAAGAACATATTATGAAGATGTTTTTGACTATTCTCAAGTCATTTATTGAATCCTGGTCTTGCCGATAATGGTACAAAATTAAGGAGAATGCTTATGACACTGAACGCTCTACCAAACATACCCTGGGAAGATCGCCCAGAGGGGTGTCTTGATGTTGTTTGGCGATACTCGCGAAACCCAATTATTCCA
>CAYTXE010000131.1:0-6193 GCA_964441045.1 uncultured Candidatus Brevefilum sp.
GGTCACCAGCCTTTTCCATGTGTCCCCGATCACATCAAAGAATCCCTTTGGCACAACACACGGCGTAACCGCGTATAGACCGCCGGGGAAATTCTTGATTTCCACCTCCCCTTCTGCCTCAATATCAGGGCCAATCTCAATCCACACCTCGTAGCCATAGTTCGGGCTGCCTTTAGAAGGGTTAGGGTTGTTGAATCCAAACAGGCGGTGCTTCTCCGGGTCATCCAGAAGTCCCTTTTCCTTTGCCCAGGGGATCAGCTTCGCCCAGGCTAATTCTTCCGGGCTTTCACCAAAACCCAGGAAACTCGCCACTCGCATCGGTTCGAGCTTTACAATCCGCACATCCAATTCACTCATCAGATTTTCTCCTTTTCTATTACTTTTCCAGCGATGCATCACACTTTTTTGTCGACACCCTGACTCTACCATCCTATCCCTGACATCTATTGTCAGGATTTAATGATATAAATGAATTACAACAATAACCTGGAGATTAAAATGCGTGCAGATCGATTGCTCTCGTTACTCTTGCTCTTGCAAGCCCGTGGACAAATGACTGCTGGAGAACTTGCCAAAGAACTTGAGGTCTCTGAGCGGACCATCTACCGGGATATCAATGCCCTAAGCATCGCCGGCGTACCAGTCTACGGTGTACCCGGCCCTGAGGGGGGCTTCGCCCTGGTTGATAATTATCGAACGCAACTGACAGGCCTAACCGAAGGTGAAGTGCGTGCCTTGTCAATGCTCAATATTCCCGCTCCGCTGGTTGATCTGGGCATGAGCGATGAATTACGAGCAGCCCTGCTCAAATTGTCTGCTTCGATACCCAACGCTCAACGCAAGAATGAAGAAAAAATACGGCAGTGCATTCACCTCGACTCAACCTGGTGGCGGCACCATGCAGAACAGGTCCCCCATTTGCAGGTCATTCAGCAGGCTGTGTGGGAGAACCATAAGCTGCACGTGGTCTATCACCCGCCTTTTGCCACAGAAATCAAACGTTTGGTTGCGCCGTATGGGCTGGTTGCCAAAGCCGGTGTCTGGTATCTTGTCTCTGCCAGAAATGATGCAATCAACGTACAGCGTGTATCAAATTTTTTGGATGTGCACCAATCAAAGGAGACATTCGAAAGACCAGCAAGCTTTGACCTTGCTCCTTTCTGGGAAGCATGGTGCGCTGAGTACGAACTGTTTCTCAACGATTTCTCTGCCACCGTGCGTGTGGCGCCTGATTTTATCTCCGAACTCCCCCGGTATTTCGGCAGCGCCATCCACACCATGATCGCACAGGCTGAACCACCTGATGAGGAAGGCTGGATTAAGCTGCGATTAAATTTCGATTCTTTTGAGGCTGCCAGGGAGCGCATTCTTGGATTCGGCGGCGGCGTTAAGGTTCTCCAGCCCATTGCACTACGAATTAGTGTGCTCGATTATGCAGAACAAATCATTTCCCGCTATACTCATTGATGCTGCCTTCAACATCCATCCCATCCACACTTTGAAATAACACCTGTCAATTCCAAATAGATGTGGATATTAGGTGAATCACATGCCAATTCACACAGTTATGGTGTAATTTGCAGAATAAAATACTCCCAGGCATCCATGTCCCTTGGGAGTTGATAGTCAATCACCGCACCATTCTCATCAAATTCGATGGGGTCAAAGGCACCCTCACCGAGGATGACATCCACCTGATACTCCCCTGAAAGTGGGCTTTCCTCGAGTGAAATCGTGCAGCTTTCCTGCACCAGTCGTCCAATATTCGCCAAAACGATCATCGCCCCATCCTCATCCACCCGCATGATGGGGTAGAACAAGCGGCAGTCTGTGGTGAAAGGTAGATAATCGCCAGTCTGAAGCTGGCTGTGTTGATTCCTAATTTGCACCAACCTCCGGTAGTGATTAAGCAGCGAGTCCTGAGCAAGATCCTGAAATGCAACATTCACTTCTCGATAATTGCTGTTGAGCCCTTCCCAGGCCGTCCCTGTCGTGAATTCCCCATTCGACGCATCAGACCACTGCATCGGCGTTCGCAATAATTCATCAGGCTTATTGCCAACCATGCCAAGTTCTTCGCCATAATAGATGAAGGGTACCCCGGGTCCTGTCAGATAAACGAAAGCTGCCAGTTTGGCTTTATCTAAATTTTCTTTGTATAAAGACATCACCCGCTGCTGGTCATGGTTGGAGAGAAGCTGCTGAAATTGTGATCCGGGAAGTATTCGAGTGTCTCAAGATAAGATTCAGTGATGCGGGAGACCTGGGGTGTGAAAATAGAATTCTTAATATCCTCTGCCAGATCAAACATTAACAGGGAATCCATCCCCTGACCGTATTTCGCCGTGACCTGCAAATCAGTCCACACTTCACCAACCGTAAACGCTTCCGGATCAATCGCTTTATAGAACGTCCGCCAATCCTCAAACCACTGGATCGTTTCAGCCGTATCTTGCTGTACAGTTCCATCAGCAAAAAGGTACCGGGCGGCGTCAACTCGAAACCCATCCACCCCGACTTCTTCCAACCAGAATTTGGAGACGTTCATCATCTCAGTGCTGACATCAGGATTGTCATAGTTTAGATCAGGCATGTCCCCCCAAAAGACACCATAGTAATACATGCCGTTAGCCCAACTACGGTGCCAGACGTCCTGGTACCATGGTCCGGGCGTCCGTGGATTGGTCTCCGACCAGACATACCAGTCATGATAAGCTGAATTGGTATCTGTTGATTCCTGGAACCAGGGATGCTCTGTGGAAGTATGATTTAGCACAAGGTCAATGATGACTTTGATATCACGTTTTTCAGCTTCTTCCAGGAGCTGCTTAAAATCTGCCATCGTTCCGTAATCCGGATTGACCGCATAATAATCGGTGACATCATGGCCGTGATATGAGGGAGAAGGATTGATGGGCATCAACCATATCCCGCCGATGCCGAGGTCATCCTGCGTATCGGGATTGCCGTCATTGAGATAATCAAGCTGCTCGATGATCCCCTGGAAATCCCCGATCCCATCCCCATCACTATCCTTAAAACTGCGAACAAAGATTTCATAAAAGACACGGTCCTTCCACCAAAGGGATGTCTCCGGTTCAGGGGTAGGTGATAAGGTTGATGTGGCTGTTGGCAAAGGTGCTGCCGATGTTGGGGCTTGCCCAGCATCCTCTGGTGTTTTTGGTGTACAGCCAATTTGTAAACTTACCATGACCAATAGGACGATCAATGCTTTGGTAAAATGCTTATTCATGAATTTCTCCGGGATCTTTGAATTCATACTCAGAATGCTGGGGGCAGTGGTTGCCCCGCTCAAAGAGCTGCGCAAGGGAGATACTGCTCCCTGCGGAGTGCGAGGGAGGTTTTTAAATATTGATAAATTATCGTCACAGTACCCGTCTAGTGGCAGACACAGAGATCTGCCACTACAGATGATTGTTCTTTATATTCTTTAGAAAATAATTACAAAGTTGTAAATTGGATTGCTAAAATACTCCCTTTTCAGAAATTTCAACATTAGATTGTCGGGTATTTGAAAATTTTATGTGAGCCTAACACTGTTGATAATTGAGACAATGCCAGTTGAAAGAACACACGCATTATAATAGTGCATGAGAACGACTATCTCTTATTAAATATTTTGACAATTATCGGTCAATAAGGACAAGAATTCATGAAGAAGATTACCAGAGAAGCAGCCCTCGCATATCATCAAGCCAACGGTATACCCGGGAAAATTTCTGTCACCCCCACGAAAACCCTTCGAACACAATATGATTTAGGGTTGGCATATACACCGGGTGTGGCTTACCCTGTTTTGGAAATCGAAAAAAACCCGGAACTTGCATATCAATACACCGCAAGAGGTAATCTTGTGGCAGTGATTACAAACGGTACTGCCATCCTTGGCTTGGGTAACAGAGGAGCATTAGCATCCAAACCAGTCATGGAAGGGAAAGCAGTCCTCTTCAAAGCCTTCGCAGATATTGATGTCTTTGATATCGAAGTTGGATCAGAAGATCCAGATACAGTTGTAAATGTGGTACAGATGATTGCACCCACCTTCGGGGGTATCAACCTGGAAGACATCAAAGCACCGGAATGTTTTTACATTGAATCTCGTCTGAAGGAACTTCTGGATATACCCGTTTTTCATGATGATCAACATGGCACCGCGATAATATTGGGCGCAGCGATCCTCAACGCTATGGAAATCACGAATAGAGTACCAAAAGACACCAAGGTTGTCTTTTCTGGTGCTGGCGCTGCAGGGATATCCTGCGCCAACCAGCTCGTCATGCTTGGATTTCCAAAAGAAAACCTGTGGTTGACCGACAGCGCTGGATTGATCTATGTTGGACGACAGAATAACATGTCCCTTCAAAAAGAATCCTTCGCCAATGGTAACCATCCCGCAAGCCTTGCAGAAGTTTTAGAAGGTGCGGATATATTTATCGGCTTATCCGCGGCAGATATCGTTTCCCCGGAAATGGTTGTGCAGATGGCAACCAACCCAATTATTTTCCCTATGGCCAACCCGGACCCTGAAATCAAATATGATTTAGCACATGCCGCCAGGCCAGATGCGATCATTGGAACAGGACGTTCAGATTACCCCAATCAGATCAACAACGTTCTGGGGTTCCCATTTATCTTTCGCGGAGCACTCGATGTCCGGGCGAGCACAATCAATGAGGAAATGAAGTTGGCTGCCTCCTATGCCCTGGCAGATCTAGCCAAGGAAGAAGTCACCAGGGAAGTGCTTGAAGCCTATCAAATAGATCATCTGGAATTTGGACCGGATTATGTCGTCCCCAAACCCTTTGATAAACGGGTATGTCTTTGGGAAGCACCTGCTGTCGCCAAAGCTGCCATGGAAAGCGGCGTGGCGAAAAACACAATTGACCTTGAAATGTATCGGATAGCCCTATCTGAACGTTTATTGAAACGCTGACACTGCACCGCCATCCTTTTGGAAGGCGGCAAGAGATTTCGGATGTTGTTTTTAATAACTAATTCTGTGATTAAAGCCAGGCTGCTTGAATAAGCTGATTCATCCTTTTCTGCTGAAGTATAGATTCCCCACTGAAAACACAAAGATCGTGGCGAACAGGTATAGCGGCAGCCACAGGATGCTGACCACACCATCCAGATGATTGTAATTAAGAATGAACAACATCAATAAAAATCCTGTATCGATCAACAAAGTCAACAGCGCTGACTTCCCAATATCCTGAAGCTGCTTTTCATCCCACCATTCCCGATTCTTTTCCTTAAATTTGGTCAGCATCCAGTATGCCACCGACAAAACATAAGGAAATAGAAGAATGATGCCCCCCATGGTGGTGTGGATCGTAAGAGACCAGGCACGCGGGAAAACAAAACCCAGGCTGGATGATGCCAGTCCCATCAGGCCACAAATCACACCCACATACTGCACAATAAGATAGATATTGCTGTCCCGGGCCACTTTGTCATACTGCTCAGGTTTAAAGAAACCAGAGATGTGCAAAACTGTTATGATTAACGTGATGACAAATTGAAAACCCATGATCGGGTAAACCAGCGACCATTCAGGCTGCGTCATTCCATGTAGAAATTGTTTGTTAATATCATTAAGTAATGCCACATCACTAAATACCATCAACATGGAAATCATCCCAATGATGAACAATATCAGCGGAATGGCTTTGATAACCTCGGAATGTTTAATATATATGGCCATTTGCAACAAAGATAACAGGTGGAAGGCCAATATGATCAACAGGCCAAACCCAACGCCGGTCATCATCCCTGATTCAATGTCAGATAAAACTTCAAAGGCTACCATTTTTGGCTGCAGCCTGAGAAAAACAAACAGTGCATATCCAAAAATCACCAATGAAAGAACTCCACTGATAATGTTGATGATTTGCAGTTTGCGTATTTTCTTATTCATTATCTTTCTCTTCCTTGACTAAAAAGAATATATCCTCCACCCGAACGTTGAAGAAGCGTGCAAGCTTTAATGATAACAAGGTGGTAGGATTGAATTTTCCTGTCTCAATCGAGTGAATGGTTAGACGAGACACACCAACAGCATTGGCAAGTGCTTGTTGCGACATCTCATCATGCTCAAATCGAAATTTACGGAGATCATTTTTTAATTTCAAAATCATCCTCATTTATGTATAGTTTACTATACATAGTGTAT
>CAYTXE010000132.1:0-6152 GCA_964441045.1 uncultured Candidatus Brevefilum sp.
GCAGCCATAGGTGTGGCGCAAATGGAGCGTCTCGAAGAATTCAATGCCATTCGAAAAGCGAATGCAAAATTCTTAAGTGAGAATATTAAATCTGTTATTATACCAAAAGTAAAACCAGGGTATGACCATGTTTGGCATCAATATACCATTCGAATAGATGGCAATCGGGATCGTGATGCTGCTGTTAAGCAGCTAAATGATGCTGGTATTGGAACTGGTATTTTCTATCCTGTCCCAGTGCACCAGCAGGTATATATGCGGGAAATTATAGGAGACAATCAATTCCCGGTATCAGAGAAATTGGCCAAACAGGTGATTTCATTACCGGTGCATCCTCAGGTCGGTCAGGCAGATCTTGAAAAGATCGTTGAAGAGGTCAACAAACTATGAGCATTAAAACAGCCGTAATTGGCGTAGGGTCTATGGGAATTAACCATGCCCGGATCAATTGGGAATTGCCGGATGTTGATCTGGTGGGTGTCGTAGATTTTAATCACGAAACTGCCCAAAGAGTTGCATCAAAATACGGAACGAAAGCATTTTTCAACCATGAAGACTTGCTGGATGAAACGCGACCAGATGCTGTTACTTTAGCAGTTCCCACGATCTATCATCATAAGATTGCCCTGGATATCATTGAGCGAGGAATCCCCCTTTTAATTGAAAAACCAATTGCGTTTACCATTGAAGAGGGACAAGATATTATTGACAAGGCAAAGCAGAATAATGTTAAGCTGATGATCGGTCATATTGAACGTTTCAATCCTGCAATTACCACATTGAAGAAAACCATTGCGGAAGGCGAGCTTGGTCGGATCTTCCAGATGGATGCTCACAGGCAAGGCCCTTTCCCTGCCAGGATTGCGGATGTAGGGGTCGTTGTGGATTTGGCAGTGCATGACCTGGATGTGATGCGTTTTGTGTCTCAAAAAAAGGTGATTCGGGTTTATGCTGAAACTGAAAAACACATCCATAGTAAGTATGAAGACCTGTTAACCGGACTGCTGCGGTTCAAAGACGGGATTATTGGCACACTAACGATCAACTGGCTTACTCCAACAAAGATCAGGGAATTTATTGTTACAGGTGAGCGTGGTCTTTTCCGTTGTGATTACCTGACCCAGGACTTATATTTTTATGAGAATCCAGTCTCAACAGGCAGTGAATGGGAACATTTGCGCCACTTGCGTGGTGTCCGAGAAGGTAAGATGGTTCGGTATGTAATTGCCAAAAAAGAACCCCTACGGGCAGAACAAGAAGCGTTTCTGGATTCAGTTATGAGTGACACACCTGTACCAGTCACCGGTGAGGATGGTTTAAGAGCGCTTGAACTTGCAAAGACGATTGTCCTGTCCGGTACAGAGCATCGAATCATCGAAACATAAAATATCAATCGATAGAATAAAACATGGTCAATTTAGACAGTCTCAAACAACTAATTATTGAAAAAAAAGCCAGGGTGGGGATTATTGGGTTAGGGTATGTGGGCTTACCTGTTGCTTGCTTACTCGCAAATTCTGGTTTTCAAGTGACAGGTGTGGATATCAAACAGGATAGGGTTGATACCATCAACAAAGGTGTCAGTCCCATTGAAGGAAAAGAACCGGGTTTAGCTGAATTATTGGCAGGTGTGGTAGGGAAGGGTCAATTAATAGCCTCGACCAGTTACGATGACCTTGCCACCGCTGATATCATCTTGATCGATGTTGAAACGCCTATTGATGAGTCGCATATCCCGCAATATCGAGCGCTAATAGCTGCTTGCCGCAGTCTGGGTGAAGTGATCAAAGATAACGCTCTTATTATTGTAGAATCAACCATTGCACCCGGGACGATGGAAGGAGTTGTTCGCCCGTTGTTCGAAGAGTCCAGCGGTAAAAAATCTGGTATTGATTTTTCACTCGGGGCATGCCCAGAGCGGGTCATGCCTGGTAAACTGCTGATCAATTTGCGTTCCATGAATCGGGTTTGCGGGGGGGATACACCTGATGTATCTGAAATTATGGTGAAATTCTATCGTAATATCGTAGAAGCAGACCTGGATCAATCTGACCTGATCACAGCTGAGCTGACCAAGACAGCTGAAAATGCCTATCGCGACGTAAATATTGCATTTGCCAATGAATTGGCCTTGATCTGCCAATCTGTTGGTGCCGATTTTTTGAAAGTAAGAGCTTTAGTAAATAAATCACCTGGGAGAAATGTCTTATTTGCGGGCGCAGGTGTGGGAGGCCATTGCATTCCCAAAGATCCATGGTTGTTAGCCTATGGCGTATCTGAGAAAGAGATTGATTTAAACCTTATCCCGGCAGCAAGGGCAGTCAATGACTCGATGCCACAACACGTTGTTAATTTGCTGCGAAAAGCTTTTGATAAATTTGAAAAACCAATGGTAAAATCGCAAGTTGCGATCTTGGGATTTGCATATTTAGAGGAAAGTGATGATGTTCGCAACAGTCCCAGTGAAAAGTTGTTCGAAATTCTAACATCCTTGAATGTGAATGTGCTGGTCCAGGATCCCTATGTGCCCGGGTATCAAAGGTCTATTTATGGAACGATCGAAAATTGTGATGCAGTGATTATCATGGTTGCACATCAAGCATACCAAGATTTGGATCTGAAGGCAGTCAAGGATCACCTTAGAACGCCGATTTTGATTGATGGAAGGCGAGTGGTAAATCCACAAAAAGCTCGAGAAGCTGAATTGCATTACTATGGGATAGGATTTGATTCCTCTAAACTTTAGAGATAGACAAGGTGAAAGATGTATAAAAACAAAACGGTTGCTGTTGTAGTCCCAGCTTATAACGAGGAAAAATTAATTGGCAAGGTTATTGAAACTATGCCCGATTTTGTCGATCATATTGTGGTCGTTGATGATCTGAGTCAAGATCGTACAGTTGAAATTGTTAATAATTACGTTCTGAGTTCCAACGGGAGGGTTGTCCTGATTGTTCTGGATAAAAATTCCGGGGTGGGTGGTGCAATCGCGAAAGGTTATAAATGGTGCAGGGATCATCAGATTGAAGCAACAGCTGTCATGGCCGGGGATGCTCAAATGGATCCTGATGACCTGCCCGCACTCCTTGATCCGGTAGTCAGCGGGGAGGTGGATTATTCCAAAGGTAACCGCTTATTTACAGGTGAAGCCTGGCATAAGATACCAAAAACACGTTATATGGGTAATGCCGCATTATCCTTAATGACCAAGATCGCATCTGGATATTGGCATGTCGCGGATTCACAAACCGGATACACAGTTGCCAATCATAAAGTTCTTTCAACGTTAGATTTAGGGGGGATTTATAAAAAATATGGTATGCCCAATGATATGCTGGTCAAATTGAATATTTATAATTTCAAAGTGCGCGATGTTGAAATTGAACCAATTTATGGTGTCGGAGAGAAATCTGGTATAAAGCCGCTTCTAGTAATCCCCAAATTTTCTTGGCTCCTGACGCGTTTATTTTTCTACCGTATGATTCAGAAGTATATCATTCGGGACTTTCACCCACTTATATTTTTCTACTTTTCAGGAATCACTTTCTCAGCAATTGGGTGGTTGTTTGGTCTAGCTCTATTTATCTTCCGGCTCGTTTCAGGCCCGGTCGCGGCAACCAGCAGCATATTGGTGTTATTTCTGATCATCACAGGGATGCAAACGCTCCTTTTTGCCATGTGGTTTGACATGGATTCAAATAAAAAATTACGATAATATTAATCTGATTATGAAACTATTGATCGATGTCACCCATCCTGCGCATGTCCATTTTTTCAAAGGGGCCGCTCGGATTTGGCAGGAGCATGGACATCAAGTAAGGTTCGTTGCCAGAGATAAAGAAATTACAACTCAATTATTGGCAGAATATAATATTCCCTTTCAAATACTTAGTAAAATTCGTAAAGGTTTGCTGGGTTTGTCAGTGGAATTGGTTGAACATCAAACAAATCTGTTTAAAATTTTGAGAAGTTATCAACCAGATATGATATTAAATATTGGGGGAACATTTATTGTTCATGTTGGTAAGTTAATGGGCATTAAGACCTGCGTTTTTACTGACACGGAGCATGCGAAATTATCTAATAAAATTACCTTCCCTTTTTCGTCCTATATATGCACACCTGACTGTTATATTGATGACCTTGGGGAAAAGCATATTCGCTATAAAGGTTACCAAGAATTAGCTTATTTGCATCCAAATCAGTTTTCACCAAACTCAAAGGTTCTTTCGCAATTAGGTCTGCATGAAGGGGAACGGTTCTTCATCCTCCGTTTTGTGTCTTGGGGAGCTTCACATGACATTGGAAAGAAAGGTATGTCCCTGGACGGTAAAATTAACCTGGTTGAAAGTTTAAAACAACATAGCAGGGTGCTGATAACCTCAGAAGGGGTTTTACCGAGTGCTCTCAAACCTTTCAGAATCAAGGTTAGCCCCATACATATCCATGATTTATTATTCTATTCAAGTATGTATATCGGTGAAGGCGCAACGATGGCGAGTGAGGCGGCAATTCTGGGAACCCCAAGTGTATATGCAAGCCCTCTGGAATTAGGGTATCTTCATGAACTTAATGATAAGTACCACTTAATGTATCATTATCGAGATGGGGATGCGGCTGTTGAAAAAATATTGTCGTTAGCTAAAGATCCAGAATTAAAACATAAGCATCAACAAAGACTTCAACGAATGCTGAGTGAAAAAATTGATGTGACTGCTTGGATTGTCAAATTTATTGAGTCATTAATATAGAATAATTACTTCTCAATGAGCTGACTTTTTCTGCCCACCTCGTCTTTTTGGGATTTAACCTACTGAATAGATATTAAGAAAGTGACTGTATTTCAAATGAACTTGAAGCCGATTAGGGTGATGATGATCATTGGTAGATTGGGGGATGGCGGCAAGGAAAGACAATTGTTGTTACTGTTAAAAATATTGAAAAAGCACAAGAATATAATCACTTATCTAGTCGCTATGAATTCAGGCGGGGAGAGAGATGAGGAAGCTGCACGGGTTGCTGATAAATTGGTGGTCCTGCAAAATAGAAATAAGATCGATCTAATTCGACCAATTAGAAAGCTTGTCCGGCTTATCAAGGATGAAGAAATTGTTATATTACACACATGGGGTAGTGGCGTTTGGGATTTGATGGGAGTGTTAGTTGGTCGTTGGTGCCATATCCCTGTCCTACACAACGGAATCCGGTCTGCACCAAAGCACTTGAACTTTTATAATCATCTAACACGATTGAGTGCAGGTTTTGCAGATGCAGTCGCTGCAAATTCTCAAGCAGGATTGACTGCTTTTGGTCTGAAAAAACATCCAAAATCGAAGGTGATTTACAACGGCTTGGATGCCTCACGGTTTAATAAAACTGATATTCAAGTTGAAGGATGTAACCTTTGCATGGTGGCTAATTTTCAAAAAAGAAAAGATCATAGAAGTTTAGTGCTGGCTTTGCCAGACATCTTGAGATGTTTTCCAGACATTACACTGACACTGGTTGGTCATGATTATGGGACTTTGAAAACAATTCAAGGATTAGTAGATGAACTGGCCCTCTCTGATACTGTTAAGTTCATCACGGATTGCACACATCCAGAACCTTTAATCGGTAAATGTCAGATTGGCATATTAGCGACAAATGAAACAGTGCATGGCGAGGGGATTTCGAATGCAATTCTTGAATATATGGCTCTTTCAAAACCGGTAATAGCATCCAGGAATGGTGGCAACCCGGAGGTTGTTGTTGATAATGCAACAGGATTTTTGGTAAGACCGGATTCTCCCAAAGAAATTAGTGAAAAAGTAATATTTCTTTTAAATAATTCAACTATTGCTCAACAAATGGGGGAAAAGGGAAAATCAATCGTTTATGAAAGATTTTCTTTAACAAAAATGGAAAACGATTATATAGATTTATACAAAGCTATACTTAGGGGGTGAGAGAGGAAAAATTAGAATACATAAAAAAATTTCACTTAACGAAGCACTTAGATATTAAAGGCTGAGATTGAGCTTTGTCAATCTAATAACTTGTTATAGGCTTTTTTGATATCAAGCGATATCTGTTCCTGTGAAAATTGGGAACCATAATCTAATATCTTATCCTTATCCATTTGCTTCTGCTCTTTTTCGTTTTTCTTCTTT
>CAYTXE010000133.1:0-6122 GCA_964441045.1 uncultured Candidatus Brevefilum sp.
ACCTTGTCCAAACCAGAATTAAAGAAATAGATGGATGAAAACAGGTTGTTTTGAAAAGTGATTATTAGTAAAGGTGTTGATTTTTAATCGGGACCAGCGCTAAAATCACTGCCTGCTCATAAAGCCGGGTGCGTGTGATCACATCGCCGGTCAATAATCCAACAGCACCAGAATTTTGCTTAGAATTGATTTCTCCAAACACTTGATCATCTGCTTCTCCCAACTCCAGGCCGGACTCCACCAGTGATTGGATTTCCAGGGGAAGCTGGAAAATTGCGGTACGAGCACTGCCCTGTAAACCCTCACCCAAAATCACAATCCATGCAAATGCAACCATCTCTCCATCCAGATAATCACAACCGCCTTCCAGACCAACCCAGAAATCAAAACCTGGAGCAGTAATCCTTGCATTTTCTGCCCTTGTCTTTGCACCTTCCAGCGTCTCACGGTCAGACATCGGCTGCTCAGATACACCAGATTCAACAGAAATCCTGTCAACCTCAAAGGTCTCATTTGAAAACATTCGACGAAAGCCACTTAAAACTGCTTCAGTCTTGACGGGGTTTTGTGATGCGACGATGATCTTCTTCTTCACAAGAATCTCTTACAATTTTGGAAGTTCAATCGATTGCTGATATTGATATTTGCCGTTTTTCTCTGCATAGGATATTTCACATTCTTCATCCGCCTCAAAGAACAACACCTGAGCAATCCCTTCAAAGGAATAGATCTTAGCGGGTAAAGGTGTTGTATTTGATATCTCAAGTGTAACGTACCCTTCCCACTCTGGTTCAAAGGGTGTGACATTAACAATAATGCCACACCGTGCATAGGTGCTCTTCCCTACACAGATGGTCAGAACGTTTCGGGGTATCCGAAAGTATTCAACTGTCTTCGCCAGGGCAAAAGAGTTGGGCGGAATCAGGCAGACTTCACCCTTAAAATCCACCATTGAATTCGGGTCAAAATGCTTTGGGTCAACCACTGCAGAATAGACATTTGTAAATATCTTATATTCATCTGCGACCCGGATATCATATCCATAAGACGATGTACCAAAGGAGATCACACCCTCCCGAACTTGCCCTTCTTCAAATGGATCAATCATCTTTTCCTCTAACGCCATTTGGCGAATCCATCGATCAGCTTTAATGGTCATTCAACCTCCACTCCACGATCAGTATTATCAGGAACCAATAACTCATATTGTTGTTAATCCAATTGAATTTCTATAAACCCCAGTGAACCGGGCTCCAAATGAAAGAAATACTCATAAAGAGATCCATAAACAAATGCCAGGCGATAATCCCCACCTGGAATATCTGGTAGTGCGAAGTTTTCATTTAGAATTGGATGTGCATTCATATCATAAGAAACATAGGTCTTAAGATAGTATCTCTCTTCAATCGAGCCATCCAATCCATATTTTTCAAGTGAAAACTCGAGTTCTGAGATTGGGTCACCATTGCGTTTCACGATCAAACCTGCCAGCACAGATGCACGCTCTGTATCCGGTTTTGAAATGGGGGTAAACCATAAAATAGGATTGATAGTCTGGTCATATTCATTCTCATCCAACCTGACCTCAAAGTGTAGATGGGAGCCATCCGCCGCACCACTTGCTCCCACTTCTCCGAGTTTTTCCCCCGAATTCACCATGTCACCCACTTCAACATCAATGGCTGAAAGATGCGCATACAGTGTAAACACATCTTCTTCTTCAAATAAATCCTGGTGTCTTATTATGACGACATTTCCATAAAACCCGGTATAAGGACCTAAAAGATTCAGCTCATCTGAACCTGCAAATACGATATCTCCGTATGCAGCTGCCAGCACAGGCGTTTCGGCTGGATTTGGGAACTCCACACCATGATGTGGTGCAAGTGTGCCATCCCGGGTGCTGGCATATGGATAAGCCAGCGCAATCGTGTTGCGGTTACCTTCTGGAATTGGTCTATTTAATAGACCCAACCACTCTACCTGGCAGAAGGTTTGACCGCAGTTTATCAGGGTTTTTACATCCGGTGCTGCTTGAGATAAAGTTGAAGTAAGGCTTGGGGTCGCTTCTGGGCAAGCCGTGTCGGTCACGCTAGATGTATTAACAATCTTAATTTCTATGGCTGTGGGTTTGGCTGGAACAAGCTCCTGAGGTCCTGGTGTATTCGGCTTACATCCTGACAGGAACAAACCCATGATTACCAATAAATATACACATGATCTATGCATAAGGATTTAAGATAAGTTTAGCCCACCGCGTTCTGCGAGGATGCTCCGTAGTGAATGCTCCAATTTACCTGCTTGCTTGTCAATCGCACGCAATTCATTCAGCATCCGAGCTGGATCTGCTTCCTTTTCAAGCCCAAGTAAATTTATGCGCACATTCAATCCTGCGCCTTCGATGGCAGCCTTTGCCAGTGCCGCAGCAGTACCTGCATCAGATATAGCATTGACATTGCCCAATTCAGCAGCCTTGACCGCTATTGTCATTATCTGTAAGGCTTGCTGTGCGACATGCAGTGGAACTTCCGCTGCTTTGATAGAAGCTGCCCTGATCGCCTGGATGCGGTCGGATTTCTGTTGCTCCGTGTCCCGAGGCAGCCTTCGGGCTTTCATGTAAGCTTCAAAAGCATATGCATCTTTGGAGACTGCCTCTTGCATCATTTGTTTGAGTTCTGAGGCTTCTTCAATCAACAACCACATTTCCCCTTCAACGTCGGCATACTTCTTCTTGCCGACTGTCAACCGACCAACCATTGCCAAAAGAGACGCAGCCATGGCAGCGCTATAGGCTGAGGCAGACCCTCCTCCCGGTGTTGGTTCACCTGAGGCCAGGTCATCCAGGAAATCCGAGGCTTGTGCTGTGAAAAGTTCCTCATCACCTTCGGAGCTTGCTCCAAACAAACGGGTTTCCAAAACCTGCTCCGGATCAAATTGATCCATTTGCATATACCATATAGCTGCATCAAGAATTGCCTTGTTGGGCACTAACCCAACCAGCTCAGAATGATGCACCTGAACGCCATACCGGGCTGCTTCGCTACGGATCACTTCCACTACTCTTGCCATAGGCGTACGTCGGAAATTCGTCAAATTCATTGAGACTTGCGCACGTCCTTCCACAAGCATCCCCATTGATTTCACAAACCTTAATCCTCCAGAAGAAAAGCGGATTGCCCTGGCGATTTTATTAGCAATCGACACATCATCAGTTGTTAGATAAACATTGAATGCGATCAATGGCTGTCGAGCGCCAATCACAGTCGCACCTGCACCTGTTAGCTTTGCAGGCCCAAAATCCGGCTTCCTGGCTGGATTTACTTCAATCTCTCGTTTGAGGGTTTCATACTGCCCACGCCGGATATCTTCAAGGTTCCTTCGCTCTGGTCGTGTGGCTGCTTCCTCATAAAGATAAACCGGGATCTTAAGTTGTTCCCCAACACGCTTCCCCAAGCGACGAGCCAGTTCCACACATTCGACCAAGGTCACACCTGATATCGGGACAAAAGGCACCACGTCCGTTGCGCCAATACGAGGGTGTTCTCCTTGATGATTGTCCAGGTCAATCAATTCACCCGCCTTCGAGATGGCTTGAAATGCAGCCTGCTCAACCGCTTCAGGGGAACCCACAATGGTCACAACTGTGCGGTTGTGGTCAATATCAGAGTGTTGATCAAGGACCTTTACTTCCTTTACAGATTCAATTTCCGCCACGATGGCATCAACGACACCACTGCGCCGGGCTTCAGAAAAATTCGGTATGCATTCAACAATTTTGTTTGGCATTCATGCTCCTGATGGTTCGGGTTTTTCCCATTATACCAATATCTTAAGAATAGATTGTGAAGGATTCGTCAGTCACAACTTAAACAAAAAACAGGTCAACTACAGCTGACCTGTTTTAGTTAAGAAAACACATTTTTATTTTAAGCTAAAGGTGAGTTTTGTATTGTGAGCCATGTTGTCGGAAATCGGGCAGCGTGCATCCACACGAGCAAAGAAATCCTGTTTCTCTTCATCAGTCATATCCGCATCAATGTTTACTTTGACACGAATTTCGGTGAAACCTGCACGACCTTCTTCGGTTTTACCCATCAAGAAGGCTTTATCGATATCGCCTTCAATTTCAATATCAATACCGTTTAATTTAATTCGTTCTTGTTTTGCTGCAATCGCTGCGATAGTTCCCAGGCAACCACCCAATGCTGACAGGAATACCACTAAGGGGTTTGGTCCTTCATCTTTTCCACCAAAGCCTTCGGGCTGATCAATAATCATGAGATGATTCCCAGCCTGAACGTCTGTCCGATAGCCACCCTTCCAGGTCGCATTGAGTTTTACTGTGCTGTTCATAATATTCGTGTTCCTCCTTATTATAATAATTGATTTATTTTTACCAGCCCTTTATTTTAACACTAACTTAGCTGTCTTAATATCATGAAAAATGGGGGACAAATATAATGAATATTTCCTTCGTTAAGTTTCGAGATTAGTGAGAATGCCTCCTACTGCTTTCACTCATAAAAGCCTACCCATAAAAATAATATGTATCAGTAGAAACAATCTTTGTTGAAATTTGAGTCTTTTATCCTCTACTTTCTTGAAATAATATCAATTTTCTTGCTGCGATTTTTTGTTTTTAGAATAATACGCTAAATTATATTAATGCGTTTTGAATATTTAGTTAAAATTATCAATAATCCTATTGACAAAATGAAACTTTATGTTAAAATAGTATCACGAAAATTAAAATGATCAAGTTTATTTCTTGAATACTCTCTTTACAGTCTCAAGATTAATCTGATATCCCACATAAGCTTGAATGATTGTAACATATATTTTTTCGTAGAACGATCAGGAATAAATTAGGAACACAAGGAGGTTCTTATGCAAAAACTACCAGAGAAATGTCCTATCTGTAAATCCGACATCCTCGTAACGCGATTTTTCTGCCCACGATGCGACTCAATCGTCGAAGGACATTTTCAACCTCATTCCGGTCCTTTTGCAAATTTAACAGATGATCAGACCCATTTCGTCCTGACATTCGTGCGCTGTGAGGGAAGGTTTAACCGCATGGAAGAAGAACTTAACTTATCCTATCCAACATTACGCAACCGCCTCTACGATGTCATTCGGGCATTAGGTTACGAGCCTGGTAAAGAAGAAGAACCCACGCTCTCACCCGAAGACAGGCGACGAATTCTGGACGATCTTGAACAAGGGAAACTATCACCTCTACAGGCACAACAACTCCTAGAAGGCCTGGAAGCAGAATCTATGAAAGGTGAAATATAATGGCTTCAACAGAAGAACGTATGCGAATTTTAATGATGATCCAGGAAGGGAAAGTATCAGCCTCTGAAGGCGCACGATTGATTGAAGCGCTTGATGAGCTCAAAACACCTTCTCCCCCTTCCCTACCTACAGCTGGCGGGTTTTCCTTGGGTAAGAAACCTCATTACCTGCGTGTACTTGTGACAGATTCCGATTCCGGCAAGACCAGGGTTAATGTGCGCCTACCCGTTTCCCTGATCAATTCGGGTTTACGTATGGGTGCCAGATTTGCGCCTGAGATTGAAGGCCTTGATATGGAAGACCTGAATGCCTGGTTGAATTCCGGTGAGTTAGGTCAGATCGTGGATATATTCGATGAAGAAGATGGTGAACACATCGAGGTCTTCCTAGAGTAATCGCAAAGCAAATAAAAATAAATTTAAGATTTTATGCGCCTGGAATGAAATCCACGCGCATATCTAAATTACACATCGAACAACCAATACATCATCCAATGACAACTGATTGCGCAAATAACTGAAAGATCTTGAGCAGCCATGACACATACAGAAACCAAAAAACGCCCCCTGCTGAGTAAATTGCTTTTGACCTTCCTTTTAGCTATGGTATTGGCCAATATTGCCGGGAATATGTATAGCGGCATTCTCCCACTTTATCTTAAATCATTGGGAGCGTCAGTGGCACAAATAGGCTTGTTCTTCACACTTTTTCAAATCATTCCGCTGATTTTGCAAATCCTTGGTGGGTGGATTTCCGATTCCCTCGGACGGCTCAAGAGCATCGCAATGGGAAGTGTTGCTGGGGTTCTTTCTTATGTTGGATTG
>CAYTXE010000134.1:0-6101 GCA_964441045.1 uncultured Candidatus Brevefilum sp.
ATGCGTAAAATTCGATATATTTGTGGGGCATCAGATTAGCTATTTTCCAGAAATTGGAGTTTTTTCAGTGGAGTCACAGGTAATAAACAAATTATTTCAGGAGAACTTGCTTTGATAGATCTGAATGAGCTATATCAATATTCCAAAGAACAATGGACTAATTACGCTGAGGAAGCATATAACCTCGGTTTTAAATACGAAAAAAACTATCATGGATGTGGACAGTGCACAATAGCAGCAGTGTTTGACACCCTCAATATCAATAATGATGCCGTTTTTCAATCTGCGACAGTTTTGGCTGGTGGATTGGGATTATTCGGAAAAGCTACATGTTCAGCGTTAACGGGAGCCGCATTGATTTTTGGTTTTATCTATCCACGGCGAAGAGAAAACTTTGATGGCGAGCGGGAAAACAAATACCGAACCTATTCAATGGCACAAGAGATGCATAAAAGGTATTTAATGCATTACGGAAGTATCATTTGTCATGATATCCATTTAAGAATTATGGGGAGATCGTTCGATTTACGTCGTGTTGATGAACGAAAATGTTTTGAAAAGGCTGGCGCGCACGATAATAAATGTCCTAAGGTTGTTGCCTTAGCATCTAAATGGGCCGTCGAAATAATTGGTGAGGAATTGATGAAAGACGAGCAAGAGGTATTGAAATAACATCAACAAGAATAGAAATGGCTGGTGTCGTTAAATATAAATAATTAATGGAAATATGATCGTGTTTTTCATTAATTTACACATTGGCTTTTTAGTTATTTGAACCCACCGAAAGTTAAATTTATGATAAAATCGTTGGAGATGGTCAGTATTAAGTAAAGGAGGCACATCGAAAAGAAAGAAAAATAAATCATAGTTTTGAGGGTATAAGTATTATTTAGCTTAAGAAGTGAAGCATTAAATTTATAGAAAATAATCTAATGATGAATATATAATTCTTTTAGTGGCATGTGTACCAACAGAGTAAGAAGCAAATGCTGAAGATTCTACTACGGGTATCGTGTTTCCTAAATGTGTAGCATTAGATAAAAATATAAATAAAGCCAGTATGCTGGCATCGTTATTTTATTAGCTGAAATATGGAAGTAAGGATTTGGAGAAAATATGAGTGTTCCAATTCTAGAAATGAAAAATATCACCAAGGAATTCCCTGGTGTCAAGGCACTCGATGATGTGAGCTTCAGTGTAGAAACGCAAAACATCCACTGTCTGGTAGGAGAGAATGGCGCTGGTAAGTCAACTTTGATGAAAGTGTTGAGCGGCGTACATCCATATGGCTCCTATAGGGGTGATATTTTTCTGGATGGAGAGCTTCAAACCTATCGGAATACCCACGATAGTGAGGTGGCGGGTATTGCGGTTATTTACCAGGAACTCGCACTCGTACCGGAAATGACAGTCTATGAAAATGTATTCTTAGGCCATGAAATCCGAAAAGGTTTCAATGTTGATAAAAATGAGACGATTAAAAAGACTGTAGAGGTCCTCAAAAAAGTAGGGTTAGACGTCAACCCTTCAACGAAAATTAAGGAGATGGGTATTGGCGAACAACAATTAGTGGAGATTGCCAAGTCCCTGAGCCGTAATGCGAAACTCTTGGTCCTAGACGAGCCCACATCTGCATTAAATGAGACTGACAGTGAGAACTTGTTAAACCTGTTGGTTGAGCTTAAACATCAGGGAGTTACTTCTGTCTTGATATCACACAAACTCCACGAAGTTATCTCAGTTGCAGACAAGGTCACAGTTCTTCGTGATGGGCAGAGTGTCATTACACTGGATGCGCACAATGGTGAAGTCAATGAAGATGTATTAATTAAACATATGGTCGGAAGATCAATTGAAAATATCTATCCCCCTCGTGAGAAGAAGCCTCTGGGTGAGGTGATCTTTGAGGTAAGAAATTGGAGCGCTAATGTCCCGGGTCGGGAAAGACATCTTCTTAAGGATATCAATTTTAACTTGAAAAAAGGAGAAATTGTCGGCATCACAGGCTTGATGGGTGCAGGTCGAACAGAATTTGCACTGAGTTTATTCGGAAATCCTGATCACTATCAAATCGAAGGAGAGATGCTGCTGGAGGGGAAACCAGTAACATTTTCTCATCCCCATCATGCTATTGAATCAGGGTTAGCCTATGTCACCGAAGACAGAAAGGGTAATGGACTGATCCTCATCCAGGATGTAAAAAACAATATTACCATCGCTAATCTAAAAAGAATTCTGAATTATGGTGTCATTAATATAAATGCTGAAATTAAGGATGCGCAAGAATATGCTGATTCACTGGCAATCAAGACACCAAGTATAGAACAGAAAGTCCTTAACCTCAGTGGTGGCAACCAGCAGAAGGTTTCGTTGGCAAAATGGTTGTATGTCAAACCAGATGTCATGATCTTAGATGAACCCACCCGAGGTATTGATGTTGGTGCGAAGTATGAAATATTCACTATCATGAATAAACTGGTCGAGCAAGGCATGAGCATTATTATGATATCTTCCGAACTCCCGGAAATTTTAGGGATGACGGATAGGATCTATGTTGTTTCTGAAGGACGCATTACCGGCGAATTAAACACAGAAGATGCTGACCAAGAAATCGTGATGAGATATGCAACGATGTGAGGAAATAAAAATGTCATTTATTAAAGAATTCACACAACTTCTAAAGAAGAATATCCGAGATTACGGCATGTATATTGCCCTATTTGTCATTATGACATTTTTTGCAATTGCTACAGATGGATTATTCATATCCTCTCGTAACATCAGCAACCTAGTTAACCAGATGGGCTATATCGCTGTGCTGGCTGTTGGCATGACGCTCGTTATCGTGATTCGCCACATCGATCTATCAGTTGGTTACCTGGCGGGTTTTCTGGGAGCGGTTGCTGCCATTGCACTAACTGCTTGGAATTTACCAGTTGGGGTTGTGATACCGCTGGTACTTGTATTTGGAATAATCGCAGGATTAGTTGCAGCAGTAACCATTGCAAAACTTGGGATTCCTTCTTTTGTAGCCACTTTAGCAGGGTGGCTGATCTATCGAGGCGCTTTATTACAAGCGACGATTAAAACTGGAACAATTGTTATCCCCAATAAATTTTTCAACGCCCTTGGAAACGGCTATATCCCTGATTTACCAATTCCCGGTTTTCTTCCCAACTTGCACAAGTTAACCTTATTGCTTGGAATCGTTGCAGCAGTTCTGATGGTTATTTCAGAAATCAAAAGCAGAAAAAATAAGATGGCCTATAATTTTAAGATTCTTTCCAAGAATATGTTTATCATCAAGATGGTTTTCACCGTTGTTTTACTCGGCGCTGTCACATATGTTCTGGCGGGATACAATGGGCTTTCTTGGACAGCTCTGATTGTATTGGTGGTCACACTAATATTTAATTTTATCATGACACAAACTTACCTCGGACGGCATATCTATGCCGTTGGTGGTAATCCAGAAGCTGCGGAATTAAGTGGCATCAGTGTTAGTAAGATCACTTACGTTGTCTTTGGCTCTATGGGGATGTTGACAGCGCTCTCAGGTATGTTATTTGCCTCGAGGCTGCAATCAGCAACCACGACAGCGGGTATGGGGTTTGAGTTGGACGCTATTGCAGCGGCCTATGTGGGTGGTGTATCGGCTGCTGGTGGTGTGGGAAAAGTTACAGGCTCTCTGATCGGCGCTCTTGTGATGATATCGTTGACCAATGGGATGAACTTGATGGGGATCGATATTTCAACCCAGTATATCGTCCGGGGTGCGGTTTTAGTATTAGCTGTGATCTTTGATGTCGCCACACGAAAACGAGGAAAGTAGTTCGTACAATTTCATATCGGATCTAAATCAATAACACTGCTCCAGTTTGATACGGGAGCAGTGTTATTTTGTTTTGAGACAAGCCTATACTGAATGAAATCAGTGTCTTTTCGGGCTTACGTTTAGCGCAGAATCTCAAATATGATTGATATTGTTTTCCTCTAATCGTCTCGAATACTAATGAGTTTGAAACTACTCGTTTTTCTTCAAAACAGGTAAACCTGATTTCATCTCGACAACATGTTTGCCCTCCGGAACTTGTTCAACTGCAAAGTCGGGCCGTAAATCTCCAGCAAAGAAAAACAAATCTCTTGTACTACCGGATTTTGAGGTTATTTGTTTGCAGTGAAGAAAATAGGTCTTGCCTTTTGAGTTGGTAAATGAATATGCCATATAAACCACCTTTCTATCTATAGAAATCTAATTTTAGTGTATCAGGTAGGGGAAATTTGTCAAGTGTAATTAGAAAAACAGGGAATCCTTACTTTTTTTGAGAAATTCGCATAGCTATACCTGATATGTTAATGCAATATTGTTCTTATCAATCATTTATCAAAAAGGCTTCAATACTGCTAAAAGAATTTCTATCACTTTGCCATTGGTTGCTTGAAACCATTTTTGTATTCACAAGTTTCTATACTCATACAACCCATAATAAAAACCAGACAAGCTGGTTTTTATTTAGATAACATTAGAGGTGACTAAATAACTTTGGGGATATTGATCTTATTGCAAGCCTTTTCATTCTGGAATGACCTGAGATGATGAGGAAATGACTGTCATTTCAGGTCATGGTAGCTTATTGTTGATTTTTCGTTAGTTCTTATAAGCGACAAATAATTATTACCAATATTGTCAAGCATGAAAAGGAACTATACTGTTGAGAGATCCCATTCCTCATAGATCTTGGGCACATCACTGATCAAGCGCTTGGTATATGCTTCTTTCGGGTTTAATATCACCTGGTCAGGAGTACCGCTTTCCACAAATTTGCCATGCTTCATGATATAAATTTTATCAGATACATAATATGCCAAGCCCACATCATGGGTGATAAATATGACTGTCATCCCTATCTCATCTCTCAATTGCATCAGCATATCCAGGATCGTGGCACGGGAACAGGCATCGATCATTGAGGTAATTTCATCAGCAAGCAGGATTTTTGGGTCCAGCAGGAAGATGCGTGCGATCATTAAGCGCTGCATCTGTCCGCCGGAGAGCTCAAATGGATACTTGTTGGTTAATTCTTCAAACTTCAAGTTGACAAAGCTGCATGCTTCTGTCATTATCCTTACTTTTTCTTTATAATGCAACTTTCCACTACCACGCATGCGGATACAATCTAACAGCACTGCATCGATTTTATGAAAAATATTATAGGATGAGTATGGATCTTGAAAGATCGCCTGAATATTCTTCCAATATTCCAATTTCTTCTTATAGGTACTGATATCGCGCTCTTTCCCCTGGAAGTAAATCTCACCCTCAGTAGGATTGATCAATCCCAAAAGCAACTTTGATAAAGTTGTCTTGCCGCTGCCTGATTCGCCCACGATAGTGATGACTTCACCCTCGTAGAGTTTGAGATCAACATGATCAACAGCGAGTGTTTTCTGGCGCCCATAGCCAAATACCTTGGTAAGTCCTGATGCACTCAATAATGGTTCCTTTTCACTAGGCATCTTGATAAGCCTCTCTCAATTCTTCTTCCGAGAATATACAACGGTAAGCACGGCTTTCACCTACTTCGCGTAAACCAACTTTCATAACCTTGCATTCTGGCATCACATATTTACAGCGTTCAGCGAACCGGCAGCCTTCCGGTGGATTTTTAAGATTGGGCGGCACCCCGGGAATGGCCGTCAATTTAACATCCCGTAAGCCCTTTTCAGGGACAATGATCGCTCCCATCAGACCTTTGGCATAGGGATGGATCGGATCAAACACAGCCTGTTCTGCACTGGCTTTCTCTACGATCTGTCCCGCATACATCACCATAATATCATCGGTTACGTTATAAAGCAGCGGGAGTTCATGCGTGATGAAGATCATCGATTTGATGATGCCAGTTTCCATCAAGTCTCGCAGCATCTTGATGACCTTCTTTTGCGATGTGACATCAAGGGCAGAGGAAGGCTCATCCGCTATGAGTACCTTTGGGCTGAGGATCACTGAGGTGGCAATCACTGTGCGTTGTTTCATGCCTCCCGAAAGTTCAACAGGGTATTTTTGCAGTACCTGTGCTGGTAGCCCTAAAGTCTCGAAC
>CAYTXE010000135.1:0-6083 GCA_964441045.1 uncultured Candidatus Brevefilum sp.
AACAGCTCGGCAGAGCTCTCTTTCAAAGCAGGGGGCTATTATTTTCCGCCAGTGTTTAATGTTGATTCAAGCCAATGGGTTGACCACAATGTAGTGGGCTTTGGAGGCCTGCCATTGGCAACCCTTTTGTGTTATTTTAATGGAAGGGAAGCGGACTGTGGAGCCAGCCTAAGAAAAAGCCAGCCGGTTTCATTGAATAAAGAACAGCCAATTGATGCCTTTGGAAAGAATGGCATTGCTGTTTTTCGCATTACAAAAATAACAGGCCCCTATGTTGAAGAGGGTTCTTTCAGGCCGTTTTATTATTTTAAAGCACACGAGGAAAAAGGCGAAAATGTTGAAATTCAGTTTGAAGTAAAATTTTTGGATCCAGAAACAGGCGAATACGTTAAGGAAAACAATGAAGTAAAATGGTTTTCTTCACAGCAAGAAATTGACGAATATGTGCAAAAAAACTTTGGCGAGAGAATGCAGCAAATCGCCGAACAACTTCAAAGTCTTTCCTCTGAAACAGTGCAGCAAACTACCCAGCCTAGTGGAATGGGAATTGCCACAAGCACGAGTGGCAACAAAGCATTAATCCACCAGGCGCCAAGTGGAGTGGGAGACATTGCCACGCATTATGGAAGCCTTACAGAGCCCTTTTCAAAAACCAGTGATTTGATATGTTCAATGTGATCACGCTGGTGCCAAAGTGTACGGCGAAGGATCTTGCGGTAAGACCAGAACTCACCAGCCATTCCTTTGACATTGACAATACCAGCAAAGCCTGGGAAGTGTTGATCAATCAGTGCTGCAGTCTGTGTCAGGCGTGCCAAATAATCGTTGGAGAGTTGCTTTAGGGATAGATCGGTAAGATCAAGCCGTGAAAGGTACCATAATTCCGCGTTGGCGACATGTTTTGCAATCCCAAGAATATTCCATCGCTGCCCTGGACGCTCCATTTCAAGGATGTTGTGGTCAAGAGTACCTAACCCGGCAAGTAGCTCATCACGTTGCCAATGGAAAACTTTGAGAGAGTGATCAATCTCCTCTGCTGTCAAAGGGCGCCAATCGTCTTTGAACCAGGCATTGATCGCATCTCCACTGCTTTCGGTTGCAGGAAGGTAATCCCCTCCTAACCGGAAGGTCTCATAGCGCTCAACCACACGGATATCAAGGTCTTTTAAATCAACCCAGGAATCTGATGTGTGATCCTTGATCCAAATTTCATACTGGAGTAATGCTCTTGGAAGACGAATCAGGGCCTCCGCTTCATCAGCACCATAAGCGAAGCAACCGGGAAAATCCAGTGCCCATGCCAGCGTTCGTCCTTCGACATTATTCTCAAGACCAATCCGAATTTGCATAAATCCTCAATTATGGATGTTTGACTCTTGTTTTTATCACATTTAGACGGTTACTCGAATGATATGCATACTTGGGTGAGAAAATCCTTATGCTGAATAGGCTTGCATCTCCACTCAATAGTGAAGGATATCCTCTAATTGCAATGGATACAGACATAATCCAGCAAGGCATTACTTGTCTGGCTGTCATTACCTGATGTTTTTAGTGAGGACTAGTCTGTAAACATAGGCAGGTGTCCTAATGAGGTGATGCCTGACCACTTAGCACGTTCACCTTCAGTAAGAATCGCTGCCTCAGCCGCAATCTTTGCACCAGCTTTGCCCAGGATCAAACGCATGCCCTGCAGGGTTGATCCGGTGCTGATCACATCGTCCAGGATGATGACCTGTTTACCTTTGACTGATACCCGATCCTTTTCATCCAGGTAAAGGGTTTGTGGCTTTCCGGTGGTAATCGAGAGCGTCTCTGATTGGAGAGCATCTCCCATGTATGGTTTATATGATTTCCGTAGAATCACATAAGGTTTGCCAGTTGCAACTGAGAGTGCATGCGCTAACGGGATGCTTTTTGCTTCCGCTGTGACCAAAACATCGTAATCCAATGTTTTCAACTTCTCTGATAATGCGGTCGCACAAGCCTCGACCAATTCTGTATCCCCCAGGATATTGAGGATAGCGATACGAAGTCCGGGTTTTACCTCAAATATTTCCAATTCTCTGTGTACACCGGCGATGTCAATACCATAAGTTTCTCGTTCTTTTGCCATGATTTCTCCCAATGGATTTTTGTCAATTAATCAATTATAGTCCAACTGGAGTGTAAAAATGGTGCCAAAAAGGGGGAATTGGGTTTTGCCTTATGGATTCTGAGTCTAAATTTCCTGCCTGGATGGTTTTGATTAAACTCAGAACGTGCCAGAGACGCCGACTCAGGCACGTTCCAAAAGGAGGAGAAGAAGTGAAGTCACCTTTACGATTAAATATTACAGGATTTTTATGGTTCTTACTTGACGTTAACTCTACGATTACTCTACGATTGCTAAGCAATCAGTTCATTTATGCAGTGTTGATGTACATATAAGCGAGAAATTTTTAAGGTATGATATGAATTATCTGTTGTTACGCCTGATGAGAATGAGATGTTATGGGACTCACATTTGCTGAATTATCGGATACACCCTTAGGACCGATCAGCTTTATTGCAAGTGATCAGGGACTGCGGTGCACTTCCTTCCATACTTTATCCGAACTAAAAACTCACTATCTGCCAAATGAAGCCCTGCCTTCTTTGAATGGGCTTGAGACCGTCAAATCACTTCTTAAGGCGATGAGTGCTTATCTGAAAGGTGATCGACAGTCTTTTGACGTTGAAATAGACTGGCATGTTATATCAGGGTTCCAGAGGCAGGTTCTGGAACTGACATATTCCATTCCATATGGTGGCTTGATGACTTATGGTGAAATCGCCAGGCTGTTGCACAAACCTGGAGCGGCTCGTTCCGTTGGGAGATCATTGGGAGGTAATCCGATGCCAATCATTATTCCCTGTCATCGTGTGGTTGGAGCCGATGGCAGCTTGCGGGGTTTTTCTGGTGGGATCAACAGGAAAACTTTCCTATTAGAACTTGAAGGTCATCGGATAAAAAACGATTGCATTATATTCGGGTAAGGCTCGAAGGTGATTCTTAAAACAATGAAAGAGATGTGATGGTAAGTCCAGAAAATAGTGAATTTGATAGGTTCAAATCAGGATTTGTCGCAGTGGTTGGTAAACCAAATGTGGGCAAGTCGACGTTACTGAACCATTACATTGGGCAGAAGATTGCTGCAGTGTCATACAAACCACAAACAACTCGCAAACGTCAGCTTGGGATCCTTACAATGGAAAATGCCCAGATCATCTTTGTTGACACACCGGGATTGCACACGGCTGAATATAAATTAAGTCAATTCATCAATGAAGAAGCGCGATATGCGTTGATGGATGCAGATTTGATTTTATTTATTGCGGATGCCAGTCAATTACCGGATGATGAAGATCGTGGATTGGCGGATGAAATTAAAAGAACATTGGGGAATAGAAAGGTTTTGCTGGTCTTGAACAAAATCGACCTGGCTGATCCATCAAAAATCGATCAAATTGCCATGGCATATCACACCTTATTGGATTTTTCCGATGAGATTCGGATCTCTGCCATCAAAGCTGTTAGTCGGGAGAAATTACTAACATGGGTCATTGATTACCTTGATGAAGGTCCACAGTACTACCCGGAAGAACAGGTGACAGTCACTTATGAGCGGGAGGTCGCAGAAGATTTGATCCGTGCTGTTGCTTTGCAGCAATTGCATGATGAAGTGCCCTATGCGATTTTTGTCAGGGTTAATGACTATACCCTGCGCAATGACGGGACAAGGTATGTTCATGCAACACTTTTTGTTGAACGTGAGTCTCAAAAAGGCATTGTGATCGGTAAAGGGGGGCGGATGATAAAAAAAATCAGCACGATGGCACGCCAGGACATAGAAGACATGAGTGGGGAATCCGTGTTTCTTGACCTGAAGGTAAAAGTGGAGAAAAATTGGCGCAATAATCCCGATTTCTTACGTCGTTATGGATTGAGTCACAGAGAATGATATGAGTTTTTCCCCATGGATTACACTCCTTGTTTTTGCTGGTTTCTTATTAGATTGGTCAGCAATAGCATTTAGAAGGAAAACCATCAAAGTGTTCTCTAAACCGCTGGCCATGATTTTGGTGATCCTGTGGACTTTGGTTTCAGCGGGTTGGCAGCTTACTCTGGTCATCTTTATCCTCCTGTTGGGTCAGGTTTTTGGATTATTCGGTGACATTTTACTGCAGCTTCCCAAACGCTGGTTTATGTTTGGGTTAGGTGCTTTCCTTGTGGGACATATATGCTATCTTATTCTGCTTATTGTGCAAATCATAGGCCCTTTCAGGATAGGTGTTTATTCTCAACGTTGGGTCTTGTGGGTGATTCTATGTTTGGTTTTATGGATAGGAATATTGGCGGGTTTTTACCGGGTTTTTTCACCCATTTCAAAACGAGAATCTCACGAATCTCAACTTTGGATAGCTATACAAATTTATGCAGGGGTTTTGTCCCTCATTGTTGCATTGTCCTTTCTTTTACTTTTTCTTTTTCCGACCGACCCACCTCTGCTATGGTTGCTGCCAGCAGGTTCAATCTTGTTCGCAATATCTGATGCCCTCCTGTCTTACAATGAATTCATCAAACCCATTCATCATGGGCAGTTTTGGGTTCGTACCACCTATCATCTGGCACAGTTCTGCCTGGCTGGTGGATTCTTATCCGTGATTTTGTGACTTGTGTCTAACTTTCAATAGATAACAGAGAAAGCAGCAATTCACTACGGTGGACATCCTTTACATCGAATTGAAGCTATTCATGAAATTGTGTATGTATCCTTAGAATTATTCATTGGTTGCTATTCATTCGCATCATTATGAGTGGGTGAATTCATGTTTTAAGGAGTTTAATTAATTAAAGATTCTGACTGTTTTGTACTTCTGAAAAATTGGGTATTGACAAAATAGAACACATGTTCTATAATGTGGAATATAAACAGCTATTTCATTCGGAGGTTCTCATGAATATCAGTCAGTCTCTCAATTCATCCTTTTCAAAATCCCTGGCTTCACTAAAAACACGCAAGGGAATCCTTTATATCGTGATTTTTGTTTTTGCCCTGCTGGCATTTGAGGTGTTTAACTTCAGCACCACTGATTTTGCGTTATCAGACCTGCTGGGTGACCTGAACTTTGCAGGTGTCCGCTGGGCGACATTGCTGACAATTGCCTTTTGCGGAATCGATTTTGCTGGTATTGCGCGGTTATTTGCCCCGCAATCTGGCGAGGAGGAACCGCACTCAGTGTGGTTTCTTTTTGGTGCTTGGATCCTGGCCGCAACGATGAATGCCATCCTGACCTGGTGGGGGGTGGTCATGGCCATGCAAAGCCACTCGGTTCTGAGTGCTGGTATAGTGGATGCAAGTTTTGTAACGAAGGTTGTACCGATTTTCATCGCCCTGATGGTATGGGTGATCCGCATTTTCCTGATTGGTACATTATCAAAAAAAGGGGATCGTTTTCTGAAGGAAAGGAATGATCCGCAGACTAGAACGATGTCAAGGCGGGAGTATCGCCAGGCGCAAAGCCGGGCAGCACAAGCTGCCAAGGCTGTTCGCTCTGTTCCAGCTGGGTTCATGACTTCCAGGTCAAGTAAACCCACGACAAACAGGCGCGGATACCGACCGGAACCCCAATATATCCCCATGAAGGATGAGGCTGTGTACCGCTCATTGAAGGCGTCTAAGCCTGGTCAGCGGCGTTCATGAAACAAAAAATTTATTGACAATTAAATGAACCCATAGTAAGATATCGTTCACAATAAATTGTGATCTGGCGAAGTAGCTCAATGGTAGAGCAGTGGACTCATAAGCCATTGGTTGGCGGTTCGAATCCGCCCTTCGCCATTTTTTCTTTCCCTCATTTATAGAAATCAGATTGGTATTCGAAGCAGGGCAATCGCAAAGTCGAAACAGAACAAAAAAAGCGAATGTAGCTACACAGAATAAACGAGTCATAAGTACCAGATATTTGGTGACAAATGATTCTCATCAAATCTAGAAAGGTGGATAGCATTAAGTCAAAAAGGAGTAACATGGCAGACTTAATCACACACCTTTCTAACC
>CAYTXE010000136.1:0-6032 GCA_964441045.1 uncultured Candidatus Brevefilum sp.
GAAACAAGACGCCCCACTTTCAAACAGAGCGCACCCTTTTTGCAGTAGACTCAATACAGTATTAAGAAAAGGGTCTACCTATTGATGAGGCAGATAATCAATTACATTTCATTATTATAACTCTTGAAATCTTGAGTAAGAATGCATAAACTCAAAGATCTAGTATTACTTTCAAAAAAATCAAAATTAATTATGACTCCACTGAAAAAACTCCAATTTCTGGAAAATAGCTAATCTGATGCCCCACAAACATATCGAATTTTACGCATTTTATGGGATGGAACCATCAAAATAGCATAAAAATGACACAAGACGCCCCACTTTCAAACAGACCACACCCTTTTTGCAGTAGACTCAATTATGGTAATTAAACTTTCCACCCTTCGCCATCTTTTTTATTCCCCCACATCTGGGGAAAACTGCTAAATAATGGCACAAATATCCACATATGGGGATGCTTAAAAATGCAATTTAGAACAACATTACGAACAGGGGATAACTAGTCCTCTCACCATGGAATCAGTTTGATTGATAGGATTTCCAGTTTGACTCAATTTCTTTTCGTGATTTGAAGATCGAGGATGGCAAAGGGATTATTTCTTAAAAAAAACATTATAAGACATACTGAAGTATGTAAGTAGGTTGAGGTTTCCTTTTGTATGAAGACTAACTGCTTATTTCTAAAAACGAGGACAAACAGAGGTATTATGAGTCGCCTTTCTCGGTGCAATTGAGATGAAACAGGGTGGAAATCCCCTTAGGGGACAGGCAACAAAAACAATGGACAGTTTTTGCCTTTATTTTTGAACTGTGTGAACACAATGGACTTTGTGCTACTGTGTGGACATGCTGACAACTAACTCTCAATCAATAGGTTCTAATAAATTTTCAGAATTTCTTTAATGTATTATACTGATAATAAGATGCGAAAGATTCTTTTAGTTGATGATGATAAAGGCATTATTGATCTTATATCCCAATATTTAAAGAAAGAGGGATATGAGGTTTATACAGCTGAAGATGGACTTTCGGGATTGAAAACCTTTGAATCATTTCAGCCTGATCTGATTGTTCTTGATATAATGCTGCCCGGATTTGATGGTCTGGAATTATTATCGAAAATCCGCCAACGATCTGAAGTCTATGTAATAATGCTGACAGCTAAAACTGAAGAAACAGATAAGATCGTAGGTTTAACAGTTGGAGCAGATGATTACATGGAAAAACCATTCAGCCCCCGCGAACTTGTCGCACGTATCAAAGCTGCGTTTAGACGCATCGATTCTCCGAAAGTAGGAATAAACTCAACAATCTATAATTATGACCATTTAAAAATTGATACAGGCGGAAGAAAAGCCTGGATTGATGGTGAAGAAGTTGAACTAACAACAATAGAATTTGATATCTTGAAAACCTTCGCAGAATATCGCGGGATGGTTTTAACCCGAGAGCAATTATTAAGAAATGTGTGGGGATACGAGTATTTTGATGATTTAAAGGTTGTAGATGTTCATATAGGAAATCTTCGGAAAAAATTAGGGAGAAATCATGGAATTACGACAGTCAGAGGAGTTGGGTTTAGGTTTGAGGCTGTGAAAACATGAATTTCCTAAAATACATTCAGAGCCATTTGGATATCAAGCTCTTTTTATCTTTTGTAATCATCATCATCGTCTTTACTGTTGTGCTAATTGGCGCTGTTGAATTTGTTATGCCGAACGCTTTTGAAAACCACCTGTTATTTATGAACACATTAATAGAAGGAAATGAGGGGGCTTTAGAACAACACAATCTCAATTTGTACGAAAGTTTCAGGTCTGCTATATACGAATCTCTGCGGTTTGCTCTTCCCATCTCTTTATTAGCCGCAATCATCATCAGCGTTTTTTTCAGCCGTGAATTTGTGAGGCCGATCAGAGAACTCTCTCGCGTGAGCCAGAAAATTAGTGAGGGGAATTATAGCCAAAGAATACTTGTACCAAAAGAACTCACGATATCAGAAATGGATGAATTAAAACAATTAGCAATAAACTTCAACCAGATGGCAGCAAAATTGGAGAAGACTGAAAATCTCCAACGACAATTAATTGGTGATGTTTCTCATGAGCTCAGAACACCTATTTCCCTGATCAAAGCGTCCATGGAAGGACTGATCGATGGGATTGTGCCTTTAACGAATAAAACGTTCTATCAGGTTCAGGTTGAAGCAGACCGTTTAACAAAACTCGTAAATGACCTTCAGGAATTGAGTATTATTGAGTCGGGTGCCTATAAGATCAAGAAAGAGGTTTATGATATCAACAAAGTCATTAATTTAGTGATATCGAATCTTTCACCGCAATTTTCAAATAAGGACATCCAAGTCACTTCAAATTCGCATAATTTAAAAATCACCGCAAATTTCGACATTGATCGCATAAAACAAGTATTGACCAATATCCTTGCCAATGCATATCAGTATTCAGGAGCAGGTGGGAAGGTAAATATCACAAGTGCCGCAAAGAAAGATCATATCGAGGTCGCTATTAGCGATGCTGGCAGGGGAATAAACGCTGAGAATTTACCGCACATATTTACACGCTTTTATCGAGTAGATAAATCACGTTCTAGAAATAGCGGGGGAAGTGGCATTGGTCTCACGATCACCAAGCAACTGGTCGAAGCCCACGGTGGGAAGATCTGGGCAAAAAGCCAGGGGGAAAACAAAGGGACAACTCTAACATTCACATTACCCTTTAGCTAAACTAAACACAACCAGCAATATCCTCTTTAAAAAACTTTACCAAATCTTTACTCAAAACAGAATTTCCCTTTACTCCTGTCTCTTATCCTTATAAGTACTAAAACATATAAAAAGGATAAAAATATGATGATGGGACTTGGTTTTTTAACATTTTTGATCATTGCGGGGGTTGTGATCGTAGCAGCGTTAGGAGCTGGCAAGCTTCTGCTATCCAGCAACTCTTCATTATCAAACATTTTCAGAGCATCAAATAAGAAAACATCAAGAGAAATACTTGAAGAAAGATTTGTAAGGGGAGAAATCAGTCGCGAAGAATTTAATACATTCAAAGCAGATATTGAAAAATAAAGTTTAAGGGAAGAAGGAAATGATGGCAAAAAAACGAATATGAAAAAAGAAAATATTTTAAACAGCAAGCTTGATCTTAACCCCACGATTTACACGCTATTTACTGCGTTATTTGTTAGTTTCATCGTTCGCATCCTGGCAGGAATGTTGTTTGGATGGACGATGTACGAAGCGTGGTTCCCATTGCTTCCCAGGTTTGTGTGGCCAGTAACGCCAGGAGGGTTTCTGGTTGGCGCATTATAGATTATTGGATACAGCATCTAATTTGGTGTGCTGATCGTGCTTCCACACAACAATATCTTGAAGAGAATCGAAAAATAAAACATTTCCCACATAGAATTTTTTATTTATTTATATGGGAAGAATATAAAAAAAAGGAGAAAAATGAAGAATAAAGAAACAAACCACAGTGATATGGAACGTAATCACGGGAAAATGAAAGGTATGAAAGAAAACGAAAATATGCATGATCATGACATGATGGATCGCAGTGATCCCTCTGGCCATGACATGCACCAGGGTCATGAGGAACATGCGGGTCATGAAGGTCATAATGACCACGGATCTCATGCAGGACATGAATCCCACGAAGGTTATGATGTGCACACCGGTAACGAGCAGCACGCCGGACATGGCGGCCATGAAGGACATGGTGGGCATATCAATCACAGAGGACATGAACAAATGTTTCGCAAGAAATTCTGGGTATCGCTTTTCTTAGCCATCCCCGTACTACTTTATAGCCAGTCTGTGCAAAAATGGTTGGGATTCAATATGCCTGCGTTTTTTGGCAGCAAATGGATCGTTCCGGTATTCTCCTTGATCATTTTCCTGTACGGCGGTATTCCTTTCCTACAAATGGCAGTGCCAGAGCTTAGAAATAAAAAACCTGGCATGATGGCGCTCATCTCCCTTGCGATCAGTGTTGCCTTTGTGTACAGCGTAGCGACGACATTATTCCCAATTGGCGAGAGTTTTTACTGGGAACTGGTTACATTGATCGTTGTGATGCTGTTCGGGCACTGGATGGAAATGCGCAGTGTGCGCAAGGCATCCTCTGCGCTGGATGAATTGGCGAAATTAATGCCCGATACTGCCGAATTGGTTCTCAAAGACGGGAAGACAAAAACTATCAAGACTGCAGAATTGAAAAACGGTGAGGTGATCTTAATTAGACCAGGAGAAAATATCGCCGCAGATGGCGAAGTGGTTAATGGTGAATCTGACGTAAATGAAGCTTTGATCACGGGTGAATCTGTCCCTGTGAAAAAGAGTCCGGGCAGCACCGTTATTGCCGGATCAATTAATGAAGTGGGTAGCCTGCGTGTGAGCGTTACGGCGACCGGAGATAAGACCGCTTTGGCTGGTATTATGCGCCTGGTTGAGCAAGCACAACAAAGCAAATCGAATACCCAACTGCTGGCTGATAAAGCCGCAGCCTGGCTGTTCTATGCTGCGCTTGGCGTCGCCGCTCTATCCGCAGTCCTGTGGACGATCGCTGTTGGATTCAATATCGAAACCCTCAAACGGGTTGTCACAGTATTAGTTGTCGCGTGCCCGCATGCCCTTGGATTGGCGATCCCACTGGTGGTTGCGATTAGCACGACCATGGGTGCCAAAAACGGGATACTTGTTCGTGACCGTTTAGCTTTAGAAGAAGCACGAAAAATAGATATGGTTGTTTTTGATAAGACCGGCACATTAACAGAAGGTAAGTTTGGGGTCGTTGCGATCGAGACTGAAAATAGAAAAGACGAAGACAAATTTTTGGCAATTACAGCTGCAGTTGAAGGGGATTCAGAACACTTGATTGCAAAGAGCTTTTTCAGGGCAGTTGAGGAAAAAGGACTAAAGGTTCCGTCCGCTTCCAAGTTTGAGGCGATCAAAGGTAAAGGCATTCAAGCGGAAGTAAGTGGAAAGAAATATTTTGTAGGCGGACCCAGGTTATTGGAATCACTTCAGATCAAATTACCTGCAAAATTAGACGATTTCACACGGTCTTCTGGAGAAAAAGGCCAGTCGGTTGTATATCTTGTACAGGGTCAGAAAGCATTGGCGGCATTTGCTCTGGCTGATGTAGTCAGAAGAGAAAGTAAGCTTGCTGTTCAAGAGCTGCACAAGATGGGTATTGAGGTAGCCATGCTCACTGGTGACAGCCAAAAAGTTGCCGCGGCAGTTGCAGAGGAAACCGGCATTGATCGCTTCTTCGCGGAAGTTCTTCCAGAGGATAAAGATTTGAAAATTACCGAACTGCAAAAGGAAGGCAAACGCGTGGCGATGGTTGGTGATGGTGTCAATGATGCGCCAGCGCTCATTCGTGCCGATGTTGGCATTGCGATTGGCAGCGGTACAGATGTGGCTGTGGAATCAGCAGGATTGATCCTCGTGAAGAACAATCCTCTCGACATTGTGCGTATTATCCGTTTGAGTAGGGCAACCTACAAGAAAATGGTTCAGAATTTGATCTGGGCAACTGGATATAACGTAATTGTTCTACCGATTGCTGCTGGTGTTTTGGCCCCCTGGGGAATCTTATTATCCCCCGCTGTAGGCGCAATATTCATGTCCCTCAGTACGGTCATTGTGGCAATCAACGCACAACTTCTGAAGCGTACTGATATGAAATTAGATCTTCAGCTTGCAGAATAATGATCTGAAAGGAAACTTATAAGGATGACAGGATATGTCACTTTACCAATATTAATTATTGCAAGAGTTTTGATTGTGGTTGATATTGCCATCGGGATGTTTCTGCTTTCCAACAAAAAATCGATCTTGAAAGTTACCAGCGTTTCCGCACATACTTATCAGGAAATAAATGACGAATGAAATCAATCGCGAATATTTTTGAAAAATAAGGAGAAAATTATGAAAAATAAAGGTTTACTAATCGTATTAGCTGTTATAGGCGTTGTGGCCCTAATTATAACTGCAGTGGCTG
>CAYTXE010000137.1:0-5800 GCA_964441045.1 uncultured Candidatus Brevefilum sp.
ATCATTGGTTCATTTTCCTTAAACTATTTGTTAAAACATCAAAAAGATTATAGCCTACCAGGGTACTGAATACAAGTTCCAGGCGGAGATTGGTGGGAAATAGCTGCCACCATAGAATGGCTTTAACCCCGGAGTGAGGAAAACACTCATCGGTCAACCACCTCGACCTGTGAGCATGACAACTGCCTGCATGTAGATGTCATCTAAATCGGGGCGTTCTTCACGATCAACTTTGATGCTGATAAAGTGTTCATTAAGAAAGTCTGCAATTTCAACGTTCTCAAACGATTCATGCGCCATCACATGACACCAATGGCAGGCAGCGTATCCAATGCTCAGGAAAATTGGTTTTTGTTCTTCTCTTGCTTTCTTTAGAGCTTCATCATTCCAGGGATACCAATCAACAGGATTATCCATGTGTTGTCTGAGATATGGGGAAGTTTCACCGACCAAATGGTTTGGCATATCAATCCTTTCGATGGAATTAAGTATACATGGCTCTTGTAAATCAAAAAATATTTCCGGATAAAATTTTGTGCGTCGGTCATCATCAATTCAATCAATCCGTTGAACGCTTATGGCAGGTTGGCGTTGGTACAGATTAAGTGGAAAGATCAATATCCCAAGATGAACATTCGTTGTGAATGAAACCGGGATATAATCTAATTCTGTAAATTGATCAGGGCTTAATTCGTTAATTATTTCGAAACCCTAATGATTAATTTTTGTTTAACTCAATAGCGTTAATCATTATTATTTTTGAAAGGAAATCATGATTCATATTCACAAAGTAGATTTAAAGTCAAAATCCGAGGTTAATCGATTCGTACAGGTGCCGTTTGATTTATATGCAAGTCATCCGCAATGGGTACCGCCATTTATAACGGATGTCAAAACGATGATGAATCCTGAAAAACATCCTTATTATGAGCATTCAGAAGCGGAATTTTTCCTGGCAGAAAAGGATGGCAAGGCGGTTGGTAGGATCGCTGCACTTGAGAATAAACCCTTCAATCAATATCATAAATCGAAAGATGCAGAATTTTATCTCTTTGAATGTGTAAATGATCAAGAAGTAGCCAATGAACTTTTCGAAACTGTCTTTGATTGGGCTCGTGCAAGGGGATTGAATCGATTGGTTGGGCCAAAGGGCTTTGGTCCATTAGATGGCTATGGCATCCAGATCGAAGGCTTCGAACACCGCCAGATGATGAACATGATGAACTATAACTACCCTTATTACCGGGATCTTGTAGAAAACCTGGGGTTTATTAAGGCAGTTGATTTCGTTTCCAGCTACATCAATCCACAGGAATTTCATTGCTCACCGAAAGTACGCAAAGCAGCTGAAATTGCTCGAAAACGCGGCTCTTTTGAAGTACCGCAATTTAAGAACAAGCGGGAATTAGTAAAATGGGCAGGACGCATTGGACAGGCTTATAATAAGGCTTTTGTGGACAACTGGGAATATTATCCGCTGTCTGAGCGAGAAATTGAATTTGTTGTGGATAATATTATGACTATCCTTGACCCGGACTTGATCAAGATCATTGTCAAAGACGGTGAAGTGGTCGGTTTTGTGTTTCCGTTCCCGGATATTTCAGCAGCCATGCAGAAGAACGGCGGTAAGTTGGGTCCAATCGCCATCTTGCGGCTTTTAACAGAAATCAATAGGACACATTGGATCTCATTTAATGGTGTGGGGGTCCTTCCAGAATATCAGGGTTTGGGCGGAAATGCCATCATGTATGCAGAGCTCGAAAAAGCTATGCACTCGAAGGCAGAATTTGTCCATTCAGAACTAACCCAGGTAGCAGAGACAGCTGAACAGATGCGAAAGGATCTTAAGAACCTGGGTGTCAGGTTCTATAAAAACCACCGAGTCTATCAACGAGAGATATAAATTTTTCGGCAATTCCATAAGTTTCGTACTGTTATGAACCAATGGGAAATAGTCGCTAATCTGTATTAGTTGACAATATTGGTGAAGTGAATTCAGGTAATTATTAAGTTGAGGGACTAAGTATGGAAAAACAAAATAACTCTGGACGGATTATCACGATATTGCTGGTGATTTTGCTGGTCGCTATTATCGGAGCTGTGATCTTTTTCGCACTCACAATTAATCACACCATAAATTCTGCTCTATCACCAGTCCAAAATGTTAATAAAGCAATCAGTACACAGGTATCCAAACTGCTTAACCCCACACCAACTGTGATCCCCGATCCGGTTACGATCATCCGTGAGGTTCAATCTTTGGCACGATTAGAGACCATCCAATATACCGTAGAAAAGGTAATCACAGCTGAGATCAATCAAGGAGTCTTTGGGCCATTATTTGGCGATCGTCTGCTCTTTGTGGCACATGGCTATGTTATCGCAGGTGTTGACATGGCAGATATTGAAGCCGAGGATTTTCGACTTGAAGATGAGACATTATTTGTAACATTGCCAGAAGCTGAAGTATTTGTCGCAACGCTCAATAATGATGAATCATATGTTTACGACCGTGACACGGGCATCTTGCGGAAGAGCGATCAGGACCTGGAAACAACAGCACGACAGGTGGCTGAACAAGAAATTCTTAATGCGGCACTTAATGACGGGATCTTGAATCAGGCACGACAAAATGCTGAAGTTTATTTAGAAAGGCTTTTAAATACCCTTGGATATATGCATGTTGTATTTGAACAAGGGGAGTAAAAAAATAATTATTCGCTAAGTGAATTTACTCAGCATCTGAATATGGGGAGAGATCTTAAACCTCTTATAAATTGTTTTCTGATGGCACATCGATGTTTTGATATTGGGGACAAATGAAGGGAACATGATCCCTGAGTGTTTAGAACTGTAAATAGATAGCTTTCACAGCCGCTTAGAGCGTTTCTAAGCGCTTTTTGGGTATTGTTGGTTACCATAAGTAGTTTGCATCTCACAAAATCCATTCACCGAGGAAATCATCTGAAATACAATCAATAATGTGTGTAACCTCTCTCAGGAAACTAAAAATTACAAAGGCTTATTGGAGTGCTTGATTGATTTGGGTAACAGAAAAATGAATGGTAAGCCGACAGGCAGTATACATGCGCTGATCAGGAAAGTGGTACGCAGATCAACCAGATCTGATAGGAGACCAATTATCAATGTGGAAAGCGCGCTCAAAATGAAACTAATTGCCATATATACACCATTAGCAAAGGACCGATTTGCAGGTGCATTTTCCATCACGATTGCCATGATGACTGGTGTAACTGATATTGCAAAGAAACCGAGCAATGTTAATAGTGGGATCTGAAATTGGTTGTTGACTCGAACAAACAGGAACATAAGTATAGGTGTGGTGATAAATGAGATGACGAGTATTCTCCGTCGACCAAACCTGTCGCTTAGTGGACCAGCTAAGAAACTGCCAACCATTCCAGAAACCTCCAAAATGGTTAATGAAGCACCGGCAAACCAAAGGCTTGAGCCTTGTGTCGTGAGAAATGTTGGGAGATAGGTCGTTAATGAAGCAGTCATCATGGTGCGTGTAAATATGATTATCATTAACGGGATCATGACTCCCCGCATTTTCTTGAGTGCTTCAAACCAATTGGTTTGTATGGGGTTTTCTTGGTGTAAGGTGGTGGTGGATCGTAGTTTTGCATACAGGAAGCATGAAGCCAGGATACCTCCCAGCATTAACCAGGGTAATTCATCGAGTGTGATATATCCGAGTGCTGTGACTATAATGATGGGGCCTAAAGCACGTCCCAATTCCCCACCGACCATCCAGAAACTCATCCCTTTCCCCAGCTTTTTCCCCGATAGATTACTTCCTAATACAGGCCCAATAGCATGTAATGCTGCGGAACTGATGCCCGCAAGGATTAAAAGAAAAGCGAGAAAACCATATCCTGGTGCGATACTGAGTAAACTCATGGCAGCACCAGTGATCGTCGGAGCAAGTATGATCAAGAGTCTTAGATTCTTCCGATCGGCAATGTGTCCTATAATCGGTTGAATTAAGGAGGGAATGCGCATGAATACGGTCAATAAACCCGCAGCCGTATTTGACAACGAAAACTTTTTAATCAATAAAGGCAGCAATGCAGGCAGAAAACCGGTGTATGTATCATGTACAGCATGTGCTGCTGAGACAAGGGTCACACCACGGGATTGAAATTCTTCATGTTCGTTCGTCGTTTTAGTATTCATTTACAGTTCCCTGAACGGTGTCAGAAAGGCAAATACGCTCTATTCTATCATTAATCCATTTTGGATAGTGTTAGAAAGGTAATTTGAAATAGATCAATGGAAGCCCAACATGAGGGGGGACTCAGCTTAGTAGATTCAGTCCTCCTATGCACAGCTTAGAATTAGACAATGGCTTGAAGCATCTCTTTAATTGATACGAAAAGCCCCTAAGATGAAGGGGCTTTTGATCTCTTATGGGTTTTCAGCTCAATAATCCTGTATTGTTATAGGTTATGCTGCTTTGCGATTATGGTTCATAACTGCCATCCATCACACTTTGAATAAATGGAACGACAGTATCGTAAGGTATTTGCACCGCGCCGCCTTGTTCTGTTGTTGCGGGTCGATACATCCCTTTGGGGATTTCGATAAAATCAACGTCACTCGACTCGATGGAACCTGCAAGGCAAGCCAGGGGATATAAGTCCTTCGGTGCAAAATCTGTTTGGACATTCTTATCCATCAAAATGTGGTATCCCATTTGGGTTTGTTCCAGCAAGGTCAATTCGTTCATCGCTTTCTCATAAAAAGCACGTAAGACCAGAGTCTGCCGACGAACACGGGCAAAATCATCATCGAAATACCGCATGCGCATGAAGATTACAGCTGTCTCGCCATCCAGGTGATGGTCACCACTACCAAAATAAGAGCTGCCATCAGCAACTGGTTTGTCGAGATGTATATCGATGCCGCCAATCTCATCGATATACTCGGCGATATTGTCGAAATAAAGCACAATATAATGATCAAATGTAACCCCAAAATTATAGTTGAGGTTTGTTGCAAGTGATATAATCCCCTGCCCCTTACCTAGATATTTTTCACCATATCCATAAGTAGCATTGATACGACCTTGTGTGATGCCGTATTCAGCCATGTCTGCGATCGGAACATAAAAATCCCTGGGTATTGAGAGGACGGCTATCTTTGAATCAAGAAAATCAATATGCACCAGGCGGATGGCATCTGATTGTGCGTTGTCGTCAATCCCGAGGACAAGAACATTCATACTTTCCGGACCGTTGCATACGGGTGTCTGATTTTCTTCAGAAGTTTCTTGATCAGGTTGCGATCCTGTGGATGAATCCTCCTTTTCCTCCTTATTAATTTCGTCTTCAGCTTCTTCTGAGCTTTCTAAGAATGCTTCTTCTTCGGATATTTCTTCAACTTTTTTATTCAGGGCGTCTGGGTTGAATATTGAATTTAATTCAGGAAGCTTAGTGCCGAAAATTGGTGTATTCCAAGCGATGAGTGCCCCTACGATGATCACACTTACAATTGATATAAGACCGATAAGTAAAGCACGTCCGGTTTTTTTACGCATTGTTTTTATCCTTCAATCGTTGATAAGTTTGAAAACTTCCTTTGGAATTGAAGATTGTGGCACAATAATGATGCATTAATTCTAAATGTTCATTATTATTTTATCAAGAAATCTAATAATGTGGAAGCTGTGCATTTGTCACATTCCCAAATCATATACAAGCTCTTCAGTTGGATTAAATGTGTAGAATCACCTGCCTTGCTTATACTGTCATGATGTATAATCAATCAAACCTGA
>CAYTXE010000138.1:0-5758 GCA_964441045.1 uncultured Candidatus Brevefilum sp.
ATAAACTTAGGTTGCCAGTCCAAATGGACAACTTCATCAAGAAGAGATAAACCGTTGCCATCGGGCAGCAAGATATCCAGGATACAAATGTCTGCCTTATTGATTTCCAGATAGCTGCGTGCCTCTTTGAGGGTCCCTGCTTCTAGGACTTCTTTGCCATCCTTTCTTAAACTGTCAGCAATCGCCTCACGAGCAGTTACAACGTCGTCAATAACTAAAATCGTCGCACTCATAAATTCTGAGACCCTTTCCTTCTCTTTAGAAAAATTTTAAAAATTGTACCACCCGCAAAACTGTCAACTTCAATTTTACCTTTATGTGCATTGATGATTCTTTGAGTGATCGCCAACCCCAGGCCTGTTCCGTGCGTTGAACCTGTTACAAAAGGCTTGAACATATGCGCTTTAATTTCATCTGGTATGCCATGGCCAGAATCAGTTAAAGTGACTTTTAGGAAATGAAGATTCTCCTCATGGTCAGGAATGGAAATTTTGATACCAAGAGAGCCGCCCTCTTCACTCATTGCATTAACTGAATTGCTGATGAGGTTGGTGAAGACTTGATCAAGGGCTCTTAAATCACCTTCCACAACTGGATTTTCGACCTCTGTTTCGTAGAAAGATGAAATATTCAAGCGAACCAAGCGGGGACGCCATCTTTCCAACAGCCTGGTGAGCATTTCATCGAGATCAACCTGTAGCATTTTGTATTCTAGTGGTTTCGCAAAGGATAATACACTGTCCATCAAGTACAGGAGTTTATGACATTCATCCCTCATATTTTCAATCCATTTTAGATTCTCGTTATCACTTTCCAAATTTTCTTCCATTACTTGAAGTGACAACATGATGGCATTGATAGGATTGCGAACTTCATGTGCAAAGATTGCTGTAACTTCTCCTAAAATGGCACGTTGTTCCAGTTGTTTATTAGTCGCCTGGCTTTGCTCTTGTTCACTGATATCACGTATCAGGATGATGATTGAAAGGAGCTGCCCGTTTTTCATAACTGGTGACATCAGTACTTGAGCAGGGAAGGAATTTCCATTGCGGTGATGTAATGTTAAGTCCCCACCTGTGAGTGTTGGGATGCCTTGTTGTGCAGAGGTGAATGCAGATCCCAATGATTCTGAACCGATCAGGATGGTGTTGATATTCTGACGCAGCGATTCAACATTTGCATATCCAAGTAAGATTTCCGCCGCTGGGTTCATCTCAGCAATCGTGAGATCAGGAGAAAGAATTATTACACCTTCTTCGATATGTGCAATGATTTCCCCCTGAATTTTTACAACTTGTTTGATTCTATTGGCAAGGTTTCTGAGGTTCTGCTGGGCTATATGATTTGCCATCAAGCTGGATACTAATCCTGCGATAACCTGAGTGAACAGGAGCATATTTGGGTTGGGGTTGGGGAATCTTCCACCGGCAACAAGCAAACCAAATTTGTTTGCTTCATCACCGAGAGGTACGACTGATAAAAACTGAAAATCACCTTTTGAAGCAGTTTTTTGTAAGTGTGTCACTGCAGGTTTGTTTGGGTGCCAAAGTGAAGGGTATTCAGGATTTGTAAGATCATCTTTACTGAGAGAGGTGGGTAGAGAAGAGGCATTCCTCTCATCGCTTGTAATATATTGGTCAAGCTGTGGTTCGGAGTTGTTGGCTGTATACATGCAAACAACATCTGCGTTAAGGAGAGATGCTGATTCTGTAATAATATTTCGTACTTTTAATCTGAAATCCTGTCCATTCTCAGCTTTAATCAGTACGTGTAATCTTTTAAGCAGTTCTGCTTGAACAGCAATGGTTTGTTTTTGAGTGGGTTGGATTTCTTCTGGTTTGAGTTCAAACAAGAGTGTTTCAGTTGAGTGTGTAAGTGAGAAGATGCGAACATTAACAGGGATAAGAGGTTGTTTTTTATGACGTAAAAGCGCTTGTTTATTATGGCCGCCGATGGGATCTGTCTCAGTGATATTTGGGAGAAGGGTTCTAATTGGTCCGCCAATAAAATCCTTTTCTCCAAGATTTGTCAGTAAATATAAGGGATTATTTGCTGCGAGAATCCTGTCCTGACCGCGATGATAGATAAAAGCTGGATCAGGTATTAAATTAATCAGGGTGAGGATACTTTGGATACCCTCTTCCCTTGATAATTCAAACTCAGAAAAATTCTCCGACAAATTTAAGGCCACATTTTACTCAGGTTGATGCAAACTTCTCAATTCGACGCAGATGAACGGGTAAGATACCTTCCATCGCACGGTATTTTGCTACAGTTCGACGAGCAACATTTATTCCCTGGATTTCCAGACTTTCCCGTATCTCTGTGTCGTTTAATGCATGATTTTCATTTTTAATGATATTCCGCATGATCGCCCTTACGGATAAACTGCGATCAAAAAACGTTGACATAGGTATGATCTTTTTATTTGGAAGTTGGACAATCTTGTTCGCAACGGCTCTAGAGATTGTCGATTCATGCACTTCCATCTGTTCTGCAATTTGTGCCCGGGTCAAAGGCTTCATGTATGTATCACCATGAATTATATATGATTTCTGTATGTCAACCAATAATTCCAACAACTGGCGCATTGTATTGTTTCGCTGCTGGAGACATTTGATCAATAATGATGCCTTTTCTAAATCTCTCTTCCATGCTTCACGCTTTTCTCCAGTTTGTTCTTTTATTGCCTTCTTGAACAAAGGATTAAGACGCAATGTGCCACGAGAAGGTGTGATTATTTCTACAACCAAAGGATTCCCGGGTTTATTGTTTAAGTAATTTATCAATATATCAGGTTGGTGAAACACCTCAGGTGCGCTGTCGTTGGGTTGACGAACATTTCCCCAATGTGCCCTGGCAGGGAAAGGATTCAAATTATCGCTGATGAAATTACTCACCAGCTTGATCTTTTGGGATGTTGTTCCCAAATGTTTGGCTATTTCGTTGTAATGACGCTTGGCAAGGAGTTCGAACTCTTCACTGATGGCTTGTTCCGCAAATTCAGGAATCTGTGTTGAAGTAGATAAGAATTCAATCTGGACAAGCAAAGCCTCTTGGACATTACTGGCTGATATTCCCAATGGATCACATCGTTGGATTTTTTTCAATACAACTTCAACATTTTCTGGTGTTGTATGGTGAAATCGACAGATCTCTCGAACATTTATGTCCAGGAAACCATCCTTGTTGAGATTGGCAAGGATCATCGCAGCAATTTCACGTTCGTTGACCTCAAGGTCTGGAGCGACTTGCCTCATCACATAGGTAGGCAGGTCCAGGTTATTTGCCGAGAAGGGTGCTTCGGGAATTTCAGTAGAAGATGCAGTCCCGCGACCATTAAAGTGGTAGAAATCCTCTCTTGGAGATACGAAAATAATTGTTTCATCAGGTTTTTGGGTTTTAGGTTGGCTGCATATTGGACAAGGTCCATGGGGGGGGAGTTTTCTCCCACACATTGGACACCGTCTTTCTTTAATGAGTTCAAGGGCGGGATTTTTTGAAAGTTCTACATCAATTGTTTGAAGCAACTCAGTTGATGTCATGTAAAGCAAAGACATCGTCTGGGCAATATGTGCAGAGGTTAATGGACTTTGAACCTGATGTTGACCTTGGAGATGAGTAAGTTTCATGATCATTATTCCTGATATTGTCAATTATATATAGTTATTGAATAAGTTGCAAGATGCGTGCCAAGTAATTTTGTCTGATATTGATCCATATTCAGGGTGGTAAAATATTTCTATTCTAATGTATGAGGTCGTTTGATGAAACTTGAAATTATTGGTGGTGGGTTAGCTGGTTCAGAGGCTGCTTGGCAGGCTGCGGAACGAGGGATAGATGTTATTTTATATGAAATGCGACCAGAGATATCAACTGGAGCACATCGTACAGGAAAGTTAGGGGAGCTTGTATGCTCAAATTCACTAGGTTCAGATTTGCGAAATCGAGCTTCAGGATTACTGAAACAAGAACTTCGGCGGTTAGGTTCTTTGCTGATTGCCTGTGCAGATGAAAATTCAGTCCCTGCTGGACGCGCATTAGCAGTTGACCGAGATAAATTTTCTTCTTGCATTCAAAAGAAAATCGAATCACACCCTCGGATTACTTTGGAACGCGAGGAGGTTATATCGATTCCAAAAGGTCCTGCAATTCTAGCAACAGGTCCATTAACTTCTCCATCATTATCTGCTGAGTTGAGGCAATTTACCGGAGAAAATCACATGTATTTCTATGATGCAATTGCGCCAATCATTGAATTGGATTCAATAGATATGACGATTGCATATCGGGCAAATCGCTATGAGAAAGACACTAACATTGAAGGTGACTATATTAATTGCCCTTTTGAAAAAGAGGCGTATTTTATCTTTCGGGAAGAAATACTCAACGCTAAACGTCACCCATTAAGGGATTTTGAAATAGAAGTGAAAGAGGGTGTAACTGCTGGTAAAACACCATATTTTCGTGGATGTCAGCCTGTCGAAGTTATCGCCGCTCAAGGTGAAAAAGCCTTGGCATTTGGACCACTGCGCCCGGTTGGTTTACATGATCCACGCACGGGACGAAGACCTTATGCAGTTGTGCAGTTGCGGCAGGACAATCTTGCGGGGAATCTTTATAATATGGTTGGTTTTCAAACAAATCTAACCTTTTCGGAACAGGAACGTGTTTTCAGGATGATCCCAGGATTGGAAAATGCCATTTTTGAAAGACTTGGGCAAATGCATCGCAATTCATTCATTTCTTCTCCTTTGCTATTAGATGATAATTTTTCGTTTACTAAAAAGCCCAATTTATTTATTGCAGGGCAATTGGCAGGTATTGAAGGATACGCAGGAAACATCGCCTCAGGATTGGTGACAGGTATCAATGCAGTAAGATTTTTACATGGATTGCCATCTTTAGAATTTCCAACGACTACGATGATAGGTGCATTAATGCATTATATCGTTCATGCAGAGATATCTACTTTCCAACCCATGAAAGCTATCTTTGGCCTATTACCAAAACCAACAGACAATAGACGACGATCAAAATTGGATCGATATGCATTCTATGCTCGACGTGCTTTGAGTGATCTTGAGATTTTTCTTCGTAAAAATGAGGTGAATATTGAAACTTTCTAGATTTTTGATGATGTAGGAATTGTTTAGGATCACTAAGAAGGATTTCATTTCCATTTATTGAGTAATATGATCCTATAATATTGGCGCTAAAATGAATCGAGGTAAACTACATTTATGGAAATTAAACCAGCTCACCGAGTCTCCACAATCAAACCTTATTTCTTTGCCGATCTTGCAAAGACCATAAATAAATTGGAGCAGTCAGGGGTGGATGTCATTCGTTTGGACATTGGCTCTCCAGATCTTCCGCCTGAAAATTTCATTATTCAAGCGTTGATTAATGCTGCCCGTCAACCAGACATGCACGGTTACGGTCAATCAGGTGGCTCTTCTTCATTAAAGGCTGCATTTGCCAGATACTATTACAATCGTTTTGAGATTGAATTGGATCCGGAGCGAGAAGTGCTCGGATTAATTGGCTCTAAAGAAGGCGTATTTAATCTAAGTCAGGTATTAATTAACCCCTCAGACCTTGTTTTGATTCCTGACCCATGCTATCCAGTTTATGCTGTCGGAGCAAATGTAGCCCAAGCAGAAACGTATTCGATGCCGCTGCTCGCAGAGAATGGTTTCTTACCAGATTTCAAAGCTATTCCCTCTGACATCGCCAATCGAGCTAAAATCATGTG
>CAYTXE010000139.1:0-5701 GCA_964441045.1 uncultured Candidatus Brevefilum sp.
TACAGCTGCTTCTGCTGGTTTTGGTAAAAATCCCAGCGCGCCGAATAAAATCACAAACATCAGCGCCAAATTAAAAACTTTTGGCTTACATTTCATGATAAACAACCTCCTATATGATTTTTTTAGTGCGAGATTAAGTCGATATAACCTATTCTATCATTAACCAAACATTAGAATCGAAAATATCTGTGTTTTTCCGCTCAAAAATCGAATTTTTAAGGTTCGTTTGAAAGGGTGATTTATTTATTCCATGCAGTGATCGATTAATCGTATTCCCCAACCCATTTTTATGAATTTAATTAAAATCCGGGAAGCCAAGATTCTCTTTCATAGAAACGATCTCCTACCATATAATCGATCACTCAATTCCTGACAATTCAAACCGAACAAAAGCGACAATGATATCGCATGGCATGTAAAATGATTTTAGGAAAGTTGCTACTCTAGAAAATGTAGGGTCAATAAGTTTCTTACGGCCCCTCTGCATACCCACACAAAGCCAACGCCCCTGGTCCCGTATTAATTCCCAAAACAGGCCCGGTGATATTCACAATCAGCTCAGCAGGGTCAATTTCCGTTCGGATTCGTTCAGCGAGTGCCTGGGCTTCAGACAGTGCGTTGCCATGCAGCACGGCAATCCTGAGCGGCTTTTCCAGATCGATCATATCAAAGAACTTCTTATAAAGTGTTCGGACCAAAGCCTTATGCGTGCGCGCCAGGCTGACCGGCTCCACGCGCCCTGATTGATGATTGATTTTTACGATTGGTTTAACATTCAACATGGACCCCACCCATTTTGCAGCATCACCAATGCGACCGCCAGTGTGTAAATATTCCAATGTTTGCATTGCAACAACCTGTACCAATTTTCCCCTGACAGCTTCCACTTCCCGTAGAATTTTATCAAAGGCTGCGCCTTTTTCCCTCGCTCTCGCAGCAGCCAGAACCTGCCAGCCCAGAGTCATCGTGGGTCCTTTAGAATCAATCACAGAAACAGGTATGGACGCATCCTTTGCAGCACGGGATGCCATTTCAAAAGTGCCGCTCATTGCGCTGGAAACCGTCAGAATAATCGCCTTGGTGGCACCTGCTTCAACAGCTCGCTGGATCGCCTTCCCAAAATCACCGGACGTTGCCTGGGAGGATGTCGGTCGCTGTTCATCCTCGACTAATCTCTTATAAAATTCTATCGGCTGCATATCCACACGATCTCGAAACTGCTCCACACCCCAGATGATATATTGCGGCACAACATGTATATCATATTGTTTGATCAATTCATCTGGAATATCACAGGTGCTGTCTGTCAGGATGGCAATCATAGGTTTTCTCCTAATCTATGAATTAATGATATTTTGCACTAATGAAGACAAAAACAATTAAGCATACCTCCAACGCAACCTGGATTCTCATTCAATGCAAGTTGTCGAGGTTAAGCTGTTATGCTCAAACTTCTTTGGTGATCAACACAAATCCGATCACACCAGAACCGGTATGCACGGACAAACCCGGCGTGAAATCAGCCACAATTGGCTCTACAGATATTGGGAGAACTTCTTTGATCAAATCATATAAGGCCATAACACCAGGTTCATCGTTGACATGGATCAAGCCAATCCGTTCTATTTCCTTATCTGCACTACTCTCCATGGCCAATTCAACCAGGCGCTGCTTTGCTTTGCGCCAGGTGCGAACTTTTTCTAAAAGATCTAATTTACCATCTTTAGAGGTCAGAATTGGTTTGATATTCAGCGTTTCTCCAAATCCAGCTGCCAGTTTTCCCATGCGCCCACCCATCGCCAGGTATTTTAAGGTTGGCAGCGCTGCAAATACATGGGTGCGCCCCTGTAAACTGTGGACTGCAGCTAAAACCTCATCCTTACCTGCACCTCTGGCAGCCGTCTCGGCTGCATTGATCACTTGAAAACCTTCTGCCAGGCACAGATTAAGCGAATCCATTACTGTGATATCCCGCTCAGGGAATGCTTCAACAGCCATCAGGGCGGCTTGATAAGTCGCGCTGACCTTGCTTGAGCAGCAAATACAAATAACCTGCTCAGCACCATCAGCAAAGGCTTCATCAAAAGCCTGCTGAAATGCGGCTGGTGAGGGCGCAGCAGTTGTCGGCAAAACCTTTCTGGCATCAATCATCTCAAACAATTTAACATCATCAATATCTACCCCAGTAATAAAACTCTCATCACCGAATTGGATATAGATAGGTACTTCGATAATGCCATATTTTTCGACGATATGGGTTGGTAAGCTGGCATTGGTATCCGTAACGAGCTTGATTTTTGACATGATAATTCCTTTGCTGACTAGGTTGCATGAACGGTATGACTAATGTATAAAACAAACTTGGTAATTATTAGTTGCTTTCAATTTATCAACCACAAAACTTTTATTTGCGAATTTGGCTGTCTTCAAGTAATCAATTTTTTAACTTAATTCCTACGAGTGGTAAAGCAGGCATTTCCCAGAGCAATCTGCTCGTGATTAATTAGCTATTCAACACGAACCTGTGCATAAGCCTGGATCAAATTACCATCCAGGTCACTCACCAGGAAGCCCACCAGGTAATCACCATCTCGAATATAAACCTGTTCCCATCCAAATGTGGAATCGCTAAACCTGAGCGTTTTGCTTACTTCCTAGACGATATCGGCGATATTTCCTGAAGCATCGATTTCATCCATTTATACCATATCTCTATGGGGCGATAATACAAATGAAAATCAATAATATCTCAAGATATTACTTAATTTCGAAATCTATACCAACTCTTTAACTCACTCATTTATTGTGCTTATGGTCTCGCATGGATCGCTGTGTTTGATATGCCTGGTAAACTGCAGATTTTGCCTGTGGTGAGGCGTTCCTGACGGAAAACATATCCTCATCCATCTCCTTGATCATCTTCATCTGTAAATTCTTATCCAAATGGTTGACATACACACGCAATCGTGAACGGTCTTCTTCAACCTGCTGGATTTTTTCTTGATCGCCGCGTGAAAATGCTCTTGAATAATCCAAAACTTGCCTGGCATGCAGCTGCTTTGCCACCCTCACAGCTACCGGTTGAACCACACCCGTCGCCACCTTAAACTTTGCCTTCTTGATGAAGCGTACTGTCACACGGTTCAGTTTTGTGCTGAGATTTGACCCTGCAGGTGATATGTAAGTGATTTCCCCTTCAACGGCAATGCGATCATTTTCTTTACCTGAGAATAGCGTCAGTCGTAACGGGATTTCCACTTCCAGGTCAGCTGGGATATCCCCAATTGATACTATCGCTTCATCATTAACAACCTCACAGACATAGGATGCTGACAGCGGGATCAACGCAGCCCCTTCGGGTAAATGAATATGGATCCTGACATCTCGAGCAGCAAGGTCTGCAGCTTCCCCCAACTCTCCTGTTATATAAGGCACAATTTCATCAGCGGATTGGACATGGTAAAAGCGTCCCCTTCCCTGGGTCGCAATCTCTGTCATGAGAGCCTCGTTATAATTCGCTCCCACGCCTAAAGTCGAAACAATCATCCCCGAATCAGCAGCTTCCTTTGCTAAATTGCCTACGACTTCCAGGTCTGTTTCACCAACGTTCGCCTGTCCGTCGCTGAGGAGCAAGGTGAGGTTATTGTCAGATCGCATCTTTTGAGCTTGCTCTATACCCAAATCCAAACCGCAGTAAAGTGCGGTCATTCCTCCAGTGCTGATTTCATCAACAGTGCTTTCGAAGATTTCCCGAGTATTCTTGTTATAAATAGTGGGCTGAAGAATTTGCCTTGCATCATTTGAAAAGACCGTCATCGCAACCTGGTCACCATCTCGGAATAAACGTGCTGCCAGTCGTAAAGCCTGCTTCGTATTTTCCATTTTCCTGCCACGCATCGATCCTGAAACATCCAGAACAACACTGCAGCTCAACGGTGGCCTCCCACTTTCAGTTTTGGCCAGGTGTTCATCAGGTACATTTTCGGGCGTCCTGATACAGACCATCAAATAGCGGTCAACTGTTTGTCCTGTTATCGCATTAATTTGATCCAATTCCATCTGAACATCCAAATAAGAACCATCCCCATAGGTTGGGGACTGGTCTTCAAATATCAGTTCACCACCGCATCTCTCGCAAACTTTAACACCTTCCGGTTCATCCTGCAAAAGACCACAGAATTGACATCGCATTAATCGTTTCATTCGTCCTCCTCAAGTATTGTGATAATCAATTTGTTTAGATATTTTAATTGTATCAGAAAGAAATGCAGCAAACCTAAAACTGATGTTTTTATCACGAGACCCATCAGCAGATTACAAGAAAAATAATGAAATGGATTGAGCCTATTAAAAATGCAGATTCTCGCCAAAGGAGACTCTCATGTTCGAATGTTCACCATTTTCGCAGGTAAAAAACACATACCACGTAAAAATTATTCTCACAAAAAAAATCAGGGGTGACAGGTTATAATCAGGATGCAAGCCTAAGAAACGTTCGTTAAGCATCCAGAATCTCTCAAGGATTTGGATCGATCAAAAGGAGTAGGAAATGAATAAAAATACTGATAAATTAAGAGAATTTTCAATCCTGGTTAGATCAGATAATAGTCAGCTTTTTCGCGATCTCAATAAAAATGGCAAATTGGATGTATATGAAGACCCGCATCAACCCATTGAGGCACGGGTCAATGATCTGGAAAACCAGATGACATTGGAAGAAAAAGCCGGCTTGCTTTTTATCAATGGGACAATTGTCAATCCAGACGGTTCTATAGATGATCCTTCAAAAACGGGTAAAGCTGAAATATTCCCTGGTGTTCCAGCATTGGTGGCCAAAACTCAAATGGAAGATTATCAGATGAATCACTTCAACATCTGGTCTATCCCCTCTGCAAAGGCACTGTCTACCTGGAGCAATAAGATCCAGCAATATGCAGAAGAAACACGCCTGGGCATCCCCATCACGATCGCTTCTGACCCACGCAATCATTTCAGTTCTGCAATATTTGAAATGCAGGCAAAGGATTTTTCACAATGGTGCCAGCATCTTGGGTTGGGAGCCATTGGTGACTCGGATCTTATCAAACAATTTGCGGATGTCGCCCGGAAGGAATATCTCGCTACTGGAATCCGATTGGCACTACATCCCCAGGTTGATCTTGCCACAGAACCTCGCTGGCCGCGTATCGGCGGTACTTTTGGGGCGGATGCCCATCTCAGTTCAAAACTTGTCGCTGCTTATATCGAAGGCTTTCAAGGAAAAAGCCTTGGTTTTGAAAGCGTCGCCTGTATGACCAAGCACTTTCCAGGCGGCGGCCCCCAAAAGGAAGGCCTTGACCCACATTTTGAATTTCAAAAAGGTCAGATTTATCCTGGAAATAATTTTAACTATCATCTTTTGCCTTTTGAAGCAGCCATTGCGGCCAATACAGCAGCAATCATGCCTTATTACGGTATACCTATCGATCAAACAGATGAAAATGTGGCGATGTCCTTCAATAAGACGATCATCACGAGTTTACTGCGTGAAAAATATCATTATGATGGTGTGGTTTGCACCGATTGGGGGTTGATCACGGACCTGGTCACCCCTGATTTCAAATGGCCAGCACGGGCTTGGGGTGTTGAACACTTGAGTGAGATTGACAGGGTGAAAAAAGCGCTTGATGCCGGCGTGGATCAATTCGGCGGTGAAAGCTGT
>CAYTXE010000140.1:0-5627 GCA_964441045.1 uncultured Candidatus Brevefilum sp.
CTGGCTCAACCAATCCAGGTAGCCGGGGAATGCCAGGTTGCTGCTGTTGGTATTGCCGGCATTGATCTGGTTGCTCATCTCCCCCCGGTCCCCCCCATCCGTTGGGACAGGCTGCAGTGTATAAACACCAGGCAGGGAAGCGACGGCCTGGAGCATGTCACCCGGCATCATGAGTGTGACCAGGTCAAAAAAGGGGTCGCTTCCGGAGGATGCAGACAGTACTTCACCTCCCAGTTTTTCCAATTGATAGATTGTATCCCCCAGACCAGCGCCCGGGTAAATCATGGCGCGAATGAGGATTGCTTCACTGCTTAAAAGTCGGTTTGGAGGTTGTACTGCATAAGCAGGCAGGTAATCCCCCGTCCAGCGAACGAAATATTCCCCTTCACTTTGTGCCAGATCGCTGGCTTCTCCCCAAACCACGTAGGTAAAGGGATGAATATACTGCAAGACTGCCAGGCCATCCGCCTCGATGGTTTCCAGCCATTCTGACTTGGTGGGGCCATGAAACTGCACCAGATGAAGCCCTGGTCCTGCGTCCTGGGATAGTGTTTCCCAGGCTGCATCAAAGGTAGGTATTAACACCAGGGGATCAAAGGATTGACCGCCCAGGGTGAGCATGTAGGGGTTTTCCCAGCTTTGATAGACGATGCCTTCCCGATCAAGATCGGCAAGCTCTGGGGGAGTCATCACTGACCAAAGGAAAGAGCCATAGTTGATCACGATTTCACCTGGTACGCTTGCACAGATGCGTCTATCCATATCCCCGGCGGGGATACGCACACCCACAACCCCGGTGTCACTCCTAACGGGCGTGGGGACAACTGCAAGAGAAAGCAAGACCAGCGCAAGTAAGGCAATTAGGAAAATTTTTTGTGTCATTAAGAATCCAATAATTCAAAACCGATGATCACCTAATCATACATGCAAATTCGAAGAGTCACAAATTAATTATGGTATTGAAAAGGGTGCAGTCTGTTCCTGACCGTACCATAACTACATGCTTACCATCTGCCATTGCGACGAGCACCTTTTGCTCCCTTCGGGAGTTCCGCATGCGCTTCAGATGCAAGGTCATCGTTCTGAAGCGTAGCGGAACGCACAAATGAAATGAAGAGTGCTGAAGCGAAGCGGAATGGGAGGCAATCTCACTCACGAGATCGCTTCGTCGATTCAACCACAACAAGTTGAAACTTCCTACTAATGACATTCTTTTTACTGCGCTGCATAGGCGATGCAGGGGTCAAAGGCACGCACGACTCGTCCGACCGCTTTCTCTAATTTCTAATTAATGCCCTCAGGCGAAATATAGCGGTTTCTAATGACTTTCAACGGTTTACATCTTTGCTTCTTCCAGCACCTTTCGAGATAGAAATATATTCAAGTGAGCTAACGATTTTACTTTGGTAACCTTTTTGATGAAGGAACGCGCAGGACTTGACAAAGAATAAATTTTCGATTAAAGTTTAGATATGGCTAATATAACAATTAGTCACACCAATAAATTCACCTTCTTAGCAGGTGTGATTAACCAATCGACCAATGCAAAGCCAACAAATAGACCGATAACATACGAGGTACCTCTATGTCTAATCCATTAATTGCCCTCTCACTGGGAGCGGCCTTGACTGCACTGGTCCTCTTAATATTTTGGCCTGAGCGAGGATTGTACTGGCGCTGGAAGCGAGTCAACCAGAGAACCGAACAGGTCTTAATTGAAGACGCCCTCAAGCACATGCAAGATTATGCCTTTCAAGGCAAACTGCCTACCATCAGGAGTCTGGCAGGATCGCTGAATGTTAGTACCAGCCAGGCTTTCGAAGTCATCACCCACCTTCAGACCTTGAATTTACTCGAGATGCAGGGAGAGAATTTTTCCCTGACGGAAGCTGGCCGTAAATATGCGTTAAGGATCATTCGCGCCCACCGGATCTATGAACGCTACCTGGCAGACCAAACCGGATTCGAGGAATCGGAATGGCATACCCGAGCAAACCTGATAGAGCACCATCTCAGCGCCGAAGAAGTCGAAGCGCTTGCTCAACAGCTTGGCAACCCCAGTCATGATCCTCACGGCACCCCCATCCCAACCACCGACGGGAAAATCGTCTTCTATAAAAATGCTATTCCCCTAACCCAGCTGGAACCGAATACCCTGGCACATATTGTTCACATGAAGGACGAGCCTGAGGCTGTCTACGCCCAACTGGTAGCTGAAGGTTTGCATATTGGACAGGAAATTCGCCTGGTGGAAACCTCATCCCAGCGTCTCAATTTCTTGACCAATGGCAGCGAGCATGTTCTGGCTCCCCTCTTAGCTTCGAATATTGACGTGGTCGCGGTGGAAGAAAAACACAAGGTCGAGAAACTCCCCGGCCAGTCACTGACCAAACTTAAGCCCGGTCAGTCCGCACAAGTTGTTGGCCTTTCTCCCCGAATTCGAGGGGTAGAACGGCGGAGGCTCATGGACCTCGGTTTGCTCCCAGGCACAACCATCGAGGTAGAGATGGAATCGGTCAGTGGGAACCCTATCGCTTACCGGATTCGTGGGGCAGTAATCGCCCTTCGTAAAAACCAAGCAGCATTGATAAAAGTATGCCCCGATAGATCGGAACGCCAAACATAGAATCTTCCAAGTGATCGGTCGCATGTTTGAAGGTTTCTTGTCAGGAAAATCAACAAAGAATACAACATCAAGGAAACAAGATATGACAACCAAAGCACAAACCGACTCGAACCCCTGCGTCAACTGCCCAATCCACAACGCGGCTGCACTTAAAAAATTAGGCGTCGATATGACCAGTTTCGATTTCGTCGTGGCCTTATCCGGAAACCCAAACACAGGTAAAAGTACAGTTTTCAACACCTTGACGGGCCTGCGCCAGCACACCGGCAACTGGCCTGGCAAGACCGTCACTCGTGCAGAAGGCGCTTTTGAATATGGTGGTGATAAGTATAAACTGGTTGACCTGCCGGGCACCTACTCCCTGCTGGCGACCAGCCTGGACGAGGAAGTGGCGCGCGATTTTATCCTCTTCGGTCAGCCAGACGTTACCGTCGTGGTGGTCGATGCGATGCGATTGGAGCGCAACCTCAACCTGGTCCTGCAGGTGTTGGAGATCACTAACCGGGTGGTGGTTTCCCTCAATTTGATAGATGAAGCCCACCGTCATGGATTGGACATCGACGATCGAAGATTGGCGCGGGATTTAGGGGTACCCGTCGTCCCCATGGTCGCGCGGCAGGATAAGGGCGTTCCCGAACTCTTACAGGCGATCAGTGAGGTCGCTAAAAGCGAGACGGTCGGTAAGCCTTATCGGGTGAAATACGTATCCCCAGAACTCAAGAAGGCTGTCGCCCAATTAACAACCCAAATCCAAGCTGCTTTTCCAGATCTCCCCAATGCCCGTTGGGTCGCCCTCCGCTTGCTGGATGGCGATAAACGCATCGCCGAAGCCCTTCGCAAAGGCGAACTCGGTGATTTAACCCGCGGAAATATTGCATCCCGAGCTGCCCAGCTGCAAGTCGTTGGAAACCAATAATCCGTTTTTAGCAAACAGCGATCCATTATTTCTTTCGCGGATTACAGACCACCACTCGCTGTTTTTGGAGTAGATATGAACAAAAACATAATTTCTCCCGAAAAAATTCTATCCAACGCCCAAGCCCTCCGTTGGGAGGTGGGTGCGGATTTCCACGAAAAATTAATGGAGTCAATCTATACCAATGCGGCCCAAATCGCCGATCGTGCGGTCACCCGACCCGATGAGAAACCCCGTTTTGATTTCGATCGTACCCTTGATAAAATACTCACCAGCCGGGTATGGGGCTTCCCGATCATGATCCTGCTGCTGATGGTCGTATTCTGGCTGACCATCTCAGGGGCAAACGTCCCTTCAGCGATGCTCTCAACCCTTCTATTAGACACCGTCCATCCCTTCCTGAAAAATCTAGCTGCCAATATCGGCATGCCCTGGTGGCTGGATGGCTTCCTCTTCGACGGCGTCTATCTGTCAACTGCCTGGGTTATCAGCGTCATGCTGCCGCCAATGGCGATTTTCTTCCCCCTCTTCACCCTGCTGGAAGACTTCGGTTATCTTCCCAGGGTGGCTTTTAACCTGGATAATCTGTTTCGCAAATCCGGTGCACACGGCAAACAGGCACTCAGCATGGCGATGGGTTTCGGTTGCAACGCCGCCGGGGTGGTCGCCACCCGTGTTATTGACAGTCCCCGCGAACGGCTGATCGCCATTATTACCAACAATTTTGCTTTATGCAACGGGCGTTGGCCAACCCAGATTTTGATCGCCAGCCTGTTCATTGGCACTTTAGTTCCTCCCCAATGGGCTGGGTTGATCTCCGCCATGGCTGTGGTGGGAGTCGCACTTTTGGGTATATTCCTCACTTTCTTCGTATCCCGTGTCCTTTCAAAGACCTGGCTCAAGGGTGAAATCTCCACCTTTAGCTTAGAGCTGCCGCCCTACCGTCCACCCCGCATCTGGCAAACCATCTACACATCTGTGATCGACCGTACGTTAATCGTCCTATGGCGGGCAGTTGTTTTCGCCATGCCGGCAGGTGCAGTTTTATGGCTGAGTGCCAACATCAACATCGCCGGCATCAGCATCGCTGAGCACCTGATCAATTTCCTGGATCCGTTTGGGTTGCTGTTGGGACTCAACGGCGTCATTCTGGTGGCTTATATCGTCGCCATCCCAGCTAATGAGATCGTCATTCCAACCATCATGATGCTGACCGTCCTTGTTACCGGCGTGACGGGTGTCGGCGAAGGCGCAGGCATAATATTCGAACTGGAAGCCGGCACGGACACAATGGCGCTCTTACAGGCCGGTGGTTGGACTTTGTTAACCGCTGTCAACCTGATGCTCATCAGCCTGATCCACAACCCCTGCAGCACCACCATCTACACCATCTATAAAGAGACCGGAAGTAAAAAGTGGACCCTTGTAGCATCTATAATGCCAGTCTTGATGGGCTTTGCTGTCACCTTTTTTGTGACCCAGGTTTGGCGGTTGTTTGCTGGCTGGTAATCAAACAAGTTATCAATTGCCAGATGACAGGGGTATCATATATCCTGACTGCTGACCGCTTGTTCCCCGATCCCCTACGTTTTCCAACATTTAGCTAGATTCATAAACGTTTATTTTCCAGACACACATGCTTGACAGATTTTACAATTTCAAGTCATAAGCGCCAGAAAACAGAGAGGGAAAGCAGGAATGATTAAGCCATCTGGCGGATGTACGAATCTATTAACAATCTTCCTGATTAGGGCATTGAGCCTTTCACTGAAACAACCCGTCTATATAAACCTTCCCCAAGGGATGACCTGTGCAGAGATCAGGTTACCCACTTCCACGCGCCGGGTTGGCGCTGTGACTGCTCAGGTTGGGATTGTCAATGTGCTTTGCTTTTTAGCCACAGGGCGCATACTCACTGCGTGGCACAGGCGATACAGGGGTCAAAAGCACGCACCACGCGCCCAACCGCTTTCTCCAATTCTAAATTGATGCCCTCCGGGCTCACATAGCGTTTTCCAGCGACCATTAAAGCCCGTTCAATCGCCAGCATGTTGTGGGTGGTGGGAATGATGAATTCCGCATTTT
>CAYTXE010000141.1:0-5560 GCA_964441045.1 uncultured Candidatus Brevefilum sp.
AAAATCTATATTTTCAGTGCAATTTAATTTACATGTGCTAAGCATCACATGGGCTTACTTACTGATCTTTCAAAATTTTCTCAGCACGTCACCACTGCAAAATAATTGAACCGTCAACCATTTCCCATTCTCCAACCAAAAAACCGCCCCTTCAGGCGGTTTTTGGTTCATGGAGATGGCGGGAATCGAACCCGCGTCCGAAAGATTCGACCCTCGAATATCTACGAGTGTAGTCGGCTTATTCAATCTCGCTCAAGGTTAGCCAGCCAACCGGGCGACCCTCTTGCCAGCCGTTAGGACCCGAAAGCCCTTCTTTCATGCATTAAACGGCATCCTGCATGGCATCCTGACTTTATGACGCCACACCCATCCTCGGCCAGGAAAACGGGAGATGGGGGACGAGGTCTCATCAAGAAACCTGAGCTCTTAGCTCAACAGCTTACGCTGCGAGGGGGAGAGCTGCATATTCAGTGCGATTGGCACTTATATTTTTGTACTGATTTTACGAGGTCGGTACCTCTCGACTCGCAATCCGGGACCAGCCTCTCCCGTCGAAGCCGATCATCCCCGAATGGACTATCATTATACAACATCTATGTAAATATTGCATTAATGCGTTTTATTTTTTATGAGTGAATAGTGAATTGTGAGTAGTGAATGGTGTCATAAGCAATCCCGACTCAACACCCTCCGTGTCAATATACTTTTGGCAGAATGATATATCCCCTAATGCTTGATTAACACTGTCAACATTTTTCAGGATGCGTCACCAAAACCAGATTTCTGATTCCCAATACCTGATTCCCTGTTTCCTGATACCTGATTGCCTGATTCCCAAACCCACCATGCCCGATTCACAATTCACCATCTTTTTTAAAGGTGAATGTTGCCACCGGAACATCATGATCGCTTAATCGTTCCGAATATTCAAATTCACAATTGATGTGGAGGATATCCAGTGCATCAAACGCGTCAGACAAACCAGCTGTTATCAGAATGTGATCCAGTACCTGGCTGTTTCCTTCATATATATACGTATAGCGTTCCTCGATGGGCAGCGTCATCACTAAATTTTGCAGGATATCTCCAGTTAGTGCTTCAATCGGTGAGGAAAATTGAAAATCATTCAAATCTCCCAGGACGATCACTTTGCTGTTGGGATCAATCGCCAGGAGATCTGAAACAAAATCGTGCACAACCTGCGCCTGGTTGATCCGTTGACTTTCTGATTCCAGCAGCGGTGGCTGGAATTCACCGAACAAATCCCGATCCTCACCTTTTGAGTTGAAATGATTGTTGATCAGGAATAAAGGTTCTCCCTGATATAAGAATGTCACCACCAGCGGTCTTCTGCTTGAATAAAAAGCAGGGTTTGTGGGATCAATCCGTCCAGGATTCAACGACATAACTGGCTCACCCTTACTTTCAGAGATCTCAATGGGCGTCCTGGCATCCCCTGGCGGTGCATCAATTAAAATTAAACCGCTATCCAGGCGGTAGATCACGCCCTGCCGAATATTCCCCAAAGGTATCCCGCCCTCAGAATCAGGAACAGGGTCAATATCCACAAAATCATACTCTGGACCGCCCAACCCCAAAATTGCATCAATGATTCCCTGGTAGGTCTGGTCTGCGGACACAACTTTATTCCCTTCACTGCCATCATTGTCCATAATTTCCTGAAAACCAATGATATCTGGTGAATCCAGATTTCTAACAATCTGATCTGCCAATTGCGCAATACGTTGAGTGTCTAATGCGGAAAGATTATAAACATTGTAGCTTGTCACCCGAATTTTGCCTTCATGTTCTGGTTCGAGCGCTGTCTCTGGGATTAAACCTCCTGATATGAAATTAATTCCAGTGGTTACCTGAATTTTAAAATTCCCATAATCATAATCCATCACACCGATGATCGGTTCCTCTGAAAAATCGCCGACATTCACAAACGGCGTGGCTTCAAGCTTATCGTCCAGCATGATCCGTTCGGGATTGAAATCATTCTCCTGGATAACGATGCCTCCACGGGCAGTTCTTACCCCTGCGTTTACCCCTGAATCAGCCAAAACTATTATTTCTTTATAGGTATTCGTCGGCCCAACCACAACGGCATCATTGACCTGAACGAGCATCCCTTCCAGGCTCTCATAGAAATCCAATCCATCATTTTCGGGGTCAAAAAACGCATTTTCTGTTATGAAACCATTGGTATCATCATCAATGATCTCCGTTGGTGGGGTTCGTCCCCCTTCACCTATCACGGTGGGTGTCGGCAAATCATTGTGGCTGCTGAGAACAGTCACCTCCGGGTTCTTCAATGTTGTGATGGAAAGATTTCCGTATCCTCCACCGGGAATGTCTTCTACCACCCTTGCATTCAAGACAACCTGGTCGCCAATATGCACTGTTGGGGGAACATCGGTGAAAACAAAAATGCCCTCAGATGACGCCGGATCACCATCTGGAACCACCGACTGCAGATAAAAACCATCCGATTGAACAACGATCACAACACCCTCGACATGCTGTACATCCTGGTTTCGATAAGGAGAAATATGCCCTGCACCCTGGATCTCAGCGATTGTATTGCCCTGATTAACAGGCATTGGGGAAGGATCAGCAGGAAGGTTTTGTGCTGAGGTCTCTTCAACAGCACTATCATTAGTCGCCAGACTGGGTGATCTTTCCGTTCTACAACTTGTTAAAAACATTAACAGATATGCGCAATTCAAAATGATCAGCATTCGTTGGGACATTCTTTTATTTTTTAAGGGCATGGTTACCGCAATTCTATTTATTAATATTTTTACCAACCAACAAAGAAATTATAAACCATCATCACAGGAGATGCATCGCAAAAATAGTACACATCATAGCAATCGCAAAGAAATTACGGCTTAAGACAAAAAATTATATAAATTAACATGCAGATCCCCGGGATTTTGAAGTTTTATTTACTGCCAGATCGATTATGAAATCCCGGGGATCTTAATGGTCAGCTGGAACACATTTATCCGAATAATTGGCGGTGATGGTACATAATCTAATTTAAAATCAACAACTGTTTATTGAATATTAATTATTCATCCCGGCATTCTTTTACCATTGTGAAGTTAATTCGATCTTGTTTAGACTTTGCGATTACTTCGCCTTACGCATCAGAATTTTATAAACCTTTCTCGCACACTGGTGAATTTGAAGTAAAATAAAAACATGGAGATCAGGATCGCTGTTTCGAAAATAAATAAACATGGCGCTGGAAAAAGCGGCGACACGGTTGAGTCGATTGAACGACCAAACGGTGGTATTTCTGTTGTCTTTGCAGATGGTCAGATCAATGGCAAAAATCAGAAATCAATATCAACCATGGTGAGTCACCGTGTCATCGATCATATCAGTGATGGCGTCCGGGATGGCGCTGCCATTCGGGCAACATCCAGCAGGTTGTTTTCCGAATATGATGGTCACATTCAAGCTGATTTGAATGTCATTAGTGCAGATTTGCAAACCAACACCATCATCATTTCACGCAACAACCCTGTTCCCATTTATCTCATCAACGAAGGCAAGGTAGATTGCCTCGCATCCTTTAGTGAGCCAATTGGTGCACGGGCGGATATTTCGCCAACGATCGTTGAACTGGAAATCCAACCCAGTATGGCAGTGATTGCCTTCTCAGATGGCTTCCATAATGCTGGGCGGCGGAACCTTCGTGAGTCTGACATCCGCACAACGATTGAAGCACTCATCGAAGAACAAGAACCTCCTGCACAAGAACTCGCTGATTTCCTTTTATACCGTGCCATTCGGTTGGACGAAGGACGACCTAAAGACGATATGAGCGTGCTTGTGATGCAGATATCCCCACGATCAACTGACCAGATTCGCCGGATGAATGTCTCCATGACCATCGATGAATAGTGACCAGTACTGATCTCGATTCCCATCATCTTCCACACACATTTCAATACTTGCGATACAATTGGGGTGAATTCAGTTTTATTACCTCACCATTACCTTAGGAGGAGCTAATGCGTCAAAAGGTCCTGCTGATCACCGGAGCCAACGGTGAAATCGGTCATGGTCTGATCTCTTATCTTGCAGATACCACCCAGGCAAATATCGTTGCCCTTGACGTGGTTCCGTTGGATAAAAGCCTGCGCCCGATGTGCAGCACTTACATTGTCGGTGACATCCTTGACCAGATGCTGTTGGGCAGGCTGGTCGTGGAACATGAAATTTCCACTATTTATCACCTTGCCTCTATCCTTTCCACTAAAGCTGAATACAACCCCGAAACAGCCCATCGCATCAATGTTGAAGGCACGCTTAACCTGCTTAGATTGGCTGTCGAACAGTCTCAATGGCAGGGCACCCCCGTCAAGTTCATCTATCCCAGCTCAATCGCTGCCTATGGTATTCCCACACTTAACGAAAAGACCCGGGCAGGTCCCGCCGTTGAAGATGAATGGACCAAACCCACAACCATGTACGGATGCAATAAGTTATATTGCGAACACCTTGGACGTTACTACAGCACCTACTACCGCCAGCTGGCAGCTGATTGCGGTGACAGAGAAACAGTCGACTTCCGCTCCATTCGCTTCCCAGGCTTGATCAGTGCGGAAACAGTTCCCACGGGCGGAACCAGTGACTATGGTCCTGAGATGCTGCATGCTGCTGCCAGCGGTGAAAAATATAACTGTTTTGTTCGCCCTGATACAACGATTCCCTTTATGGTCATGCCGGATGCGGTCAAGTCCCTCGTGATGCTGGAAAACGCCCCCAGGAACCGCCTGTCGCAATGTGTTTATAATGTAACCAGCTTCAGCCTGTCTGCCCAGGAGATCTATGACATCGTCATAGAAGCTTTCCCGGATGCAAATATCCACTTCACCGTGGACGACTGCCGCCAGAAGATTGTGGATACCTGGCCGGAACGATTGGATGATTCTTCTGCTCGCAGGGATTGGGATTGGCAGCCTGATTATGATTGCGAAAGATCCTTTAATGAGTATTTGATCCCTGCTATCCGGGCGAGATATCAATAAATAAATGATTGACTCAACCTTAAGAAATAAGAGTGTTTCTTAACCAACTAATGGAAATCTAAAACAAGCCTTCCCCAGGGGGAAGGTGGCACGTCGAAGGCGTGACGGATGAGGGCGCATGAGGTTGCTAAAAAATAAGAAACTAATAAATTCCTCATAAATTCTTCGTCGTAAAATGACGAAGGAAGAACAGCACCTGTGGTACGCTTTATTAAAAACTATCCAGTCCAATTCGGCCGCCAAAAAGTGATTGGCAATTACATTGTTGATTTCCACTGTCACAAGGCAAAGCTTGTGGTGGAGCTGGATGGATCACAACACTGTTAAGATGTCACTCTTGAATACGATTTACGCAGGACAAAACATCTAAACAATCTCGGTCTTTCTGTACTGCGCATTCCCAATAATTAGATTTGGGACAATTTTTCAGGTATCCATTATTCCATTGACCAGGTAATTAAAGACAACCCTAACCCTCATCAGTCAGCTTGCTGCAGACAGCTTTCCCC
>CAYTXE010000142.1:0-5365 GCA_964441045.1 uncultured Candidatus Brevefilum sp.
ACAATCACATTCTGAGTATTCTCCAGTGGGTAGGACCCAACTTCCTCCGGCTCAGCAGGATCGCTGAGATCAATGATCTTCAATCCATCCTCCCCATTGGCGATGTAGGCTGTGGTCCCTTGGACAGTGACATTACGCGCCTCACGGGATGTTGACCAGCTGCCCAAGTGTTGAAAGACGGGCTGCGCCGTCGGTGACGGTAAGGTTGTGGGGGTCAGCGTCAGGGCTGCGCTTGCTGCGATAGGTTCAGCAGGTGAAGCGCTATCCCCCTCAGAAGGACCACCATTGATCAACCTGGGGATAAGGATAACAGCCAGCCCAATGATAATAATGGCCCCTAAAACAGCGAGGACAACCTTCATCGGAAACTTTGTAGGCTTCCTGGATGCCCCTGATGCTTCACGGTCAAGAAAAGCCGCTTCTTCTCCGTTGTTGAAAACCTGGATCGTTTGAGCCAGCTTATCGATATGTTGTTCAAGCGGGGGTGTGATGGCGTCCAGCCAGTGCTCCGTGGATAAGAAATAAGCCATAGCCCCCGTGGGATCGATATTCTCAATGCGGAATGGGATGATGATCACACTATTCGCAACCGCCCGTTCCACTTCCCTGACGACCTGATTGGACTCGTTCGCGTTACCCGAGAGGATGATCACCATAAAACGGCTGCCTTCAATCGCTTCATTGATCGCCTCCCCCCAGGACCTGCCCGGCGTGATGTCTCTGGGCGCGATCCAGCAGCGGTTGCCTTTGCTTTCCAACCCGGCGACAACAGCATCAGCAATGGGCTTGTCTTTATTAGAGTAACTCACAAATACATCATGGGCCATGGTTTATCCTGATCAGAACCTGTGAAATGAATATCAAACGCAAGAATTAGCTGCCATGTCATTACTGTTGACCAGCCATTATGCTCATCCCATATTCTAATCGATGTTCACGCTTTTTTGGGTTGTCGAGGTGCCGATTCCGATGATCAGGCCATCTACGGAAAAGGATGCCTTTTCATTATGAACATCCATCCCTTCCAAACATTCCTCCCCCTCACCCCACCGCCCCCTATGTGTTAAAATGACTGTTATGCACTGGAACGATCATATCCAGCAGGTCCTGAATACCCTCCCGGAAAAACCCGGCTGCTACCTGATGAAGGACACCAACGGGCGCATTATCTATGTGGGCAAGGCGATCAACCTGCGCCACCGGGTGCGCTCCTACTTCCATGCCTCCGCTCAAAATCATAAAAAGACCCGCCGGCTTGTCCGAGAGATCGCCGATATCGAGTGGATCGTGGTGGGCTCGGAGCTGGAAGCCCTGATCCTCGAAATGACGCTGATCAAGCGCCACAAGCCGCAGTTCAATGTGCGCCTGAAGGACGACAAGCGCTACCCCTACATCAAAGTCCACTGGCAGGACCCCTTCCCCAAAGTGACCGTCACCCGCCTGATGAGTAAGGACGGCTCGCGCTATTTCGGCCCCTACACCAGCGTGTGGGCTGTCCATCAAACGCTGGACCTGCTGCGCAAGATCTTCCCCTACCTGACCTGCAATCGTGAGATCACCGGGGAAGACCGCCGCGCCTGCCTGTATTACGACATCAAGCTCTGCACGGCCCCCTGTATCGGCGCAATCAACCAGGCGGACTACCGCCTTGTGATCAATGACCTGTGCCAATTCCTGGAAGGCCGTACCCAGCCCGTTGTAGACCGCCTGACCCGGGCGATGGAAGAGGCAGCACAGGAACTGCGCTATGAGACCGCGGCTGCCATCCGCAACCAGCTCATCGCCATCGATAAGATCGTCGAACGCCAAAAGGTGGTCAGCACCGACCAGACCGATTCCGATGTGATCGCCATGGCACGGGCGGATGGCGAAGCATGTATGCAGGTGTTTTTCATCCGGGGCGGCAAACTGATCGGGCGGGAATACTTCGTCCTGGAAGGTACGGAAGAAGAAGCCGACGCCGAAGTGCTGAGCGAGTTCGTCAAGCAGTTCTATTCCCAGGCGGCTTTCATCCCCGAGAAGGTGCTGCTCCCTAACGAACTGATCGAAGCCCAGATCATCAGCCAGTGGCTCAACAGCCGTAAATCCGGTGAGAAAGTTGAGATCACCGTCCCTCATAAGGACCTGAACAAGGAGCTGGTGGACATGGCTGCTGAAAACGCGGTGGAAACGCTAAAAGCCCTGCGCACCCGCTGGGAGGCGGATACCAACCGCCAGACCATCGCCCTGACGGAACTGCAGGAAGCGTTGAACCTGCCGGAACCGCCCAACCGGATCGAATGCTACGACATCTCCACCACCCAGGGCGTGGCGAATGTGGGCAGTATGGTGGTGTTCGAACAGGGCACCCCTAACAAGAAGCTCTACCGGCGCTTCAACATCAAATCCGTCCTGGGGCAGGATGACTTCGCCTGCATGGAAGAGGTGCTCAACCGGCGCTTCCGCCGCTGGAAGGCTGCCCATGAGGATGGCGGCCAGGTGGGGAAAAAGCCCGATCTGGCCTTTTCCATCCTGCCGGACCTGCTTTTAGTGGACGGTGGCAAAGGGCAGCTGAGCCGGGCGGTCAAGGTGCTGGAAGCCTACAGCCTGCTGGAGACCGTCCCCGTGGCGGGGCTGGCGAAGGAAGAAGAGGAGCTGTTCGTCCCGGGTGTGCACAACTCGATCTTTCTGGAACGTCACTCTCAGGGGCTTTACCTGCTCCAGCGCATCCGCGATGAAGCACACCGCTTCGCCATCACAGCCCACCGCAAGCGCAGGCAAAAGCAGGGCCTGGCCTCTCGTTTGGATGTCATCCCCGGCATCGGACCAGCCCGAAGGCGTGAATTGCTGCGAAAATTCGGCTCCATTGATGGGATCAAGAACGCCCCACCGGAAGATATCGCCGAGATCAAGGGCATCACGTTCGAAATGGCACAGTCGATCAAAGTACAATTGGAATAGGAATAATAATAATGAAAAAGCCATCAACTAAACGAATTTATCAGATTGTTCTGGCAGCTATTGCAGTCATCACAATTCTATCTATGATCGCCCTGGCAATCCGATTCTGAAAGGCAGAAGACCATGCCCTCACTTGGCTGGCTGGATGTCACAAACATCTCATTCAACGCACTGCTGCTGTTGGAACCCCTGCACCTGCGCTGTATTGCTGAGCGCAAACCCTCACAACAGATGGGTACCGCCCTGGCCGCCAACCCGGCCGTTCAGTGGTACCTGGCACAAACTTATCCCCCCATCACAGACTACATCGAAGCCTGCCTGGCATTAGCTCCTACGATTACAATCCCACAGGCGTGTCGTGAAGCGGAAGTGGCTGTGCTGGACTCCATGCAGGATTGGCTGATCTACGTGCTGGACCCCGCCATCTATAACCGGCTGCCGTTCATGGAATGGGAGGATGAATCGCTGTTGAGCATGGCGGATTTTGAAGACAAAGTCGTCCTGGATATCGGCGCCGGCACTGGTCGCCTGGCTTTTTGTGTGGCTCCCCTGGCCAGGGTGGTCTACGCCGTGGAACCCGTCGCAAACCTTCGCCGGTATATGTACCAAAAACGGGATGAGCTGGGGTTGGAGAATGTCTACCCCATCGATGGGACCATCACTCAAATCCCCCTGGCGGATGATTTCGCGGATATCCTCATGGCAGGGCATGTATTTGGGGATGATCATGAGGAAGCCTACCGTGAAATGCACCGGGTTGTGCGGGATAGCGGGATGATCCTGCTGCACCCGGGCACCAACCTGACCTCAGAAGAGGCAGCCCATCAATTCCTGATCAACAAAGGATTTGAGTTCAGCACCTTTGAAGAACCGGGTGATGGATATAAACGAAAATACTGGTTAGCAATCAAAAAATAATTTTCAATAAGGAGATACAGCATGCTAAAAAACGATGGCTATGAATTCGTGGAACAGACCAAATATCATAATATCAGCGATCCAGATCAAAAACTGGGCAGACCCCAACCACCTTATGAAATCCCTTTAGAGGCTGGCAAACCCCTGATTGACCTCCCCGACCCCGAAACGATCGACCTGGGAACCTATGACCTGCGGAAGGCGATTGAAGTACGCCGGTCTTTACGGCGCTATTCAGAAGATGCCCTTTCATTGGAGGAACTCTCCTATCTCTTATGGCTGACCCAGGGTGTGAAAAAGATCGATGAGAAACGCCATGTAGCCTGGCGAACGGTGCCCTCTGCCGGCTGCCGGCATCCCTTTGAGACCTATCTGTCCATCAACCGGGTGGGTGATCTGGAACCGGGCTGCTATCGTTACGTTTCGACAGCACACAAACTGGTCGCTTTAGAATTGAACGAAACCTTCAATCAGAAGCTGACTGAAGCCTGCCTGGGACAACGGCAAATAGCCACCAGCGCAGTGAACTTCATCTGGGCAGCGGTGCCCTACCGCACGACCTGGCGCTATTCTGAGCGAAGCTACCGCTACTTCTACCTGGATGCGGGGCATGTGTGCCAGAACCTGCACCTGGCAGCCGAATCAATCAACTGCGGTATCTGTGCCATCGGCGCTTATGATGACGATCTGGCTGACAAGCTGATGGGCTTTGACCCGCCGGAGATGTATGTGGTTTATCTGGCATCCTTAGGCCGGAGGGAGTAGCGGAAATTGGCTGATAAGGTTGATTTCTGCATAATTATTTCTGCGGGGATGGAATGGCGCGCAATCCTGCCTTATTTTCCTGATGCAGAGATCCAGCCATCCCCCTTTGGGGACTATTTCACAACTGTCATCAACGGGCAGGACATATCCTTCCTGCACAGCGGCTGGGGAAAGGTGGCTTCTGCTGGCGCGACACAATATACCATTGATAGATGGGACCCGCGCCTGCTGATCAACCTGGGCACCTGCGGCGGCGTGGAGGGGGCGGTCGATCTGAATGACGTCATCCTTGCAAATGAAACCGTGATATATGACATCATCGAGGGCATGTCCAGCTACGAGGATGCCATTGAGCATTACTCCGTACAAGCAAATTTGGATTGGCTGGGCAGCAGCCTGCCATTTCAAGTAAAACGACTCAGATTGTATTCTGGGGACCGGGATATCCGGCCGGAGGATGTTTCAGGGATATTGAGGGACTTCGGTGCTGCGGCTGCTGATTGGGAATCAGGCGCCTTTGCCTGGGTTTGTCAAAGAAACCTCAAGGATTGGCTTGTGCTGCGATCGGTTACAGATCTGGTCAGTGATCGTGAGGGTGAAGCATTGGGCAATGTTGACCTGTGGAGACAAAGGACCCGAGAGGTCATGCCAATGCTGTTGAATTGCCTGCCATGGCTGTTGGAAAGATATAAGAAAACCCATTAGTGAAATGATGTGGGCGGGGACAGAGCCCCGCCCCTAC
>CAYTXE010000143.1:0-5329 GCA_964441045.1 uncultured Candidatus Brevefilum sp.
CTCAGTTACCCCAGTCATTCCAATTATCATTGGTGATGATAATCTGACATTTATGACCTGGAAATTATTATTTGAAAACGGTGTTTTTGTAAATCCTGTAATTTCTCCAGCAGTTTCTGCTGGGCGCCAGCTGCTGCGAACAAGCTATATGGCGACACACACAGATGAACAACTCGAACGTGTGCTGGACATTTTCGAAAAAGTTGGTAAGGAGTTGGGCATCATCTAGTGAGCTCAATATAAAATTAATTAATAACAGCGGTTAGCCATAAGGTTAACCGCTGTTTATTATGATCTTTCTTAGGCTATGGAATTACCCAGTAGCGAATTTGATCAACCCAGACTGTTAAGTCTTCTACGTTCGTGCCTCCAACGAAAACGCCAAAGCTTCCTTTTAGATAGGCGTCATTTGTGAGCTCTTTGATCTTTTTTCCGTTGATGTACAAGGTTAAGTTTTCGCCTTCAGCCATCACACCAAGTTTGTTGATTGCGTTTTCCTTGGTATTAATCGCATCGCTGGCAGTCCATTGAACTGGGGAGAACATTGTTTGGCCATCCCAGCGGCGCAAGCCGTACTTTCCATCACAGGTGATGCCATATAGGTATCCCTTATTGGCTTTAGCATTTGCCGGCACCCGGAACATCATGCCGAAGTGGTCATTGCCTTTGCATTCTGGAGATTGCACGGTGTACTCAAGGTAGAAATCCTCAAGGAACGGCCAGGTGAGACGCCAACCATCCAATTCTGTATCTGCCGTTAATTTCAGGTAACCATCTTCAAACACGATAGTCGAAAATTTATTGAAACCAGTGGGCCAACCATCCCCATTACCCATTGCATTAACCCAATCAGGTTCACCCAGGGTCTTTGCAGGATCTGTGTCCGCAAGAGGTTCAGTAGGAGTGGTTGTGGGTGTATTGGTTGGTGTGGGTGTGGCAGTGGGCGTTTCTTCTTCTTCCTCAGTTTGAGTGGGCTCAGAATCAGTTTCTTCCGGTTCCGGTGCAACAGTTTCCTCTTCTGGCACTTCTGTTGGTTCTGGCGCGATTGTTTCTTTAACATCTTCAGGTGACGTTGGCTCCACATCAATCTGGACAGGTGTGCCGGTGAGGATCCTCGCGATCTCCGTTGCCATGGAATCATTTGACTCTCCTGAGGATTCCTCATTGTCGCTACCGGGATAATTGCAAGCCGAAACTAACATCGCCAGAAGGATTAATGAGATTAATGTAAATTTTTTCATTTTTACCATCCATTCCCTTTTTTAGAATAATGAATTACTTTCTATGGACGTTATAGCGTTCTAATTCGTTCCTTACACACAATTTTAACATGTTATCAGGAACCTGTGAATATTACTGTGCAAGAAACTTGCCAGATATTTGTCTTTTGATATTTACTGCTATGGTACAATGCTTTTGGGCTAAGGCTTGTCAGTATTTTGGCAGCCAAATTTTATTTTAATCAGGAGATAGTCAACATATGGAAGCGCTTTTAGCGATTTTTTCCATTCTTTACATTTTTTGGCCGTTGATACTTCTGTTTGGCACCCGTGAACTTCTTAGAAAAGGGCATAAACTCTCAGAACGCATCCGGATGGGGATGCAAAAGATATTCATTGCATGGCTCGTTTGGGCATTTTTTCTTGCTTATATCTATTGGCAGGGTGCACAACCGATTCTATTACTGTCTGAATTGGTCAACCATATTTTATTCATGATATTGGGAATTATTACAGGTGGAGTGACAATTGGACATTTATTGGTCGGTTGGCGGGATCGGCGGATTGGATTGTCCGATGCACAGACCTTAGACGATCTCTTATCTTTGACACCTGAGTCGTTTGAGGACTTAGTTGCTGAGCTATTTATCAGTTATGATTATAGAACGGAAACATTAGGTGGTCATTCTGACCATGGTGTGGATATTCTGGTCTTTAATGAACAGGGTGAGAAATGGATTGTACAATGTAAACGCTATAATCATTCCGTTGGAGAGCCAATCTTACGGGATTTATATGGGACTATGCTGCATGAAGATGCCAGTAGAGCATATCTGTTCACAACAGGGAGTTTTACACGCCAAGCGCTGAATTGGACGGAGGAGAAACCTATTGTGCTTTATGATGGTGAAGCGCTTATCAGTCTAATCCGGCGAACAAAGAAGATTAAGAGAAAACTATCTAGATAATCAGGATGAGAGGATATGCCTTGCGATTTGTAGGATTAACCTTTGAACCTGGATGCCATGTGAGAGGTCTGGGATAACACTTCCATCCGAATTGCCACCCAAGAACAGGTAGTGGTTGTGAACAAGAGCACGCAACCAACCTGAGGGGGTATAGCCGGATGGATATTTCGTTAGGGGGAGGTAGTCGCTGTTTATTTCATGTCGCCGCCATCCTTCATCAGGCAGATAGCTCTCATAAATATCTGGCTGAGATGTGCTAAAAATTATTGAACCACGGGTCCCCCGTATCTCAAAAATGAGATGATCTCCGGTACCGGGTGAAACACGGCTTGCGACAAATGTGCCAATAGCACCGGAGATTGGTTCTTCAATCATTGCAGTAGTACATAAATCAGAGTCTTCAGGGACATCGGGATAGCCTCCACTAGCCGCAGCAGCCTTTACAACCAATGCATCACCTAAGAACGCTGTTAACAGACTCAGAATATGTGATCCGAGATCAACAGCTGCACCGTGAAGCGGAATGGGTAGTAATCTATCAGCACGATATTTTCTGTATTCAGCGTTAAGGTAACTGCTGTGGAGATATTCGACGCGAAAATTTACTGGTTTACCAAAAACGCCGCTTTGCCAATGTGCTAAGGCTTTTCGTATGGCAGATTTTTGTAAGAACTGGAATCCGACCATGATGAATTTACTTTGATTGCGCGTATTCAGTGCTTCCAAATCAAGGATATCTTGCTGCGTGGTTGCAATCGGTTTTTCAACGTAGATACGTTGGAGGTTATTTACCTGGCAAGCTTTGAGCAGCTGAGGTGTGTGGGTTTGATTGGGTCCAAGAATATATAGGGCATCCAGATCCTCACGCTGCCAGATTTCTTGAGGAGGACAGGTCTCACTGAAACCAAATGCTTCTGCGAAAGGTTCCCGGCTCTCACGGGTACGGGTGGCAACGACAACTTTTTCGATGTTGCGAGCATCTGGATAGTAATACTTCATAGTATCCAGTGCATAAGCATGTGATTTAGCAATTGAGCCTGCACCCAGAAATCCGATACGAACAGCTTTATTCATTAAGTTCACTCCATATAGATTTTATTGATATCTATCAATTCAACATCATTTGCGGTTTTGATATTAGTTTAGATGTAAGATAAGAACCCAACCTTCTCCTTGTTGTTGTGCTCCATCTACGATTTGGAAACTTGTGTTCAATTTAGGTGTTCCTGTCCAGGGGAAGGTTGTCTTAACACCTTCCACGACAACTTCTACCATCTGTGATCCATCCATTTCAAGATTGAGATTGAGCATGCCTATATCGTCTTTTGAAACACATTCACCACTAATAGTTGTATCTCCTTCGAATTTCACAGAAAACGAACCCCACTCGGCTTCCAGGATGTCTTCATAATATTGGACAGGTCCTCCCCCTTTAATTAATAACGCATCTCCTTCAGTTTTAACGACAAACGGGATTTCCGCCATTGTATATGGTTCAAGACCGACAGCTTCAGAAGGCCCAATTAATAATTGCAGCTCAAGAGTTCCCGAAAGGCCCTCACAGGGATTTGATCCAGTATTTTCGCCCCCCCACCGCCACCGTTTATCGTCGTCGGCGTGGGCGTTGCTTTTGAGGTTGTATTGAAACCAAATCTAGAGAAAAGACCACATCCCAATGTCATTGAGCATGTCAAAGCTATTGCTGTCCATAATCCCCATCGATTTTTCTGTTTGCGCATCGTTGCCTCCTAAATAATGGTTATTAATGTGTTTTAATGATCTTGAATCCCAACCGTTCTCATCTTCGTTTAATGGCTTGGCATCTTTTCCGTTATTATAATGTTGTTTAGGCAAAATAAGTGGAAAGTATAGCTTTGTTTCTACAAGAATTTTCCAAATTGATGTACATGTCATAAAATTACTTTTCGGTGGTTAATTTACTTGAACGATAATACCCACAGCTGATGATTGGTATCTGAAAAGTTTAAATCAGGGATACACTGCCCGTCTTTACTAATCCAATTGTGTCACTTTTGCGGCTTGAATTACCACTTTCACCAATTGCAAATGATGAAGATAGAAAATTCTGGCTCTTACGGCTCATATTTATGGCATTTTCTATCGTTTTCATTTTTGTAAATATTTAATAATTCTTTGCTGTGTTCAATTAATTTCGACGAAAGAAAATTATTTCTTGATTTCTGTGAGAGAAATTGTTTTGTCGTTTCTTTATGTGTCAACATCCAGAATTTAGTACAACTTGGAAGTAGAGACTTTAATGTCGTTTCACTTGCAAATCTGTAGGATGGCAAGCCCTTTAAGGCTTCGTGGGGTCTGAATGGGTTTATTTCCAACAGGTAAAATTAAAATTTTAACCACAGGATCTCATAGGGCATTATTCGCAACTTCAGAATTCCATTTGAGGGTGAAATATTTTCATTAGTCAGAATGCATTTGAAGGCAGTGTTTTTCTCAATCTCGATATTCTGTAAGTTAATTGCTAGTTCTATTGACTGACCACCAACGTGATGCAGACAGAGAATTTTCGAGTCCTCATTCGGCGAAATTCTAATGAGCGAGAAGACGGATGGGTGAATATGAAGGATTTTTTGCTTACCAAATGGGTGAAAAGCAGAGTCTTCCCGGCGTATTTTTAATAACCTGGAAAAGCCCTTGAAAATGATATGTCTAATAGAATTTGCATCTGATAATTCTGTAATGAGATCATTGATGTATAATTTTTGTCGATTGATTGTCCTGTAACGCCCTGTTTGTTTCACCCCTTCTTTCCAATTTCTGGAACCGAACAATGAATGGAAATATATCCCAGGGATACCGCGAAGTGCAAGCATGATTGCGTGAGAAGCTAGAAATCTTTTAGCTACCAATTCTTGACTATTCTCTATAGTGTTGGATGCACACATTGCGTCTAGATAATTAATATTTAATTCATAAGGGCTTTTTGTCCCATCCTCATTACTTTTATATGAAATAAATCCACCTTCAACCTTGATATGCTGCACGACCTTCTCAACCTCACTTTCAGGGAGTATGCCTTTTACAGGCAGCATGCCAATTCCATCATGACAGGCAAGGAAATTAAAAAAGGTGGTTTCATGCGATGGGAGATCAAGCGTTTCT
>CAYTXE010000144.1:0-5246 GCA_964441045.1 uncultured Candidatus Brevefilum sp.
CAACATCCTCCGCTTTGGACCGGAAGCAGAACGCCGCCCTGTGGAAGAAGGCCATGAAGTGATCACCCTGCCGGTGGAGCTTCTCTCGGAGGTCAGCATTGTGGATACCCCCGGCAAAAACGCCATCATCCGCCAGCATGAGGAACTGACCCGCCATTTCGTCCCCCCGGGCGGACCTGGTGCTGTTCATCACCTCGGTCGATCGCCCCTTTACGGAGAGCGAGCGACGGTTTATGGAGCAAATTAGCGATTGGGGCAAGAAGGTCGTGATCGTGCTGAATAAGGTTGACCTCCTGCAGGATGACGAAGAGCTGGTACAGGTGGAGACTTTTGAGATGGAGAATGCCTGAACGCTGCTGGGTGTGACGCCCGAGATCTTCCCGGTCAGTGCAAGGTTTGCGCTGCGTGCCAAGAACGGTGAACCCGACTTGTGGGAACCAAGCCGTTTTGGTGCACTTGAGATCTATATCCAGAACACCCTGGACGAGAATAGTCAGGTCCGGCTTAAGTTTTCGAACCCTCTGGGCGTGGCCGCTAACCTGGTGTTGCGTTATTGCCAGGCCGCAAAGGAACAGCGAATGCTCCTGGATAAAGACCTGACCCTGCTGCAAACCGTGGCAGACCAGCAGGTGATATACCAGGAAGATAAGGGCAAGGAATTTGAACTGCATATGGCAGATGTGGAAAACATATTCTACGAGATGGAACAGCGCGGGGATGAATTCTTTGAATCACACTTCCGGCTGGTGCGTGTGCTGGATTTGATCAAGAAGGACCGCCTGCAGGCGGATTTCACCCGCGAAGTTGTTACAGATGTCCCCAAGCGCGTTGAGTGCAAGGTGGATGAGCTGATCGATTGGCTGGTGACATCGGACCTGCGCCAGTGGAAAGCTGTTACATCTTATCTGGCAGACCGGCAGGGAGAACACAAGGAGTACATCATTGGTGATGGCTTGATCGCCGGTTTTACCTACGACCGGGGTCGGCTTCTGGATGCGATCGGGAGCGAGGCGGAGCGTGTCGTGAGCAGCTATGACAAGCAGCTTAAAACCGAAAAGATCGCCTTTGACGCGCAAAACGCAGTCGCGGCTTCTCTGGCTATGGAGGTGGGGCAGTTGGGTTGGGATCACTGATCACTGCCCTTGCGACTACCATGGCTGCGGATGTGACCGGCATTGTAGCGGCCAGCCTGATGGCTGTGTTGGGTCTCTTCATCATCCCCGCCAGCCGACGCAAAGCGAAGCGCGACCTGCATGAGCGCCTGGCGAACCTGCGTACCAACCTCGTGAGCGCATTAAGCACAGAATTCAAGAAGGAGATGCGGCTCAGCGTGGCACGCATCAAGGAAGCCATCGCACCCTATTCGCGCTTTGTGCGTGCAGAGACGGCGCGGGCAGATCAGGTGCTGGGGAACCTGGGGGAGGCTAAGGTTGAGATAGAAGGACTGCGGAGTGAATTGCTTACTTTACTCACTTAGCCATTAAATTTTTAACTGGAAATTAATTAATCTTTTCAACGCTTACGCATCTTGCAGAGACTTAATCATTTCACGGCAGAAATCTGGGATATCAGGCACCACGCGCCCCCATACAATATTTCCACTACGGAAGGCCGGTTCATTCCGCCACGTCGCCCCTGCATTTAGTAGATCATCCTTGATCCCTTCCGATCCTATTGCATCATGTCCTTTTACAATTCCGGCGCTGATCCCTACCAACCCAGCATGACAGATCATGCCCACAATCTTCCCCATATCGTACATCTCTTTGACGATCTTTTTTACGGAAGCAATACGGCGGATCTTATCCGGGGCCCATCCACCTGGCACAATTACTGCATCAAACTCCTCTGGGTTAACCTCATCAAAGCCAATGTCAGCTTTGCCCTCCATACAGTTGCCATGTTTGCCATAGTAGGATTTACCCGCTTTATCGCCTGCCACCACTACCTCGGCATAGGCTTCCCGCATGCGCATAATCGGCACAAAAAATTCCAGCTCTTCAAACCCCGGACCTATAAGAACCAATATTTTCTTTCCTTTAAGTGTCATCATGTTTCTCTCCTTAATCATACTGTTGTTTTTTATTTTAACTACTCCATTATAAATAGTCAAAATTTCTATATCATTATGACATTAATTTCAATGTCAAAACAAACTTAACAGGTCCTGCCGTTTAGCAAAAAGGGATTTTTAGTTAGTTTGACAGAGTGTTTGAGTTTAATTTGGGGATGATTCAACAGTTCTGCAATTATTCTCATTATGTGATTTTCCTTTACCCTGTCATCCTCAAGATTTCATTGTGATTCAGTTCTTTTCTGCTATTTTGGATGGGTCTTTTCTCTGCTGTATTTTATGCATTTACATTAGTACATTGCTTCACACACAAGATTCTCACCCTTTTTCGACCGCTTTGAAGTTACACTTTCCCTCAAGCAGGGAAGTAACAATGAGTGCGTACGATAAAACGGAAGACGAAAAACGCACCAAGATGTAGAAGTTTAGGGATAGAAGAAAAAATCCCAGTAATTGGAAAATTACTGGGATTATCTACTTAAAAAAATTTAGCTTTGCTCAGAAGGCGTATTGCTCTGAACAACCTCCTGAATGATGGCGGGGATTGCATTTTTGACAATACCCAGCTGCCAGCCATCCAATACAGAAGATTTGGTCTTCCATGGCAGATCGATATCCAGAACTTCTTTACCGGAATTATAGAGCTGTGCACCCAATTCGCTGAGCTGGTCATTCGCATCATACTTGGTCAGTGCAGATTCAACCAGTCGATCACGGTGGTTAGGTGAAATCTTTTGCGTGGCAATGGCACCCTGCAGGCACATACTCGATAAAGCAGAGGGAGGGTAACGGACAGTATATTGGGTTTTACCCCACTGCCATACGATGCTGTGATCAATCAACTTCTGCTTAAGCCAGGGGAGGAACGAACTCTCTAAAATCTCAGGGTCTGCAGCCAGAACTGTGGTACAGCGAGTGAAGAGTGCATTACGGAGAAAATCCAATTTCAGGATATCATCATCCGGTTCTATGGCTCGCCACATCTGGTTTAGTTCCTGTTTGACTTCCTGAGGGTGTTCTTCAGCCCACATGATCATGCTTTCCAGCAAGATCGGATCAAGGCGGTTGCAGGAATATTCCCCATACCCTGAAAACCTGAGGAATTCTTCAAATTGCTGTGCAGCTGGAGTATTTTTTCGGTAGCTGGTATACAGTGGGTTGCGTTTGAGGTATTCCTGGATGATTTCATCAAAGGTTTTACCTGAGCTCATTAATGATCCCCAGAATCCTTTTTTTTCTTCTTCATGTGCTTCTGATACCCACATACCTCCTGGTAAAAGTGAAGCACCCTGCTGAGTGATCTCCCGAAGGAAGGTAACTCGTTCTGTTTTATCTGTACGGAAGAGGATCTGAGCGATTAGGTCATCCTGGATATCCTCGGGTTGGATCTTTGCTGCTGCGGCCTGGGGATGATTGGACAACCATGCCCTGCAAATACGTGGTAATAACTGCTGTTTCCTGGGCGACTTTGATGCCAGGTCGTAGGCTTGTTCACCAAATCCACGTTGGGTTACTTCCACCAGGAACCAATCTTCAGCGCTTTCCTTTTGTGAGACGGATTTCAGTATTTCAGCAAGGTAGGATTCCATATTATCTGCATTTGCAAAGAGCCCATAGCAAGAAGCCAATCCAAAATCCGTCACATGACGCGGCAGAATTTGAACAAAACTTTTAGCGGTTGTTTCGTTGATCACGCCTAATTTAGTGCCCAAGATGATCAGATTGAGCATCGCATGGAATTTCTCCGGCCATTGATTGGCAAGCGCAGGTGAATTGGCTAGTGTTTTTGCTGCTTTCTTGAGTGCTTCAAGAACTTCTCCTTTGGAATCATTAGTGGCTACAAGTGGTAGGAATTTATTGATTTGATCAAGGGTGTTTTTAAGTTGGGATGCAGAGGTCATCTTGCTGGCTAATCCGGAAACCACAGGCACCACATACTCCGAAGGAATGTTCAATTTGGGTTGTGGATCATCAAGCATGGTGTTAATGATTCGGATAGCGTCGTTCCGTGAATTCTCATCAGTAAACCGGTGCCATTCATCCACGCTCAGGGGATTCTCACGGTTCATCCGGCGAACGTTAATCTGTCGTTTGGGGTATGAAAGTTTGGAGGTTAATGCCAGAGCTTGTTTACGGTCTATAACCTTCCAAACCTGGACAAGCTGCTGCCAGACAGCCTGCTTTCCGCCCGGCCAGAGGCGTTTTTTGACTTCTTCGACTTTTGCCTCAAGAAACTCCCTGAGCTCCCAATCAGTCAAATCTGGCTGTTTTAGTTTAGATTTGATTTCGGCGATCTTTTCCCCGGCAAAACCCTTGGTTGGATCTTCTTCTTCTTCGAGCATTGGGCGAAGGTTTTCCATAATCGCTTTATCCGGGGTGGCCAGGTGGCGTTGCAGAGATTGCAACTGCAGCCAGTATTCGTCTGCTTTTTCGTTAGATAGCAGCGCATGGATCTGGCTGAGTTTCAGCAATAAATAGGCTTTGGCTTTTGGGTGTAATTGATCAGATTTTATCAAGGCATTCGCCCGCTCAATCAAGGGGTGAGCTGCTTCAGTCATTATTAGTTCTCCTTTTCGTATTGAGTTATTTGGTTAACCATCAGTTTGTAATTCAAATATAAGGAATGGAATAATCAACCAATATTTCTAATCCCGAAGACACAAAAATTTGGTATGTGTGAAGTCGATCAATGATATGTTGTCGGTCCAACTTTTAACGCCAATCATTGTAAATTCTCTCTTTGAAGGAACACACTTAATTATTATACAAGATTTCTCATTTACATAGAACAAAGCGGTGTGGATTATCAATTCGGGATTTAGGAGATCAGAGATCAGGCAAGGTTTTTATATCACAAGGATCTGCCGAAGGCAGCGATGTGGAGATATTGAGGTATGGCGTACTCCTTTATTAAGCTCATCATTTTGCAAATGGGTATGTCTATTAGAATATCAAGAATCCAGAACTAAGAAAATTCTTTCTAAGGATCCCTTGAAGAGGTGGCGCATTGCTTCCATTAGATATATGGAAAGGTAAGACTACTTATTACTTTCCTTCGCTTCAGGGAGTATATTGGCACACCTTGAAATTTTTAAGAAATACCCAAAGCTGGATAACGAACCTCTTACAGAATGACGATGTCGAAATTGGCTCTGGATGATAATCCCATCTC
>CAYTXE010000145.1:0-5205 GCA_964441045.1 uncultured Candidatus Brevefilum sp.
CTTGTGCCAGATTACAATACCTTATTTAATAGCTTTTGAAAATAATTTAGATATGTGATTTCATATGTCTTGAAGAATTTCTGTTTACCCAAGCAGATTGTGCACCCGCCGAATGATTTTAAACCTTAACTTACACAAAGTATTGATAGGTGCTGACACAAAGATAATCATAACGAAAATTCGGTGAGTTATATGACTAGGTTAAATCATCGCTTTGAATAGAAATCGAAAATTATTATTAATAATCCGATTTAACAACAATAAAAACAATACTCCAGATGGTATTTTCACAAGAAATTGAGTGGTAAGATTATTTTTATTATTATTTCTTGGCAAAACCGCATAGATGTTCTTTCATTTATTAACACCGAGTGATAGACCCTTAAATGAGTGACAAAAAATTCTTAGCCTTATTTAATTTTGCAAAACGAATACTGAGTGAAGGCGACCGGACGAAGGGGAAAAAAGTTGCCCAGATGATAGTTTCACAATACCCTGAGCGGCTGGAAGGTTGGCTTTTGCTGGGTGGGTTGTCCAGCCCTGAAAACGGTTTGTACTATTTGAATAGGGCGAAACAGCTTGACCCTGAAGATCAAAGGGTCAAGGCAGCGATTGCCTGGGCACAAACGACACAATGGGATGGACAACCAGATAAACTCAAAGATCAACTAAAGCCTGGGATAGAAGATCAAACGCCACAAGCCAGTGTGATCACATCGCGATCTGATCGCTACCAGGTTGCTGTCAGGCATAAAAAGTCGGGGTTCTTCAGGCGTATATCTCAAAATGCATTTTATCGTGGATTTCTTCATCTGCTGAAAAAGGGTTTTTTAATCAGTTTGACGATCTTCTTGGGCGTGTTTATTACGATCACGATTATGAACCGTACCGTTAGGGTCGGATTTGGATTTTCGGAAGCACAATTAGATGCTGCAATTGAGAGGCAAATTGACCGGACGATTGAGTTATATATTCGCGAAAATCCCAGCGTAAGGCAAATACCATATTTCGAGCGGGAAGCTGCTGTCGAATGGTTATACGAGGAATTGGTAGAGGAATTTGGATTGAACTTGCCGAAATTCCAGCGGCACCTCTTATGGACGCTCAAGGCATTGAAATTAGATTGGGGGCGCCTCAGGGTTGGTGAAGTAAATCCCTTTCCAATTATCGGTTGGAAACCTGTGTCATTCAACCTCAACCAGGAACTCCTGTTGAATTACCTTCCCAACACGATGCTGCTGGCTGGAAGCGCCTTCTTTTTGGTTTTCTTGTTTGGTCTTCCACTTGCACTTTTGCTTGCTCGAAATTATGGCAAATGGTTTGACCGTGTCATTTCCTTTTTCTCGCCACTTTCCTCTATCCCCAGCTGGGTCATTGGGATTTTGTTGATCTGGATATTTGCTTTTGAATTGAGAATCCTCCCTTCTGGACGGATGTATGATTCCTTTCCACCGGATACTCGTTGGGGGTACATTCCAGTGATCCTGAAGCATATGGCGCTGCCTGTGCTCTCGATTGCTATAAGCCTATTTTTCCAGCTGGTGTATTCATGGCGTACTTTTTTTGTTACATTTTCTTCTGAGGACTATGTGGAACTGGGCAAAGCGAAAGGATTATCCAATCGCGTTCTTCAAAGAAAGTATATTCTCAGGCCTTCCTTGGCTTATATCATTACGAGTTTTTCCTTGCTGTTTGTGAGTTTCTGGCAAATGACCATCGCACTTGAAGTGGTTTTTAACTGGCCCGGATTGGGCTGGCTTTATGTTGTAAAGGGATTGCCGAATTTATGGGGGGAAAGTGTCTATCCAGGAGATTTGTTGATCTCAGTCTCACTTGTGGTGATTTTTGCGTATCTGATGGGCACGATCGTCCTGCTGCTCGATTTTGTTTATGTTTTGGTGGACCCACGGGTCACCTTTGGGCAAAAGGACGCACCCCTACGGCTCAAACGACGTAGACAGGCTTTGTGGAAATCGGTTAAAGGGTTGTTCCAGTTTAAGAAACCACGACAGAAAATACGAGAAGGATGGCTAAGATCAAAAGTGGCCCGGGTAAGGAATGATCATAAATTGAATAATGGTCAATTTCACTTGACGAGAAAACGCCTCTGGCAGGGAATTACAGATATTGGGAAGGAAATTCGCCGTTACCCTTCAGCCATCATTGGTTTTATCATCATCCTTTTATTGGTTCTTGGATCCCTTTATGCAGTCATTTTCCTGCCTTATGAAAAAATTGGGAATGAATGGGAACGCTCAAATCTTGGTGGCCAATCACGCACTCCGCAATTGGCAAAACCAGCCTGGGTTAATTGGTTTCGAGAGCAGAAGTACCTCTCTATCATAGAATTGAATAGTGAAAAGGGTGAATCTAAAAAAATAACCACACCAGTATCTGATGATGTTGATAAAATATCGATCATCTTTGATTTTGATTACGATTATGTCGATTTCCCCAAAGAGATATTTTTATATTTCAATACAAAGTACGTGGATAAAAGGCCGTTCACCTCAGTCCTGTGGAAGACACCGGATGGTCGGGAAATTGAACTAAAAGGTTTGGCTGTGGGGAGAGATGCAAAATATGACTTTGAGGTGAGCATCCCTGTCAATACCTTGCTGTCTGATGGATCAAAATTCGAGATGTGGTTTGACCCCCTAAACACATCATCCCATGATTTTCATGACCTCTTATTTGCTAATCCCGAATCTGATCAGGCAGAGATCCTTCCAGGGCAATATCAATTAGTGATTGAGGGTATGACTTTTGAGGCTGATAGCGATCTTGATGCTGACCTGGTTTTATTGGGACAGGTTTACGGCGTTGCCGGTACAGATTTCTATCGCAGGGATTTAATTGTCCCGCTTCTGTGGGGAATGCCCTATGCACTTCTGATTGGTCTGTTAGGCGCGCTGTCAACCACGATTGTTTCGATGGTATTTGCTGCAGCCGGGGTTTGGTTTGGCGGCTGGGTGGATAATTTTGTTCAGCGATTGATCGATGTCAATCTGGTTTTACCGATTCTGGCCATTGCAGTCATGGCGTATGCCTTCCTGGGCATTGATATTGTGACCATTTTGGTTGTGTATATTTTCTTAAGTGCCTTTGGCACCCCCACCAAAAATTTCAGAGCAGCCTTCCTGCAAATCAAAGAAGCACCTTATATCGAAGCAGCTAAAGCATATGGTGCCAGTAATGTACGCATTATCCTGCGCTATATGGTACCCAGGTTAATTCCCGTGCTGATCCCCCAACTGGTGATATTAATTCCATCTTTTGTCTTTTTGGAAGCCACTCTGGGATTCTTTAATATCAAAATGATCTATCCGACCTGGGGAACGGTGATTTACCAGGCGACAATGCACAGTGGATTGTTTTTTTCACGTTATTGGGTGCTGCAGCCGATTATCTTATTGCTTTTGACAGGTTTGGGGTTCTCGTTATTTGGATTCGCTTTGGAACGGATCTTGAATCCGCGGTTAAAGATTGAATAAATTACCATATTGTGACAGTTGTCAGGGGTTTCTGGTTGGATTGATTTCAGGTGGGTTGATTTTCTTACAATGGGTGGAATTATAAAATCCGCTGATCAATACTCAGAATCAGTTTGTTTTCCCCAATGTCCAAAGGATATGCGGTAGAGGAAGTAATCCCAGGTGTTACCTAATAAATTTCCCATGCGGATAATGCGCATCGCCAGTTCCATCGCATCAACTTTCTCCTGACCATAAATACCTATCACGTTTTGTCGCGTTTCAGGTTCTGGTTTGGCATTGGCTTCAGCCCAATGCTGGGCATAAAGAAGCGCAGGTACCTCTTCAGTAGGACAGTGATGAAAGATGCCATTGGAGAGGGTTTCAATTTCACTTTGTGAGAGCCCTGCATCTAAGGCCATTTTGGCATGTGCATACTGACAATATCTGCAGCCATTCACTTCGGTCACAGTGAGCATGATCCGTTCCCGGAAAGCAGTTGAAATTAGCCCCCCTTGCATCAGCACTTTGATTTGTTTGCGCTGCTTCATGGTGCTGGAAACGTCTTTTATGACCTCTTGAAGGCTGTGGTAAAAGCGCCGGTTAAATGGTTTGTTAATTTTCTTAACTCCTATCGGTTTTGATCTTTACTCATGGATGGTAACATCCCTTTCGCCAAACTTTGCTATGGTGCGGGTTTAGGATTAGGGAAAAGGCATTATACCCAATCAGGGCGCTCATGCATCCAATGATTATACTTAAGAGACCCAAATTGCGTATCTCAAATATTTTCTTGCCTTGTATGTTATGCACATTGGGAACAATGTGTAAAGCTTCTCTAAGTTATATCCGTCATCCGTTTTTGTGTCCAACGGTGACAAAACGAAAATGTCCTGCTATCCGACCAAGCAATTGATCTGTACTGTCAATAAGAAATCTACGCTCAATATCCTCATTATCCAGATATTCTTTGCATTGTAAATTTCTATTTTCAAGGAAGTCGTCAATTTCTCCATGTGGGATGGAGAACATGAAGGCTTCATCAGCGTGATGTTGAGCCATGGATTGCAGAAAAGCTTTTGATCCATAAGAATCGTGTATGTCTTCTTCAGTAATTGATATCGTATAGTCAAACACGAATATACTGGCATCATGCGTTGAATTACTGAAAAAATTCAGTGTTTCTTCAGCTGATTCTGGATCAAGATAGTAGCTAACACCTTCCCATAAAAACAAGGTTTCTTGATTTGGATTAAATCCCGATTTGCGTAGAACATCTGTGAGTAATTCATGATTAAAATCAATCGGAACGAAAGCCACTTGTTGGGGAACATCAATTTTTGCTTTTTTCAAACATGCTTTTTTCTATTTTGAGTTGGTATACTGTCCAACTCAAAAATCTTCGTCTTTTGATTCAGGTCTGCAAAACGATAAGTTCTTGAATCGTAACCCGCCCCAAGGAGTACGATTGAGAGATTTGTTTTTCCAAAGCAGATTTGAATTGCTTGTCAAAATACGCTGTCCTAGCAATAATGTATTCATTTATTTCAGGGAAGGCTGTATTTAATTTTTCCCAGGTGTTCTTTTGAATGTTCTTAAATTTCAAGATGAATCGATGACTCCACTGAAAAAACTCCTATTTCTAGGAAATAGCTAATCTGATGCCCCACAAATATATCGAATTTTACGCGTTTTATGGGATTGAACCATCAACAAAGCATAAAAATGATAC
>CAYTXE010000146.1:0-1695 GCA_964441045.1 uncultured Candidatus Brevefilum sp.
ATGGGTTACGTACACCTCACAGATATTTGCCAATTCATCTCTCCTTTTGCCATAGGCAAATCTTCCGGCACATGGACGCCAACTGTCTCCAGCGATGCTGTTTCTGATCTTCGCACGCCTGCTGATGCAGCTTTTGACCTTCTCATTCCCCTTGTTCAGCCTGGTTCGGACATTGCGCTGCAGGGTGCCAGGATAAAAAGCATTGATGTCTGGTATGTCATTTCTGTTGCTGCTGCGGATGACTTTGCCACTGTTGAAATTGACAAAATGACACTTGCTGCAAATACGGTTGCCTGTACAGGCGCCAATCCCGCCGTCACCATCGACGCAGATCATGACACTGCTGCTGAAAGAAAAGCGGCTGCTGCGCATAAAATGACGGTTACCCTCGATACGCCCTGCTTCATCGAGGATGACACAGCATATTTTCTGCATCTCAACGTGGATGCAGCCGCCACAACGGTGTTTGCCCTTGTTGGTGCGCAGGTCAACTATGATTTGCGCTTGTAGAATTCTGTAATATCAAGACTGGGCATGGTTCTCATGAACCATGCATTCACCCACAAAAGAAGTGCGTGCAGGCGCCTGATGTACCTTGATGGTACTTCAGGCTAAGCGAAGCAATCTTGCCTTTCAGCTTTTAGCTATCAACTATCACCTACCTTGGAGTTCCCATGACCAAATTCACACAACTTCTCACATCCCGTAAATTCTGGGCTGCCCTTGTCGGCCTCGCCCTTGTGATCGTTAAAGCCTGGCAGCCCGACTTTCCTGTTGATGAGGAACAGCTTACATCTGTCATCTATGTCCTGATTGCCTATATCCTCGGCACCGGCATCGAAGATGGCCTCAGCAGGACGCAAATTATCAAGAAAACCAGGTAGCTTAATTTTTCTCCTCCTTCCTTCTCTGGGGCACACCACCCCAGAGAAGGTAAAAAGGTCCTCGCAGGTGTTGGAATGGGATTCTGCTTTAGACTAATTCCCTGATCACCTCTTACCTGATACCTGCTTTCCTGACCCCCTAACGAACTGAAGTGGGATCAACCCACATCAGTGAAGTGTCGAGGACAGGAGTCCACGGCTCCAATTCACAACCCACTATTCACTACGCCCTATTTCACCGAAAGGTTTCAAATATGCCTACAAAAAAAGACTTCTCCAAAATTGCCTCAACCCTGGTGGGCGGTACCCCCCTCGATTTTTCACTTAAGGCAGACGGCACTCTGGTTGTGATCGCACCCAATGGCCAGAAATTTAAGTTTTCACCTGAACAAGTTGATGCGGCAAAGCTGAAATTGACGCCAAAACCGAAGCCCAGGACGCAGGCGAAGCGCAATAGCACGCAGAAGAAAGCTAATAGCTGATAGTTGGTAGTTTAAAGTTGAAAGCTGAAAGTTGGTAGCTTGTAGTATGTAGCGGATAGCTGAAAGGAAAAATAAAAATTATGGTGTAGGGGTAACCCTGCCATAGCCCCCCGAATGGGGGCAGTGGTTACCCTATGAAGAGACATCGTGCCCTAAAGGTAGATACTGACCCCTTCGGGCAGACACGGAGGTCTGCCCCCACAAATAATGAAATTACGGTAGATATAGTTGCCCCTGCTCTCTACTGGCTACTCACAACAAGCTGCCCGTCACATGCCTTCAGCTTTGACCTTTTAAACATCTCGCTATCTCCTACCACCTGTTAGCTA
>CAYTXE010000146.1:1795-5130 GCA_964441045.1 uncultured Candidatus Brevefilum sp.
ATTCACAATTCACTTTTGTACCGAGGTTCTTATGCCGCCCACACTTTCCTCTGTCCGTGACCAGGTTGAAACACGCCTGCAGGATCCATCCAACCTCATCTTTTCCACCGATACAATCGATGAAGCCCTGCGTGCTTCCCTGGCGAATCTTTCCAATGCCTATGGGTCTTCTCAAACCCTCAAAGATCTCGATGGTGCAGCTTCAACCACTTTTGAGGATGTGGACCTGAACACATTGATCGTTGGTACGGCTGCTTATTGTCTTTGCTTTCGCTTCATTGGAAAGTATGAAGAAGCATCCCCAGATCGTGAGAAATCCCTTGATCTTGCCAAAGCTGCTGCTGAAACCATGCATGAGTTTCAATCCCTGCTCAACCATGTTCGTACCCGCAGGTTTTATGAAGCGGTTGATCATCCCTATTCCCAATGGGTTTGGGATGAGGGGTCGGATTTTTCATGAATCAAATCGCGCTTGGTGATCCTTCTTCCTGGACTGTCCTTGACGGTCAATTTGTTTCAGCACCCTTCAGACGGGCAGCCGCTTTCTTTTCCTTTGGTTCAGACCAGACAGTTCGTGAAAAGTTTGAAATCACCCTGTCTGGTTCTCCTGCCCAGGTTTCCGCTGGTCTTGCCAGGCTGGATCAGGTCATTTTACGTGCTGCTTCTTATTCCAATATGGCATATTTCAGTCCTCAATATCTGCGCTTTCAGCTCGAAGCAGGCGGGGATTATTATTATGCGGAGATTTCCGAACTCTATCTCGAGGCATCTCCAACCAGCTACATCACCCACCAAAAAGGCTCATTTTTGGTGACCCTTCATTACACCCGCTTCAATTATTTTGACGGCACCCAGTGTGAGCTTCCCCTCAATGGCCGGGGAGGCACTGATCAAACTGGCGGTTTTGACCTGATCAACCACACTGATCTCACATCCAATTATGGGAATTATGTCACTATCAAATCTGTTGATTCTGAAACGGATTTACCCGCACCTCTGCGTATTGAGCTTGAAAACACTTATGCTTCCAATAAAATCAAGGACATTGCCATCGGTTCTTTTCATCATCCATCTGTCACGGATGAGAAAATTTTCTTTGCTTTCGCCACCGACATGTCAGGGGGAACTCAATATTACAATGTCAATGCCATCAACGACTATTATCGTCGTGTATCATGGACCTCTACGGCCTGGACATCCCTCTACAATTACCCCGTTCCATTGACCGAAGTTGATGATCTTGACGGTCGTTCTTTCCGCCCTGTTCTGCATCTCTATAATTCTCATGCCTTTTCGGATCTCTATTTCAGGATCAAGCTTATGCGTGGGTCATATACTTTGCAAGTTTGTGATCTGGTTTATTCTGATCCGAACTTTCAATATGTTTTATTCCCACCCATTCAAATTCCGCCTAACCAGCTTCTGCGCGAGATGCTGCCGCACCATGTCGAGATCCAGATTGATGGTCTTAAAGAGGATGGCTCTGCTGCCCAAATCGATGTGGATTGCCTTCAACTGCTCCCACTGGATTATTCTGCTTTTTTCCAGGGTTTCTTTGAGATGTCTCAAGATGACAAGCTCATTGATGATAGTTTCCGCAAGTTATCCAACGTGCGTTATTCTGCTGTGGGGTCCGAGACTGTCGCACATCTCCGTTCTGGGGGGCCGCTTCTGCTCTATCCTGGTCACAATAACTTCCTATTCTTTATTTTAGCAAATGAGAATAATGTCATTGATATTAACCGAACCTCTCAGGTCAGGGTTTACTACCGTCCCCGCCTGCGCCTCTTATGATATATTTTGGCTTTTTGCTACCAGCTACTAGCTATCAACTAATACCTATGAACTCTCCTTTTTCCATTCATTTTTTCTCCCGAGATTTTTCTTCACCTGTTTTTATTGGTACGAGGATCACACCTAAAAAGCTTTCCTGGTCTGCATTCGGGGGTCCCGACAGGGCTGCGTTCCGTCTGGATGGCGACCTCGATCATTTACTTGATCTATCCGGGCTGCTCCGATGCCCGGTTTCTGTTGATGATGCTCAAGGTTCTCATGTCTGGTGGGGATATGTCGATCGGGTCACCCTGTTCATGGAGGGGTCGAAATTTGTAGTCTCACTTGATCAGCTTTACAACAGGGTCAAAGTCACTTATTCTTTCATTTCTCCTGATAATAAGCAGGCAGATCAACTCGAAACCGATTACGCAAATTCTGATGCCTCCCAGTCTGAATACGGCATTCGTGAGATCATCATGCATAAAACTGATCTGGATGAAACCTTCGCTGAAAATCTCAGGGACACGTTTTTAGAACTTCATGCCTGGCCAGCTTCACATCTTTCTTCTCGCTCCAACCCGGGTGATGTGTATGCTGAAATTACCTGTTCTGGTTGGTTTTCCACACTGGAATGGCAATCCTATCAAAACCTGGAAGGGTTCTATGCCAACTACGGCCCTGGTCCCGGTACGATTAATTTCGGCCGGCCAAACTGGAACAACCCCTCTCAGAAATTCACACCTGGTGTGGATTGTTCCGTGAAGTACCTTTATTTCTTGCTGCGTAAAAATAATTCTCCATCTGGCAGTCTTTATGGTCGTATTTATTCATCATCTGGCGGCTCTCCGAATTCAATCCTGGCTGTTTCAACTGCAGTTTCTGCTGCTTCGCTGCCTTCTACAGGTTATTCCTGGATTCGTTTTTCTTTTTCAACAGCTTATTCTTTATCCGCTGCAACCTCTTATTGGGCCTCTGTCTACAGCCCTTCCTCCCATTCAACGAATAATTTTATGACTCGCATTGATGAAAATGCCTGTTTTTTTCAAGACAATCATTATGCCAAATATTCTGATATTGGTGTTTGGAAAACCATTCCCAACGTCACCTCACCCGGCACCTATCCCCACCTTTATTTTCGTGTCCTCTGCATAACAGACACGGGTTCTCAATTATTATCCATTGCCAATTCTGGCAACCAGTTCTTCGCCGATGTGACCGCACCAAGCTCTAATGTCAATACTTCCCCTTATCTATCTGGTCAGAATACATGTCTGGATGAGATACTCTCCCTCATGCATTTGGGAACGTCAAACAATCGCATGATCCTGGCAAAGGTGACCCCTGACCTGATCCTTAAATTCTATGAACAGCCTGACCCAAAAATCCCCACAGCTTACATGGATCACCATGGCCGCTTCTATTCCCGGGAAAATAAGCCCCTGGCGCCCTATTTCCCGCCAGTTGGCCAGTGGACTTATTTGATTGGCACCGATCGCTATGTGATGCCCTTTGATCAGGCCAGGGCACCCACCTGTTTTATCCAGCATGCCACCTACACG
>CAYTXE010000147.1:0-5064 GCA_964441045.1 uncultured Candidatus Brevefilum sp.
TCCTTTTCAAGACAATATTCATTATGAAATGTAAAGAATGCCTCCTCAAAACAAGCCTGAGGTGCTCGCAGAATGCCCGCGCCCACCATGCCGACCCCCGGATTCTTATGGGCAATGCCGGTGTTAATTTGCGGCAGGATGCCCGTTTCCATCACCCTGCGGATATCAATACCAAGGGGCGTCCCGCGGAAATTCATAGCGGGGACTTTGAAGTCACGGTGTTCCGTGTGGGTGATTTCATACATCTCCCGGGTGATCTCAAAAGCCATCTCGGGGCTGCCGCCCACAAATTGCGTGATGGCTGGGGCAGCAGCCATGGCAAAGCCGCCAAATCCAGCCGTCTCGGTCACCGTGCTGTCGCCGATGTCGCGGTTAGCATCCGCTTCGGTGTATCCGGGTAGATAAAGTCCTTCGACTCTTCCAGCCTGGGCAGTGAACCACTGATTCGGCTGGTTGGAAATACGGATCCCGAAGTCGGTGCCGTTGCGTGCCATAACGGTCACGATCGTGCTGCCGGGGATATTCTCTGCGGGTAGTAAGGATGCCTTACCGGCTGCCATGCTGAGGTTGAGGAAGAAGTGATCGTTGTTAATGATGAATTCAAACACTTTAGCGGTATCTTCAGGATTCTTTTGGGTGCGGATCAACGCGGGTGCGATCTCCCTCAGGAAAAGCGAGGTACCGGCGCGATTACGGTTATGGCATTCGTCCCCCATGTAAAGTGCCTGTGCGATGATGCTTTTGATGTCAATCCCCTTTGGTATGCTTTCAAGCGCCCGCGAAAGCGTGGGATATAAGACTTCTTCCATCCAATGCAAACGCTGGTAGACTTCCTCTCCCATCCCGCCGTAGCGGAGAACTTTCCCCAAGCCCTCATTTTGTGTGGCATAAGCTCGCATATTATAGGTTGGGTTTTCGATAATGAACACGGGCATGTTGGGCGAGACGATGCCAGCCATGGGGCCAACGGTGTTGTGGTGATGGCAGGGCTCAAATGTGAATTCACCGGATGCGGCGAGTCCTTCAGCTTCCCTTTCGTCTTTAGCGAAACCTTCATAGACAAGGGCGCCCATGACAGCGCCGCGTGTTGGTCCGCACATGCGCTCCCAGGTGATGGGTGGGCCGGCGTGCAGGATCATATCCTCACGCATTCCGGGGATGACGTCTTTAGCGATCCCCATGCCGACTAAAACAGCCTGGGATTGGTTGATGCGCCGGCAGGCTTCATCATTGGCATCATCTATACTTGTGCCGTTATTTGTGTAAATCAAATTAGGTACAACCTGAGGAGGCGGACTCCAATTGACACGGGTCACATCAGCGTTCTGCCCCTCGATGCCTTCCGCCATCCCTTCCAAACCCAGATTAATCGTTTTTATTGGCTTACCAAAAAATTCGTGCAGATGGCTTTTGCTCATAGAATATCCTTATTGGTTATCTTTCTCGACCAGGAATGCTGCCAATCTGGCTGCCTGAGCGTTGCTCTCGCAGAGGATCACACCAGCTTGGTGTAAAGCATTGGTGGATTTTGAAAGGCTTTGCGGGTCCTCTTCAGTACCGATGATGGAAGCTATGAATACGATGTTTTGATGATCTGACTGTATATTTTTGATCGCATCAGCTAATTCTTCGGCGGGATTGGGATGAGCGCCATAACCAAGCACAACGTCCAATAAGATGACTGCGGTTTGGGGATCCGCGGCTTCCTGGTTCATGCGCTGTATGCGCAAATCATTATCGATCATCGGGTGTGGGCGCCCCAGGGTGAATTCCTCTTCCCCCAGGTCGAGTGCACAGTGCCCTTTGCTGAAAAGGCTATTCTCCAGCCGATTTCCTGCTTTGAGCGGCGCATTGGAATACACCGGCTGTGAGAGCGCATCCTCCCAGATCACCTGGGCTTCGTAGCATAAGGTGCCTCCAGAATACAATGCACGGATGTATTTTTGTTCTTTTGAAAAACGTGTTTTCAAGTGCTGATACTTCTGCTGCAGTTCAGCATCTTTCCTCTCAATTTGATAACCCACCATCAGATTCGTCATATTGATGACTGCCGCTGTCACAAGAGCACATTCTTCAAGTGTACGGGTGAAGAAAATTTTCCTGCCTGATGCTTGTGGTTCAGCCCCCAGCAGACACACGACGATAGGTTTTTGGCTGTGTTGAATGCTGGCTGTCAATTTTTCAACGATATCTATGTCAGGCGGTTTGCTGATCAATACAATCACTTTTGTATCGGGGTTGTTCTGTAAGGCATCCAGCGCAGCAAAGAACATCAACCCTCCGACCGCTTTGCTGAGGTCTCTACCTCCTGTGCCGATGGCTTGAGAAATACCCAGACCACGCTTCGCCAGCAGGGTACTGACTTCCTGTAAGCCGGTCCCGGCAGCAGAGACGATGCCGATCTCCCCACGCTGCACCTGGTTGGCAAATCCCAACCCCACACCGTTGATGATAGCAGTGCCAGCTCCAGGCCCCATTAGAAGCAACCCCCGCCCCAAGGCAAACTTCTTCAAGGCGATTTCATCTTCCAATGAAACGTTGTCGCTGAACAGCAGGACATGCAAACCACCCGCAAGCGCCTCTCGCGCCTCCCTGGCAGCGTAGGCACCCGCGACGGATATCACGGCCATATTCGCTTCAGGATGCTCGCGGATCGCACTGCGGATCGTGTTTGTTTCATCCATCCCTCTTTTTTCAGGTGTCGTTCTGGCAGATAGCAATCCCTCTGCCAGGTCGAGGATTTGTGTAAGTTCTTGGTCCGTCTTTATGGCAATAATCAGGTCATTGGCCTGCGCCGTATCAGATTCTGCACTCAGCATGCCCCCATCCTTGAGCAAGTCTTTGTTGACATCCGTCCCCATCATATAGGCCGCGTCGATGACATGCTCTATCTTTTTGATTTCTTTGGCTGCCAGCATCAGGACGACAGAATCATGATATTGATTTTTCAACACTCGTGTGTATAAACGCAATCTCACTCCTTAACTGCCTGTTTGGCCTCGTTCCTTAATTGCGAAATAGATTTTTTCCGAAGTGAAAGGCGGCCCATGAAGCCTGATGCCAACGGCGTCATAGATGGCATTGCCAATCGCAGCAATGGTGGGGACCATGGGATGTTCTCCCACTCCTCGGGCACCATAAGGACCATCATCCTGTGGTACTTCAACAAAATAACATTCCATTTGGTTAGGCGTATCCACCGTGGTTGCAATCCGGTAATCGACAAAACTGGGGTTTTGCAAGACGCCTTCTTTGAAGACCAACTGCTCAAACAAAGCTGAACTGATTCCCTGCATCATCCCGCCTTCGATTTGTGTTTTCACAAGATCAGGATTAATCGCCTTTCCTACATCAAAGGCACTGACTGCTTTAATGATTTCTAATTTTCCGGTTTGTGTGTCAATTTCCACGATAAATCCCTGTGCACCAGTGGTGAAATGCACCACAGCGCGTTTTCCCTGCCCGGTTTCTTTATCCAGACCGGTCACATAGGTGGGCATAAACTTGCCGCGGCCGATGATCGGTCCGCCGATCCACCCCTGATCATTTTCTTTTGGAATACCGGTGATAACAAAATCTTTCAAAGGAATTTTACGGCTGCTGAATTTGGAAGTGACGACCCCATTTTCGAGTTCCAAATCGTCCGGATTTTCACTCCATGCTTCGGCGACAATTTTGAAGATCTGGTCCCGTGCATCTTTTGCAGCTGCAAGAATCGCATTTCCCATCGTCCAGGTGATGCGGCTCGCAACCGTTTGCCACTCATACGAAGAATAGTTGGTGTCTAACGGCCTGGAGATGCGTACCCAATCAATGGGAATTCCCAGGCTGGCTGCAGCCATTTGGGCGGCTACGGTGAAAGCACCCTGTCCGATTTCCTGCCCGCCAATGCTCAGGAAGACTGTCCCATCCGAATTAAATTTCAGGGTCGCGCTCGAGCCGGCATTGGGTGGTATGGCGGGGGCCTTCCACATGACGGCAATGCCCTTGCCCCGTTTTTTATGCGGGTCGCTGGACTGGCTGGATTTTCCCCACTCAATCGCACCGGCAACCTTGTCAATACAGGTTTTGATACCGTTGGGGTGCATGACCATACCCGTTGCTAAGATATCTCCAGCTTCAACCACATTACGTTTACGGAATGCCACCTTATCTATTTGAATTTTGTCAGCAAGTTCGTCGATACACTGTTCGATACCTGTATGTAACTCTGACATCCCAAAGCCACGGTAAGGACCGCCGATGGTGTTATTCGTATAGACACAATAACTGTCCGCTTTGACATTGGGAATATCATACGGCCCGGTGCAGGAGTAGCCGCCGGCACGGGCAATATTGACGCCGTACTCAGTCGACGCGCCACCATCCCAGTACATTGTGTTTTCCATTGCCAGGATATTGCCTTCCGCATCGCAGCCTATTTTCAGACGAATTAATAAGGCTTGCCTGACAAAATTGGTATAGAATTCTTCCTCACGGGTCAAGCGCAGCTTAACAGGATGACCTTTCACTTTCATAGCGATCACAATGGGCAGTGCTTCCATGGTCACGCCGGCTTTGCAGCCAAAGCCACCACCCACAAAAGGTGATATCACTCTAATGTCACTGGGAGACATGCCCCAGGTCTTGGCAATCAGATCACGTTGGGCAAAGGGGGACTGAGAGCTTGTCCAGAGTGTAATTTTGCCTGAAAGGTCTACCTTTGCCACCGCGACATGCGTTTCTAAGGGCACATGTTGAATATGGGGGATATAATATTCATTTTCTACGATAGCAGCACAGTTTTGCCACGAGTTTTCTGGTTCACCTTTGCGGATTTTGAAATGATTGGAAATATTGGTGCCCGGTTTGGGGTAAATGAAATTTACCACCTCGTATTCTCCTAAATCAGGATGAATCAGCGGTGCATCAGGTTTGATGGCATCCTGGGGGAGAAAAATCGCGGGAAGGGGTTCATAATTAACCTGGATCAAATCCAATGCTTTTTCAGCAATGTTTTCTGAAACAGCAGCAACTCCTGCTACCGGCTCACCCACATATCTAACGCGATTCCGCGCAAAAATG
>CAYTXE010000148.1:0-4965 GCA_964441045.1 uncultured Candidatus Brevefilum sp.
CAAACCAAGCAAGAATATCGGAGCCAACAATACTCCCGATAGGAGTGAATACCAAATTAGCAACCCGAATATGACATGCTCGCTTGTGTTGATCTGGGAACTGATGACACTGATCAGCAATAACCCTGATAATGAGATGGCTTGCACAAGGAAATAGAGCATCCCAAGGGCACTTATACTCAGTGCAATCAGGCTGCGCCAATCTTTTCGTTGCTCTTCCAATGGCTCCATAAGGATGGCTTCCGTGTATATTACTCTTCGATGATTTCGATCCCAAGAATTTGTGTGGCATCCTCAAAGTCGGTTGCCGTAGATGGATCTCTCAGGGCTATATCATCCAAAACAGCCAGGCTGTCCTCTCTAACCTCACCAAAAATAGTGTAGCCGCCGTCCAGGTCTGTTGATGGTCCGAGTGTAAAGAATAATTGACTCCCATTCATATTGGCACCAGAGTTGGCCATCCCCAGGATTCCAGCTCTGTCAAATGTCAGGTCATTATCGGTTTCGTTGGCAAATGTATACCCCGGACCTGCAAATCCTGTTCCTGAAGGATCGCCAGCCTGGGCAACAAAACCTTCAACAACCCTATGGAAATACACCTCATCATACCAACCCTCCTGCACTAAGAAAATAAAGGAATTGACTGCTAAAGGCGCTTGATCAGCAAAAAGGTCAACCTCGATATCGCCGACGCTGGTATCGAATTTGGCTACGTATGATTTACCCTCTTCAATCACCCATGGTGGGCATTCTTGATAGCCATCAAATTCATAAATGCCAATTAAGCTGGAAATACTCGGGTTGCCTTCACGATAGATCCGATCATTCAATACAACGAAAGGCGTGTAATTCAAACCCATGGATAATCGTTCAACTGTTATCTTTTCCAAATCAGCCCGGACCTCTTCATCATACAGGTCTTTCCCAAACTGATCAATGTCAAGTCCCAGAGCCTGTGCCTGAGTAATGACCCAATCAACGAATTCTGCCTCTGAAAGCTGGGTCCACTGATTTTGCATTGTGTACAGGATATCATGCATTTCCCAGAATTTTCCCTGGGCACCTGCTGCTTCAGCGGCCATTGAGGAAATATATGCCTTATCATGGATGGAAGGCAGAGGTAAATGTCTAAAAACGACCCGTATGGACGATGGGTATTGATTAATTAATTCTTTGACCCCAAGTGAAAAACCGGGACAAGCTGGGCACTGGAAGTCTTCATATTCCACAAAGGTGATTGGGGCATCGGGATCTCCAAAGATCCAGTCCTCATCGGTAACTGGCGGTTGTTGATCGACAACTGCCTGATATTGTGCTGTCTCCTGACTCACTTCATAATCAAAAACCGTTGAGCAAGGCATACGATCCCCTTCAACGATCGAATCAGTCCCATTCTCGATGGTTTCTTCTGTGATTGCATCATCAGGAGTTTCAGATGTTTCCGCCGTTTTCGGCGTACAGGCTGAAATCAATAACATACCTACTAATAAAATAACTATTCTTCTCTTAAACACAAGTGCCTTTCTTCTTAATTAATAATCGTCGTCCATATGACCATCATTTTGAATACGAGGATGGATGTCCCTCGAGCTGGTTGATTACAGCAGTTCGCATTGCTTCCTGGACTTTTTCTTTATCCTGCGATGCATCAATTATTAACCAGCGCTCTGGTTCTTGTTTAGCTAATGCAAGGTAGCCCTGCCTGACACGCTTATGAAATGCCTCAGTGTAAGCATCCAGCCGATTCCATTCGACCTGGTTGCCTCGCTTTCTCTTAAATCCCTCAACAACGGGAACATCAAGAAGCAAAGTCAGGTCTGGTTTGAGTCCACCGGTTGAAAAATCCAGCAGTGAACGCAAGGTATTCAAATCTGTTTGGTGTCCATATCCCTGGTAAGCCAGGGTTGAATCGCCAAAGCGATCGCAAAGTACAATATTACCAGCCTCCAAAGCTGGTTTGATCAAACCCTCAACATGCTGAGCACGTGCAGCTAAAAATAGAAGAATCTCCGTGCGCGGGACAATTGTAACATTCTCCAGGTTCATCAGTACTTCACGAATCTGATCACCCACGGCCGTCCCACCCGGCTCACGTGTCTCGACCACCCGGTAACCGGAATTCCGTAAAAATTCTGCCAACCCAGAGAGTTGGGAGGATTTACCGCTGCCTTCAGGCCCTTCCAGTGTAATGAACATTTTCAGTCCCGAAATATCCTCACATGTCTGTTTGGTTCTTCCCCATATGAATGCGAGACAAGATCTGCCTGTCGCGCCATTTCATGTTGTAAACGCCGAACCGACGAAGTGGCTGTCGCCAAATCAATCCACCGTTCTCCATTTAGTACAGCCTGGATTGCAGCTTGTGTTCGAGATACCACTTTACTTTCCTGCCCCGATTTATCAATGTCGCTGGAAAGGTTAAATAAATCTACCAGGAACTGCTCCATTTGTTGGCTGGTATTGGATCGCAGCACAAAGATTGGTAAACCACGCTTTTCTGCTTCGATGATTGGTTGTTGGCGTTCACGATAATAACGACGGAGGGTCAACAATGCATCTGCTTCCTTCAGACTTCGTACAATCTTGGCCGGCACCTTTAACTGGTTAGCTGCCTGTAAAAGCCGGTTTCGGGCAACCCCATAGGGATATATATCTACTGGTTTGAGTGCTTGCCGTTCCACCTGAGCTATTCCTATCGTCTGCTCCAAATCCTCCATCTGCCGGTCATTTGCTGGCTGACGTTGACTTCCTGCTGAACGGCTGAAGGGTGCGGTGTCTCTCTGCATGTTTCGGCTCAGTGCCTGTGCCGCAGTTTTCAGCTTGGGAGCTGCAGGTTTCTGAATGTGTATCTTGTTCTCATCATCACGATATCGGATCTCAGGTGAAAGGGGATAACCACGCAACAGCGCATCGACTGCAGCAGAAACATCTCGCTGCACGGCAATACGATTCCGTTCTTGAATTTCCACCAGCACATCAAAAGTGGGTGGTGCACGACGTTCAAGCACTGTTTTCTGAGTGCCGCGGCGGCGTGCTTCTTCATCGGAAAGCGTAACGGATTCAATTCCACCTACAAGATCAGAGAGCGTCGGGTTAAGCAGGAGGTTTTCCAGCTTATTCCCATGTGCTGTACCAATCAACTGCACACCGCGTTCAGCTATCGTACGCGCCGCCATCGCTTCCAGTTCTCGTCCTATTTCATCAATTACAATCACTTCAGGGTTGTGATTTTCAACAGCTTCGATCATGACTTCATGCTGCAACGATGGTTGAGATACCTGCATGCGTCTGGCAGCACCAATCGCAGGATGCGGAACGTCTCCATCGCCGCCAATCTCGTTGCTGGTGTCTACAATGATCACCCTGGCGCTCTCCGCTAAAATACGCGCAGCCTCTCGCAAAATTGTCGTCTTACCAACACCAGGACGACCTAAAATCAGAATACTAGAACCTGACTCGATCAAGTCCTGAATGATATCACTTGTGCCATAAACCGCCCGTCCGATTCGAAAGGTTAATCCAACGACATCCCGGCGCCGATTCCGGATAGCTGATATCCTATGCAGTGTCCGTTCAATCCCGGCCCGATTATCATCATCGAAGTCACTGATGGATTTTACAACCGCGCTGATATCTTCATACGTGACCTCTTTATCACTCAAGACAGCTTCACGCTGAACAAAACGCGCTTTGGGCAAACGCCCAATATCCATTATGATCTCTAAGAGATTATCGCTGTCATTCAATTCACGTACGACTTTAGAAATGTGCGGTGGCAGCACATCTAACATGAGATCTAAATCATCAGTAATTTTTTGATGTCCAAACATAAAATTTCATTCCATTTTTCTTGACCGAGTACCAACTTACCAAGAACATATTTCTGCAATCAATAATTGTATCCGATTTTAATTAACATCGGCAATAACCTGCTTTAAAATTCCTTTGCTGCTTATTTTTGCTGGCTCTTTATGGGCGCAAGTGGGACTGTGGGTTCGGGTTTGCCGTTTTCTATCGATGCAAATGTAAACTCGGGTTTTACCCGCTGCTGAAGTGCCAAATACCGCACAAGCAAAGCCTGTTCTGGACCCGGGTTGGTATTCAGATTTCCCAAAGCCTGTTCCACCCAGGGTTGATAGGATCTAACAGCAATGAAAATCGGTCGTCCGCTGCATTCTGGGAGATCGAAGAGCATTTGTGCCAGAAGATCAGAGATGTTTTCCGATGAGCGGGGATGGATCATGGGTGAAATCCATACACCAACTGGTCCATAAACCAGATCCGCATATGCTTGCAAAGCACCATGCTCATCGAAGTAAACCAATCCCAACATTTCACGTCTTGTAAGGGGTTCAACTGGCTGTATCAAGGGCGGCACCAAAGTTTGGTACAGGCGTTGAATCGCCGAAATGTCATCACTGGTCCATGTTTGCCACCCTCTATCTAAGACCGGTTTCCTTCGGTCCGCAGAACAGCATTTATACACTCGCTGCTTAGCTAACACAGAAAATCCTGCCTGACGAAAATACGCGAAACTCTCAGAATTAATGTCTAAATCAGCAACCACCTGCTTAGCCCCCCATTGTCCTACATGTTTGATCACACCTTCAAGGAAAAAGACCAAATTACGAGGATCAGTGTCCTCAGAGCTTAATATGAAGCTTAGATAAGCACTGTTCATGTTTGGAGATTGATGAACCTGCCCAATCAAACGTTCGGATTCTCCTTCAGGATGATATACCCCTGTAAAAATATGATCAGTCAAACGGATCGATGTTGCCAGGTTTATCAGAGAAAGAGGGGCACCACAAGTCAAAGCAAGGACGTTGTCCAGACTTGTAATTTGGCGGCGATGACGGATAATGAACGGCCAATCATACCAGCGGATCGGTTGAATTTTTATGATGTGGCTATCTCCACAAAATATTGGTGAATGCGAGGGTCATCAGTCAACTCCGGATGGAA
>CAYTXE010000149.1:0-4964 GCA_964441045.1 uncultured Candidatus Brevefilum sp.
GCTCACACGGACCAAAATCAGCCCTATGAGGATCGCCAGAACGACGATAATATAACGCCAATATTTTTTGTGGGTGAAGGATTTCATCATCAACGAAATTTCTTAATAGGGTTGGATGTTAACAGGCCGGGATAAATTTGTGATCGGTTTTTGCAGTATAACACACCAAAATTATTTCGCAAGTCAGTTCAGGAAGCGCCCACAGACCGGATTTTCTTAAGTACATCGATCAGGATCTCCTGCCAGTCGGCTGTATCTGTGCTCTGATGCCGAATTCGATAAGCATTTTTCCCTGTGATGATGCCCGCACCAAGTTCGGGAAGATTGCGAGATGCCACACCGTCCGGTAAGGGTGGGTAGCGCAAAACGATCTGCCTGCCTTCAAATCCCACAGATGCCAGCCCGTCCTGGGCGGCCAGCAGTTTGATCTTTATCTGATAGATCAGGTTGTGAACCTGATCGGGCAGCGGACCAAAGCGATCCTCAAATTCCATTTCAAGTGAAGCCAGAGTGGCTTCGTCCTTGATATCCGCCAAACGCCGGTATAGCTTCAGGCGGAGAGATTGATCATTAATATACGCTGCGGGGATGCCGATGGATAGCGGCAGGTTGACGGATGTCGGGATGGCCAGAGAGGCGTTCAGGATAGATGCGTCGTCGGGGATCGGCATGCCCATTGCCAAGCGGAACTGCTTGACCGATTGCGCCAGCAAACGGGTATAGAGGTGAAAGCCGACAGAGGCAATATAGCCCGACTGGCGTGTTCCCAACATTTCTCCGGCACCTCGCATCTCCAGATCACGCATGGCAATCGTGTAACCAGAACCCAGTTGTGTATTTTCAGCAAGGATCTCCATACGCTCCTGGCCTTCAGGCGTAGGTGACTTAACCCGATGGCGGAAAAGATAAGCATATGCCCGTTGGGCACCCCGTCCCACCCGGCCGCGCAGCTGGTAGAGCTGTGCCAGGCCAAAAGTGTCTGCCCGATCGACGATCAAAGTGTTGGCATTGGGAATATCCAATCCCGACTCGATGATCGATGTACATAACAGGATATCAATTTCACCTTGCGTGAAACGGTGCATCATATCCGCCAGCTTGTTTTCGTCCATCTGACCATGGGCAATACCGATCCTGGCTTCAGGAACCAATTTTTGCAAACGTACTTCCATGGCTTTTATCGTTTGTACGCGGTTATGGACAAAAAAGACCTGTCCCCCGCGTTCAAGTTCACGAACAACCGCCTGGCGGACAAGTTTAGGATCATAAGGGCCAATATGTGTCACAATGGGCAGCCGTTCTTCCGGTGGGGAACTGATGGTGGAGATATCCCTGACACCCGTCAGAGCCATATACAATGTGCGGGGGATAGGCGTCGCTGTCAGTGTCAGCACATCCACTGAAGTCCGCAGCTGCTTTAGATGCTCTTTATGGGCCACACCGAAGCGCTGCTCCTCATCGATGACCACCAGACCCAGATCTTTAAAATTCACATCCTCTGAGAGCAGCCGATGCGTGCCAATCACGATATCGACCTTTCCATTTCTCAGATCTTTAATGATACGAGATTGCTGCCGTTGTGTGCGGAAGCGTGAAAGCATCTCAACCTCAACAGGGAAGGTGGAAAGCCTGGAACGGAAGGTATCATAATGCTGCTGGGCAAGCACCGTTGTGGGCACAAGCACAGCAGTCTGCTTCCCATCCATCACGGCTTTGAACGCCGCGCGCAGGGTCACTTCCGTCTTGCCATAGCCCACATCCCCGCACAAAAGCCGATCCATGGGTTGAACAGCCTCCATATCCTGTTTGATTTCCTTCAAGGCCGCCAGCTGGTCTTCAGTTTCAATATAAGGAAAACTGGCCTCCAACTCTCGCTGCCACGGCGTGTCTGGACTGAAAGTAAACCCTTCTGCCACCTGGCGTTTTGCATACAGCTCCAATAAATCACCCGCTATTTCCTGCACCGCCTGGCGCACTTTTTGTTTCGTTGTATGCCAGCTCACACCCCCCAGGCGAGAAACGGAAGGTTTGTGCCCATCCGAGCCGATATAGCGTGTCAGACGATCAGCATGATGGATCGGCACATAGAGCTGGTCTTGTTCAGCATATTCAACGCATAAGTATTCCTGTTGAATATCGCCCTCCGAACGCTGAACCAGTCCGATATACTTCCCAATCCCATGGTCAATATGCACGACCCAATCACCTGTTTCTAGATCTGCGTAGCTGGACTCTGGTGCTTCAGCTGTTGGTCGGTATCGACGCCTGGGCTGTGGACGTGACCACCCAAAGATTTCGCTATCGGTCAATAAATGCAGCTGGGGTTGATCTGGTAAATTTAGTATCCACCCACCCGCCAGTGTATTTTCAATGAATTGCTCATCCAATTGAGACTCGGTCGGCATCCTTTCGATAAACAGCCCTTCCAGCCAAAGATCCCTCAGGCGGGAAGATTGTCGAGAAACGATGATCCATCCCTCACCATTTTGATCAAGGTTTTGCAGATATTGGATGAAATCCCGCAATTTCCCTGCGAACCTGGGGCCAGTCTCAAAAGCTTCCGCCAGAGGATTTGATTCTGAAGCACCCGTGTATCCCAACTCAACCACGGCATGCTTTCCAATGCGATCCTCGAGTTCAGACCAGGTGAGATAAGGCACAGGAAAATCAGCCGGGATCTCCCCGGCTGCCACCCCATCATCCCGGCGAGACAGGCATTCTTCTTCAATGTCGTTCGATGCCGCAGAGATGAATTCCCGCCCATCCAGGACAATCAATGCCTTTTCGGGCAGGAAATCCAACAGGCTGCCGGCAAAAGGATGTGCGATCGGGATATAAAATTCGTTTAGCTCCTTAAGATTTAACCCGGCATGTTCTGCCGCTACTGACAGGATCTCCCTGGCAGGCGTGATAGTAAGTGCATCAACTTGCGCGATGGTGCGCTGCAGTGCCGGATCAAATTCACGCATGGTATCGATCTCATCACCAAAAAATTCAATCCGCACAGGGCGAGGCTCTCCCGGCGGCCACACGTCCAGAATACCGCCGCGGCGTGAGAATTGACCGGATTGAACAACGATATTGGCATATTCATAACCAATGTCCACCCAGGTCCGCGTCAGCGTCTGGAGGGTGATGTGCTGCCCTAACCGAAGCGTTCGGGTGAACTTTAAGAAGTCCCGACGGGGGATCGTACGGGTCATGATCGCCCGTGCAGGGGCGACCACTACTGGCGGAATTTCAGGGTGCGGTGTGCCCGGGATCAAATTGCGCGCCAGCATCGTCATAACGCCCAGCCGGTCACGTCGTGTCCCCACCCCCCAACCTGATTTCTCATAGAACAGCGGGTTGGGTTCAGGGAAATAAAATACAGACTCCTCCCCCATCCAAAATTTGAGTTCATCAAATAATGCCAGGGCACGATCGGCGCGGTTCGTGATCAGCAGCACCGGCTGCTTTAGATCCTCATGAAGTTTCGCTACAATGGGAAGGCGTGCTGCACGCGGCAAACCCAACCCCTGTACTGAATCAATCGTATCCACGCCAGCTGTGAGACGTGATCGCAAAGCCTGGTAACCGGAGAGTGATCCGATCTTATCTAACAAAGCTTTCATTCTTCGTTGATCAAACTCCCGTTGAAATCATTCATGGCCTTTTCAATGCCATCCTGGATAAAGCTGATGATCGCATCCACCGCATGCTGCAGCACTGCGGGAAGAAATTCAACCTCAGGTGGATCAAAATTATGCAGGACATAATCGCGTGGATCCATCCTGCCGGGCGGCCTGCCAATGCCGATCCGCAGCCGGGCAAAATCACGCCGGCCAAGTTTTGTGATAATCGATTCAACACCGTGCTGCCCACCAGCGCCGCCCTCGGGGCGCAAACGCAATGTCCCAAAAGGCAAATCCAGGTCATCATGCACGACCATCAAACGCTCCGGTGGGATCTTGTAGAATTTCATCAGAGGCACCACTGCCTGTCCCGAAACATTCATATAGGTCTGGGGTTTGGCCAGGACCAGGCGCGCCTCATGGAATAATCCCTTGCCCACCAGAGTGCGGAACTGCACACGTTGGATGGGGATTTGCGTGTGTTCAGCAAAGGCATCCAGGACCATAAAGCCGACATTATGGCGGTTATGGCGATATTTTGGGCCCGGGTTGCCAAGGCCGGCGATCAAGTATGGTATGTTCTCAGTCATTTTCTTTTTCTTCGTATCTGCAAATCGTCTCGCTCAGCACGGATTGTTCATTCAAGTTTCGAGCCAATTCGTCATCACAGCATGACGCGCTAAAAGCGCCCAACTACCCATAGAGGGCATTAAGCATCTATTTTAAGGTGACCTTTAAGTTTAGCACATAAGGGATGAAATGGAGAAAAGGCTATCAGGGAACAGTAAATTAGAACTTTGGCAATCAGAAATTGGGGGATCAAGTATCAGGCAATCAGGAACCAACCAACAAGGCACTCCAAAGCTGCAGTAATATTCTGATTACCAATCGCTAAACTTTTCCGTTTCAGTCCTCTCTCAGCACCATTAAACAAGCCCACGGAACTCTGCTTTCATAAACACTTGGGATCTCATCCAAATCCTCTTACGCTCCAGTGCTATGCTGCTATGCCTTGATATTCCTCTGCCTTAAGGGGATTGATTTATTCTTCAAACAAACGTAGGGGCATGGCAAGCCGTGCTCTTACATTTCAGTCCTAGCATAGCACCCTCGTAAGGGCTCGCGCAGCACCCTGTGAAGGGCTCGTGAAGCACCCTCGTAAGGGCTTCACTGACCTCACCTGCTGTCTGGCACAGCGCTGATGGGGAACAAACGTCTCACGACCGTTTTGCATAGCGCTGGTGCGACTTGTTGCCGTTCAACTTGTGATGCCCCATAGCCTGTGTGTATGGTTTTTATTTCTACACAATATCGAAAATCATTGGTTTTAGACCTATCTAAAATAACATA
>CAYTXE010000150.1:0-3480 GCA_964441045.1 uncultured Candidatus Brevefilum sp.
GATATATAGCGCAGGAAGATTAGCCCCAGGACAACATGCTTGTATTCAGCCGCATCAATGTTTTTTCGCAGTTTATCGGCTGCTTTCCAAAGTTGTTTTTCGATGGGTTCTGCTGCATTGTTCTTATTTTTCGCCATGAAAATTCGTCCTTAAATCAGTTGTTGAAACGCCAAGAAACCTGGGATATGAGAACCCCTTATATCTTGTGTTTAGCTTGAAATGAATTACATAAGAATTTTCGGGGATTACCCCCCGGAAACCCTAAAAAAATGTAAAGGTGTATTTATTATAGTACTGTTGTGACGTAGAGAAAGAATTTTCACTCGTGGATTGAACTTTAGGTATACAAAATTACTTTTATAAAAGCAAATTCAAAGTCAAAATATTGTTGGCTTTATACAAATTCTGTTTTTAGATTTAGATAAGAAGGAAATAAGCTTTATGCTCCGTAGTGCCTCAAAATATTAAATAAAGTATAATGAAATTGTATTCAGGCATACGCATCATTGCCACGTTAAACAAAATTGGCGGTTGTAAAAAAATAGTTGCGTGGTTCTACGTTTAGGCTGCTGTTGTAAATACAGTAGCTTTTGATTTACGCTTTGGTGAAAGCAGGGATAAGATGAACAAGAAATGGTTAAAATATGGTTTATTTACTTTCATACACCTGATAACATCTTATGCCTTGGGGAGGATGTGCAATCAGCTGTCTTTGTCCTATGAATTGATCCTTTCACCATCCCAAGAGTTGTTGGAAAAGTTGGTATTTCTTTTAATCTCCCTTGGAGGCGTAATAGTATCTGTGGGCATTGTGTCTCTTTTAATGAAGCCGTTGTGGGCTGCTGTTATAGCATTTCTACTTTCTTCGATGTCAATCATTGTTGGATGGCAGCTTTTCACAATAACAGCAGGTATTATCTTATTTGTTTATTTCGTTATCTGCTGCTACGCGGCTCACTGCGTTCATACAGAGCAAAAGGAACACATTCACTTTTCTACGAAGCCCTTTAAGGATTCTTTTGGTCTTTTCTCAATCGCACTTTTGATTGTTGCCTGCGGAAGTATATTTATTGGCAGCAAGGATGCAATCGATAGGAATGGTTTTGAAATACCAAAATCCTACTTGGAAATTTTCATGGATCCGTTTAAGGAACAAGCGCTGTCACAAGTTCCAAATAATGAACGAAGTCAGGTTGAGGAAGAATTTGAAAAACAAATGCAGGGGATGATGGATGGATTTACCGAGCGGATAGAGCCGTTTGAGAAATACATTCCCCTGATAATAGGCGTCATGTTTCTTGCGCCGCTATTAACCGTCAACCAAATTCTATCCTCTATCTGGTTGTTAGTTTTACAAGGTGTGATAAAAGTATTCACCGCTGTCGGAATCATAAAGATTGTCACAGAGACAAGGGATATAGAAAAAGCAATAATTGATTAATCAAGAAAAGAATTTACTTTTCGTGTTTGCCATTTTAGGGGAGCCTTACCGATGCACTAGCAGAATATCTGTCAGCCTATCCTTCTATTGCTGATGATCAGACAAATTTATTTTTTTCAACACTAAAACAAACAACTACACTAAACCCATCAAGCGTGGCCAAGCTTGGAAATTTGTAAAATCTATTTGCCAAGATGTGGGCCTCAATGGAAATTACGGAACACATAGTTTAAGGAAAACTTGGGTTATCATGCCCGTATGCAAGGTGTTGATCTTGCCCTCATCATGCATAAACTCAACCATGAAAGTATTGATTACACCAAGTGATACTTGGGTATTACCGACGATGAATTGGAAGCAGTTGCACAACAGTTGAATCTTTGAAACACCATTGATCAATCCACGGTGTAATATCTGTTATCATATGCATTAACTTCACTTCGGCCTGATCTCCCCAGAGCGGGATTTACTTAATGTAAACATTCTTTTGCGACCCTAATTCCAAACGATAAGAAAATAGATGAGGGATATAATACGTAAGACCAGATGATGATTCGCAGATTCCAAGCCCTATAGCCAAAGAAAAGACACCTGAAAATCTATTCGGGTTAAGAGGAGCCTCATATCCTGCATTTCTGGTAACATTGCATCATAGTGTATCTTATCTACCGTTGGATCAAGCATTTTTCCTTGTTTGGGTTGTTGAACTTCACTAACAAGCGATGCAATATCCTCTCTGAGCTTCTTCAGCAGCGAGAGGAAAGTTGTAAAGTGGCAACTGGGCGGAGATTTGCTGAAGGAGAATCTAAATAATCTTATGTCGCACGATTCCTGACTCTTCGTTTTGGTATAATTGACTATAGCTTTTCAATGTACTCGATCTAAATCAATAGACATCATCGATATCATTATTACATTCATTATGCAGTCGAGGTTTTCCCTGGAGTCTTCAAAAGGTCTTTTGAGGTAGATTTCGTTGCTTTACCAGGTAGCTAAAAAATTACTAATCAAACAGGGAACGCTTGAAAGTTTTTTTGGATTTGGGAGGTTCAGCATGCTGTCACTTTTTGAAGGAATGGATAAGCTGGATAAGCTGTTTGTCGTCTGGGCGTTCCTGTTCCAGGTGATTCTTATCATTCATTTCGCCATTCGCAAACCCTTATTCGAAAGCTATACAGAGAAATACGGTTGGATCGTATACGCATTGTGCATCCCGGCCGCGATCATCAGCATCCTTCTTTTGCGCGGTGGGAAAAGCTGGCACACCTGGCTGGGGGGATTCCTGTTCGTTATCTATGCCATTTTTGGCTTTTGGGTTGATTATGTGGCAAAAATTCAGTTTAGAAACCCGCTTAAAATATCGATCCTCATCCCCTATGTTTTCCTATATCTGGCAACCGTCATGTTCTACTGGTGGCCGCTTTGGCCAATGAGCCGGCCACTCTGGGTTGTGTACGCAATATTGTATGTTATCGCGACAATTTTAAACATCACATCCCACTGAGGGTATATATCCTGTCAGGAAAAATGTCGTTGCATTGGATACTGTACTCGTCGTGCAATCGTTCTATTAATTCCTAATCGGTTTCCATTTATAATAATCATTAGCTGACACAGGCGATGGGTCAGCCCTACTGCTAAACGCATTATTCGTGGGATGAAACCGATGGATAATTCAATGAATCTAAATGTGAAAGAGATTGCTGCTAAGATTGAAGCAGAGCTTCGTGCCTTGCCGGTTCGGAATATCCCAAATGAGCGGGAAATCCGCCGAAAATATTCTCAGATGCTGAAGAAAGCAAATCCAGAGTTTATTCTCAACTTAGCCAGCGAATTAAAGGAAAAATGCCGCTATCGTGTGTTTGCTTATGAATTGATTCGCAGCCATAAAGAGGCTTTTCAAAGTATTGGGGAAAAGGAACTTGAGGAATTTGGACGAGGGATTAACAGTTGGTGGTCAGTGGACGCCTTCGCGCGCACGCTTGCAGGACCGGCCTGGCTGAGAGGGCAAGTGTCTGATGGATTGATCCACAAATGGG
>CAYTXE010000150.1:3580-4805 GCA_964441045.1 uncultured Candidatus Brevefilum sp.
GCAGGACCGGCCTGGCTGAGAGGGCAAGTGTCTGATGGATTGATCCACAAATGGGCAAATTCAGAAGATCTTTGGTGGCGACGGGCAGCATTGGTCAGCACGGTTGCGTTGAATATGCGGTCTCAAGGGGGTATGGGAGATGCTCTGCGCACCCTTGAGGTCTGTTGCCTTCTGGTTGATGATCATGATGACATGGTGGTGAAGGCAATGTCCTGGGCTTTGCGTGTACTGGTCGTGCATGACCCTGGTGAGGTGAGTGAGTTTTTGAATAAGAATGAGGACGTTCTCGCGGCACGGGTAAAGCGGGAGGTGCAGAACAAGCTGACAACAGGGCTGAAGAACCCAAAGAAAAGAGGGTAACCTCATCATAAAGCCACATCCATTCAACAAGCCGGTACACGAACTCGCTTATCTCAACACCTAACAGGACAATGCAGTCCCAAGATAAGCCGCCGCGCCGAAGAGTTCTTCTGCCAAATTTTGAGAATAACTGAATGAGAAACAATTAATAACAAAAGGAGTTATGAATTGAGAATCCTGATAACATATTTCACCCAGAGTAACAATACAAAAGAAATTGCTGAAAGTATTTTTGAAGAAATTACAGCTCAAAACCACGAAGTCGATATTGAGAGAATCGAAAACGTAAAACCGGAATCTCTGAATGAATATGACCTAGTTTTTATTGGTTCAGCCTGTCACCATGCCGATGTGGCGGAACCTGTAAAAGCGCTTTTAAAAGGAATATCACCCTCACCACCATTCAAAATAGCTGGATTTGTGACTCACGCGACAAAAACTGAGGAAGGCGGTAAGCGTAATAAGGAATTGTATGACAGGTGGGCTGGGAAATGCGTGAAGACATTTACCCAGGTTAGCGATGAAAAAAACATAGAATTTTTGGGATATTTTCACTGCAAAGGGATTCCCATTCCGCCAATTGCAGATTTCATTCATCAAGAGATCGTTACTGAAGAGGAAGAATGGGAAGAGTACAAGGATGAAATTAAAAATCATCCTGATGAAAAGGACCATTTACAGGCAAAAGAATTTGCGAATATAATGCTTTTAAAATTTGGGAAATTGGTAAGCTAACACCTGGCGTAATTGATCTGAGGTTCAACCCTTAGGAAGGGGATAGATTTCCTCAATTTGATTATGGGGGGTAACTGAGATGGGGATACCTGAATCCCAATTAGACCAGCTGATTTCGAGATTGCTTCGT
>CAYTXE010000151.1:0-4800 GCA_964441045.1 uncultured Candidatus Brevefilum sp.
TCGAATCTCCAGAGGGTCACAACTCGAACCGCTCGATGATGTTGAGCGGTTTTTGGTATAGGAGGGACGGAAATCCTTCTTTAATTTTTTGGAATATTGTAGTTATGTAGCCGGACCTACGCTGTACGCTGCTTACGAAGGTGCTGCCAGAACAGGAAGACATATCCAACTTATAGGATATTCCCTTCTGGTTTCAACAGGCCTCATGTTATGTATGTATTTTGGTAACCCAAATGCGCTTGCATTAGCAGATATTCCGATATCCAGCAGCCAAAGTATCAATGTAACTTTGAGCCTTGGAATGTTGCTGCTTTTTGTGGGACACTATTTTATTGTGATAAACTCAAAGTAAGCGACTGTCAGGACAAGTATATTTGTGATTCAGTAGTTTAAGGAGATGTAGATATGGATAAAAAAGCAATGAAACAAATGGCAAAAATGGTTGACGCTGTTCAACCCAATTGTGACGAAAAAATCGTCGCAGCTATGACTTGCAGTCACGCAGGCTCGATGAGTTCTTTGTTAGTGTCTAAGCTGATGGGCGGGATTGGAGCGGGCACGAAGACGAGTGATCTACCCAATCCTGTGTTTGTAGCTGTAGGGGAAAAATATATATATGCTTTTAATTATGCACCCAGAGGATTTAAATTCAAAATAAAAAAGGAGGCTGCGCGCTGGTCCAAGGATGAGGTTACAGTGACATCCGAGTTCTCCGGTGGAATGGCAACCTTTGTTTTAAAAACCAATTCAGGAGAAGGCTATGCTTTGGAAGTACCAACGATGATGGGAGGCAAACATCTCGTTGAAATTTTCCTTGATGCAATAGATGGATCACAAGAATAGCAAAAGCATTAGATTCATTTCTTGAATTACAAAATAGCCGGTTGACAGGAAATCATGTTAATCTCAAACCATCCACATTTGAGCAGGTCTAGTGTCTTCATATAGCATCAACAACCCTGAAAAACAGACGTAATATGTTAAAGAAGATTCCCTGGCTTTTCTACCACCCGCTTAGCGGGTGGTTTTTTGTTTCGGGACTCCCGCCCCTAACTCGATAAAGCGTTAATAAAAGGCAGCTGGATAGCTGCCTTTTCTATAAACCTGGAATTTTTGCTTTGGTGAATTACTTCCATTGCCGCTATTGTCCCATCGCTAACAGCAGTTGTGATCTGCTGGAATTTTTTGTCTCGTGAATCACCAGCAGCATATACACTGTACATTATTGACTTGAAATAAAACGCACATTGGCATAAAATGTATTATTATATTGGTTTAACAACCGCAATTTTGTACTATAATTTTAGTAATTGTCAATAGAAGGAGTTAAAAATATAAAACCAAATACCGCAAGGAGCATTGCATTTCAAAGTAGTTCATTGATCTAGCTGCTGCCTTTCTGATACTGCGGTCTTTTAGACTTTGATTTGTTATGGAATATCATGCGTAGTACAAAAAAAACAAACTCACATCATCCTTTACTGGGATTATCCATTGATCAGCGTAATTTTATTGCGGGTTTATGGCATGGCGCTTTTTTAGCTCTAGGTATGTCACTTACCCAACCGACAACGGTTATTTCCGCATTTGTAGCTGATTTGACAGGTTCAACCATCTGGGTGGGTGCACTTTCAACAGTACTTACCGTTGCAGGAGCACTTCCGCAGCTTTTTATTGCCCGGTGGATCGAGCCAAAACCAAGAAAGATGCCCTATTTATTAATTGCTATTTACCTGCGCATTGTTAGCTGGGGAACATTGGCATGGTTGATTGTTACCATTGGTGATAAACATCATTTACTGCTAGCCTGGATTTTAGTACTAATGTTGATGATCTTCTATATAGGAGGAGGTATAGGGAATATTCCCTATACGGATATCATTGGAAAAATAATCCCTCCACAACGCAGGGGCGCATTTTTTGGCGGAAGGGGCGCTTTGGCAGGGCCACTTTCTGTGGGGGCAGCATTGGCAGCGCGACAAATCCTATCAGATGTACCTTATCCCAATAATTATGCAACGCTATTCGGATTGGCAGCCCTCGGTTTAGGTATCGCATCCATAGGATTCTGGATAATCCGAGAACCTATCAACACAAATGGAGAAAATAAACAACAATCGTGGCGGGCATACTGGCTAGAGCTGAAGACTGCTGGTCGGAAAATGAAGACTCTGATTGCGGCACAATTGCTTACAGGGTTCAGTTTAATGTCCATGCCGTTCTATGTTGTTTTTGCCCGCAGCCAATTAAATGCACCCGCACACTCTATTGGACTATTCCTGCTGGCGCAGGTATTGGGGGGTGTATTATCCAACCTATTATGGGCGCGCCTGGTTGATCACTCTGGCAGCCGCAAAATGCTATTTATCTGCGCCATTACTTCAATTTTCACCCCAATATTAGCCATAACCCTGGGTACATTCGGCTGGATGGCAATGCTTCCGGTATTTTTTCTGGCAGGAGCAATTACGGACGGTCGCAAAGTGGGTTTTCAGAGCGCATTGTTGGAAGTTGCTCCAACATCCAGACGAAGTACCTACGCGGGACTCAATGCAATCCTAACACTACCAATTGCTTTTTTATCACTTGCTGCAGGCGTGTTATTACAGTACTGGTCCTTTAACGCCCTCTTTTTTATTACTGCGTCATTCATTGGTGCTGGGTCGATAGTTATTTATCATTGGGCAAAATCCTAATAACAGGCTATCTTTTGAGCAGCATAAAGAAAAAATAGCGCATATCGCATTTCCAGTTGACAACAACCGGAGCAGTGAAATTGATCTGTGGATAACGACAATTAGCGCAATACTGAGCTAAAGCGGCATCGCAAATGCCGGACTGAATACCATTATAAAGAGGTTCACCCCCACGGGTGTGGGGAATACATGAAAGTTCAAAGCTGAAAGCTAAAAGGAAAAGATATACCAAAATGTGTTTGGAAATTTTGAGGGTATAGAAGAATTCTTTGATAGGGCTGGTGTCCTCAGTGCAAAGCCTCCTGTAGGGACCAGCGATGGAGACCTTCGGTCATCGTGTCACCTTTGGTCAGGAGACCATAGGTGAACACGTACGGAACCCGCCCTACGGTTCATCCGCACAGGTGTGGGAAACGCTTTGGGCTTTGAGCTATCAGCTATTAGCTTCTGGGTTCACCCCCACGGGTGGGGAATACCAATCTAGCACTCGATAAACGCCTCCATCAAGAGATTTCAGGTCATCCCACCGATCTTATTTTTTCATCCTGTCTCTAATTCCTTGTCAACTCATCAGCTATCAACTCAGCCTGCTTTAAGACTGTATCGGTTGCTAATTTTTCCATGTCTGGCGGGTATCCGTATTTACGCAGGGTACGTTTTACGATCACTCTTAGTTTAGCTCTGACACTTTCTTTGATTGTCCAGTCGATAGAAGCATTGTTTCTTACCCGTTCTGTTAATTCAACTGCTAATTCTCTTAGTTTATCCACCCGCATTAACTCTCTGGCACTCTCGTTATTTGCAACAGCAGAATAAAAGGCATATTCAAAATCGGATAAGTCCATTTCTTCAGGTTCTTTATCCAATTCTTGAATGTGTTTACCTATTTTTATTAATTCTTCAATCACTTCGACTGCTGTAATAATTTTGTTGTTGTAACGATTGATGGAGTTTTCGAGTAAATCCATCAACGTCTTGCTTTGAACAAGGTTCTTCTTTGCCCTGGTTTTGATCTCATCATTGAGAAGTTTTTTTAAGGTCTCCAAGGCAACATTTTTGTGTTCCATCCCCTGAATTTCGAGCAGGAATTCTTCAGATAAAATGGAGATGTCAGGTTTTTTGATTCCAGCGGCGTCAAAGACATCAATAACCTGTTCTGAAACCAATGCCTGGTCAATTACCTGGCGGATAGCTGTTTCGATCTCCTCGTCAGTTCTTCCTCTGCCGGTTACATCAAACTTAACCAGCCTTGCTTTGATAGCCTGGAAGAATGACACTTCGTCCTTGATTGCCATAGCCTCTTCATGTGGAATGGCAATCGCAAAGGCTTTGGATAGGGCAGTCACTTCATCAATAAAACGCTTCTTGCCATTTTCAATACCCAAGATGAAATCTTCTGCTTCCAGGATGATGGATAACTTTCGAGATGTATCAGCTTTGAAGTATTTATGATAATTGAAGCCGTGGAAGAGCTGCGACACCACTTCGAGTTTTTCTTGCATGAGGTCAACAGCCTGCTCCTGTAGAATTGCAGGATCACCTTTGCCGCCGCCATCAGAATAAAACGATAGTGCTTTCTTTAATTCAGAGGCAACGCCTAAATAATCGACTATCAAACCACCAGGCTTATCCTTGTAAACCCGATTGACCCTGGCAATGGCTTGCATCAGGTTGTGGCCTTTCATCGGTTTATCAAGATACATAGTGTGCAGCGAGGGGACATCAAACCCGGTCAGCCACATATCGCAGACAATGACCAGTTTCAGGGGATCATCGGGGGTTCTCATCCGGTCGGCCAAGGCACGACGCTGACTTTTGTTGGTGTGATGCCTTGCCATCTTTGGGCCATCAGAGGATGCGGCAGTCATTACGACTTTCATCATGCCTTTGTCTAAATCGTCATGATGCCATTCTGGCCTGATTTGTTCAATCGCAGAATAAAGATCAGCTGCGATACGCCGTGACATGGTGACGACCATTGCCTTTCCCTCAAACACTTCCTGGCGTTTCTCAAAATGATCCACAATATCTGCTGCCACATTTTCAATGCGGTCCTCACTGCCAACCAGGGCTTCAAGCTGTGTCCATTTGACTTTGGCTTTTT
>CAYTXE010000152.1:0-4793 GCA_964441045.1 uncultured Candidatus Brevefilum sp.
CTAACATTCTCTTGATTGCAGCTGCTGTGGTCTTACCCTGCCTGGCTATCCTGGTTGTTGCTGCGATCGTCGTCATTGTGGTTTTACTCATCAGGAAAAATCGTAAAAACAACCCCGATAAATAATTTCTATACCCATATGAACAAGAAGAATACGCCCCTTGCTGTCGTAATTGGCGCCCTTAACCTCGATATTATTATTAAGGGCTTGCCAAAATTTGCAATGTCCGGTGAACAGGTCAATGGGCAAACCCTTGAGCTCTCCCCTGGTGGTAAAGGTCGCAATATCGCCACGATGCTGGCTGCCTGGCTTGCTCCTGGACAAGTCAGTATGATCAGTGAATTGGTGCAGGATCGTTTTGGCTTGTATCGCATCCCCCTCCAATCACTTGAAAATGCCCACATCAATACGAGCCACATCAAGCTGGGATTAGATCACCCGGATGATCTTCCCACCCTGGCGATCTTCCTCAACACCATCGATGGCAAACGCGCGAATTATTACCTTTCGGGTTGCAATGAGACGCTTTCACCTGAAACATTGGAACATGCCAGACCCTTATTCAAACGGCTGGCTGAAAATCGTGGCTTCCTCGTGTTTTCACTGGAAATGCCGATAGAGACAGCGTGCCACGCCCTATCGATGGCATCAGAGTTTGGTTTACGGGTGATCCTCGACCCGGGTGGACAACCCCCACAAGAAAATGTTAATTTCTCGCCCCTGTTCGAGTATCCCATATTCCTGATCAAACCTAACAAATTGGAGGTGGAGCGTTTGACAGGGTTTCCGGTTTCTGATTTTTCAAGTGCACAACAATCTGCCAATGTTATTTTGAAGCAAAACGTACAACATGTCTTGATCACTCATGGAATGCAGGGTGCCTACGCCTTCACTGCCGATCAATGCTGGCACATCCCATCACCCAATCTGCCAACCCCACCCCACGCTGAATCAACAGGCTGTGGGGACCAGGTTTTAGCAGTATTGTGTGCAGAGATGCTCCATGGTGTCAATTTTGAAAATGCTTGCAGAACAGCTGTGATTGCAGGAAGCCTACAATATTGCCAGACCGGATTGACTCCTATCCAGCCTGATCATCCCCTCCTTCAATAATCCTTAAGCAATAGAGAAAAGCACAGCTAAGAAAACTGAAAGTCTGAATAAATATCCTTTTATCCTGGGTTATTTGATTTCAAGCCCGCAGTCCGATCAATATAATCATTAACAACCTTCTCCAGGAGGGACAGCGGCAGACCACCGTTATTAATGATCACATCATGGAAAGCCTTCAGTTCGAAGCCAGCTCCCAGGATCGCTTCAGCTTTCTGGCGAAGTGAGAGCAGTTTAAGATAGCCAACATAATAGGCGCAGGCTTGACCGGGCATGACAATGTAGCGTTCAACTTCCGTGGTCACATCACGCTCCGGCAGTCCCGTCTTTTCCACCATATAATCAATCGCTTCTTGCCTTGTCCAGCGTTTAGTATGGATACCCGTATCAACTACTAGCCGGGCTGCTCGCCAGATCAAAGCCTGCAGCCGACCCAGGTTGCTGAGGTCATCCTCCAATCCTAACTCCCATCCCAATCGCTCTGCGTACAACGCCCAACCTTCAATATAAGCGTTAAAGAAAAAGGTCCGCCGGAAAGTTGGCAGCCCCTTGATCTTTTGCGCTTGTGCCATTTGATAGACATGACCCGGGATTCCCTCATGATAGGCGAGGGTGCGCATTCCCCACCGGTAGATATTATCTGGATTCCGCAAATTGATCCACATCATGCCTGTACGACTGCCATCCATGGAGGGTGCTTGTGCATAAGCAATGGGGGAATCAGGCTCTTTGTACAGTGGGAGACGCTGAACTTCAATTTCGCCCAGAGAACCGTGTCTGAAAAGCTCTGGCATGCGTAAGTTGATCTCGTCCAGAACAGCTTGATATTCATCCATAATCGCCTTGCGCCGGTTTTCTCCCGAAAAGTGATATTGGGGTTCCGCCATCAAAGCCTGAAGTTGGCTGCCAGGTTCTTCACCTGGCAAGCCGATTTTCTCTAAGACATCGCTGATTAATGCTGACAGATGGTCGACTTCCGCTAAGCCAAGTTGGTGAATTTCATCTGCACTCATATCCGTGGTGGTGTGGTTTCGCAGCAAGAAGTCATAATAGGCTATTCCATCCGGTAATTTCCAGACACCATCATCCTCACTTGCCTGCAATTTATAATCTTCCAGGGCTGACTGTAATGTTCGGTATGCAGGGAGTACCACGTTATCAATGGTTTTTTGGATTTTCACTCCCCATCTCACGATTTCAGAATCGCTGAAGTGGCTTGACTCATTTGCTCTTGTGATGAAACTTGTATACAGAGGGTTCTCTCCCGGGGGATGTGAGAGGAAATCGGAAATCTGAACCAGGCACTTTTCGATCACAAACCGCGGCGGTAATGCACCCCAAGAAACCCTTGCTTCCAGGCTCTCCAGCAGCCCAGCTATTTTCGAACTAACCATCTCCAACCGCTGAAGGTATCGCCGTACACTCTGCCCGCCCTTTATCTTGTGATAGGTGCTTAGAAAATTGATCAAATCCACCTGCACCCCAAAGACATGATTTACTGGATAAGGTCCCATAAAGACCGGATTCATCACCCAGTGATAGTCATAACGATGGCCCCTCAAGTTCTGTTCGAAGTACCAGATCATGAGCTCATAGGTTATCAGATTTTGCCCCTCCAGGTTTTCCGGGTCATAACGCCGTATCAATGCCAATCCATCCCGATCAAGCTGGCGCAGCGCCTCCATATGGCTGGGCGAGGCATCCGTCAAGTTTCCACTGTGGATATCAAGGAGTGTGTTATCCAGCAAACCAAGCGTTGAAAGCATCTCTGGGTCCATCAGCATCATCCGCAGCCCCAGGCGTTCCACTGCCCAATTAATGAAAGGCGGTGTCCCCCAGAAAAGAATATATATCAACCCGGTCAATCCTAAGGCTAAAATTAAAACAAAAGCAATGATAATGGGCGGCATATCTTACCTCTCATCCACTCCTGGTTTATCCATACAAAGATTTTTTCCGAATTAAGTGAATTACAAACCCAATTATAGCCCTAATCAATCGGGATTAAAGTTATTTATAATAGATATCGGTTATAAAACTAAACACTGACCATAAGCATTCATCCATCTAATAGATATTGATTCACAAAGGATAATTTTTCGTCTCTCTTTACCATTTGCGCTTGACGGAACTTAACCTATGGTTGAATGTTATAATCTACGCATGAATTTTCAAAAATGGAGCCTGCATGAAGTTGTCTGTCCTCATTCCTGCCTATAATGAATACCGCACAATCCGGGAGATAACCCAGCGCGTGATGGCGCAAGAGATTCCTGGTGTTGATGATTTGGAAATCATCATCGTGGACGACGGTTCAAATGATGGATCGGATGAGATCATCCAGGAGCTAGCCGAAACGCATCCCAATATCATCCACCCTGTTTTACTGAAAAAAAATCAAGGCAAAGGCAACGCCATCCGTACAGCCATCCAGAAAGCCAGCGGGGATATCGCCATCATTCAGGATGCCGACCTGGAATATGACCCCTCGGATTATGCCATTGTGCTGCGGCCTATCCTGGATGGTGAGGCGGACGTCGTCTATGGCTCGCGCTTTGCTGAACGAGATCAGCGGCGCGTACTCTATTTCCGCCACTCCATAGCAAACCGCTTCCTGACCTTTGTCAGCAACTGGTTCACTGATTTGAACCTGACTGACATGGAAACCTGTTATAAAGCCTTCCGGCTGCAGGTTGTGAAGACCATCCCCATCCGTTCAAATAGATTTGGCATTGAGCCAGAATTAACAGCTAAGTTTGCTAAACGCAAGCTGCGTATTTTCGAAGTTCCCATCAACTACTATGGCCGCACCTATGCTGAAGGGAAAAAGGTCACCTGGCGAGACGGCTTCCGGGCGCTGAGGACAATCCTGAAATATTGGTTGATCGATGATATGTTCCAGGGGGATTACGGGCAAAAAGACCTGATCGACATGGAAGCTGCCCCGAAATATACGGAGTGGACCCTCGAGCGTACAAAGCCCTATGTTGGCGATCTTCTGCTGGAGATTGGTTCTGGGATTGGGAATAACGTGCGCATCCTGATGCAGTATACCGATGTGATCGCGACGGAAATTGAGCCAGTTTACCTGGAGGTGCTGCACAATGCATACATGAATACGCCCGGGGTGGAGGTTTGTAAGTGGGATGCCACCCAACCGCCGCCAGATGACCTGCCCCAAGTCGATTCAATCCTGTGCTCAAATGTGATTGAACACATTGAAGACGACCATGCCGTGATCCGCAACGCCGATCACATCCTGAAACCCGGGGGGAACATGATTTTCATCGTCCCCCGTGGAGAAAAGCTCTACTGCAGTCTTGATGAAGCCATCGGCCATTATCGACGTTATGAAAGGGAGCAGCTCAGCAGCCTGTTTGAAGAAATGGGTTACAGCATTGAGAAACTATTCACACTGAACAAGATCGGTGTCCTGGGTTGGTGGTACCGGGGGAAGATCGCCAAACAACAAGCCATCGGGCGTTTTGGATTGAAAGCCTTCAACGTACTCGTGCCGCTGCTCAAGCTGATTGACCCAATTCTGCCCTGGCAGGGCTTGTCGCTGGTTATTGTGGCAAGAAAACCAGAAGAGTAAGTAACCTACATCCTGATATCCTGAAATTTCCCTTCAAAATCTAAATTAGCTAATCCCTTGCCACCACATTTTTCACTTACGCCGGCCA
>CAYTXE010000153.1:0-4784 GCA_964441045.1 uncultured Candidatus Brevefilum sp.
AGAGTGCGAAGAAGGCTTGAGTCATCACCTATTGAAAGTGGCGATATGCCGGCAATCCCTTCGGTATCGAGAATCTCTTGCTGCTGATCGGAAGTGATTTTTTTCCAGTTATCGTTTTCTGTGAGCACGGCCATTTCACGATCATAAACGGCCTTGAAATCATCATGGGCTTTCTTTACAGCGGTGCGCAATGCTGTTACAGCTTCTTTGTGGATTGCCGGAATGGGATCAGTGTCGTCGAGAAGCCGTCGCTCATCGTAGACGGCGTTTGCCTGTTTATTAAGATCATCAGATTCAGTTAGGGTTTTGCTGTGTTTCAGCAAGAGCTGGAGCGTTTCCCATGCGGGTTTTCGTTTAGCGGCTAAATCCGCTAAGGCTGACCATTCCTTAACCTGTTTTGAAAGCGAATCATATTGGTTCAGAATCTCGGCAAGCTGTTCGTTTCCGGCCAAGGGTCTCAAATTATCAAGATGATCCGTTGACGGACGTTCCGGCATTGGTGGTGCGCCGCCGGAGTGGTCTGCTAAATCCGATAGATGAACAAGAAACTGACCCGCAGCAATTGACTCCTCATCGGGTTTGCAGGGGATTCCAGCGCTTTGGAACAGTTTGCGCAGTTTGATACGAGCCCTTGCATCTATGGTTACTGTTTCCACACGGAAATCAGTAACCGAAATCTTTGCCTGATCAAGTTGTCCCTGTTTGAGCTGAATACCTTTGTGTGTGGCCCGAATGTGACCTGTTGTGAACAGTGTGATCAGTGCCGCATCGATTGCATCACGAGGCCAACCATAAGGTGTGCTTTCAAAGGTATCCCGAACGTTTTTGCCTTTCTTTCCAGAACCGATCTCTGAAAGCACCGCAGAGCAAACCGGGTGTTTCTCGGGTGTATCATTCCAGTCGACCGCCTGTAAGGCGGCTTCATCACCATTTTTGGCTCGATTGATAACACTGTGCCAGCGGTCGTCATCCGCATCTTGAAAATTTGGAAAAAGCCGATCCAACGAGATTTCTGCCGCCGAATTCACTTTCTCTTTCAAAGTCAAATCAAACCGCTCTTGGCCGCCGCCTTGAATAACTTTGGCTGCGTTTATCACATCCTGGATAATGCTGTTCCTTGTAACTTCGGCTGAACCCATTCGGGTTGCCATTGAGTCACGGGCTTCCTGACCCTCAGGTGTTGTGGGCGTACCCTTAAATTCTATGGTTGTCTTTGCCGCCTCGTACTCTATTATCGCTTTTTTAAGGTCATCGGCACTGACTTTGGGAACATACACATAGATAACTGGACTATCAGTTCCGGCGGCCCGGGCATCGGCAAGCACCGTGCTTTCATTTTCGCCCCAACCATCACGTATCCAGACTGGAATTTCATTGCCCTTAACTTCTGGGGGTTCCGTACCAAAATGGATGGATAACTTACGAGCGGCCTTACACTTCCCATGAAGTAGTTTAATGCCATTCAGAGCACTTGAGCATGCCGCGTTTAGTAGAGAAGAACGCTTACTGGATAGTGCAGTCAGGTCGTTATTCAACTTGGTCTGCCGGTTACGAAACTCACGCTCCCATTCACTGCTTTCTCGGGTCTGGAGGCTGTATTCCTCGTCAATCTTAATAAGCTTCCCCTCATCAACCAGTTTGTCGAGAATTTGAGGAATCTCTTTTCTTAAAGTTGTGCCATCGCTTGCAAGGTCGCTTACGAGAAGATCCGCGAGCGTTTTGGCTGTAGCCCGAACACCAATGTCAGCCACCTCTTCACGCGGCAATTTACGAATCAGGAAGACAAGTCCGCAAATACGCTTGGCCAGTTTCCCTTTCTGGGTCCCGTCATCGAGGTTTCTGATCGTTTCATCTATTTCCCGCAACAATACACCTGTGCGGAGGAGGTCAGGCAGAAGTTGGTCGAAAATGAAGTCAGCCGGCATGACAGTGCCAAGGGGTTTTTCGGCCATTTCCTTTACCGCGTCATAAACGATACGAAGCTGTGTCCGGACCTGGCTGCTGGTGCCGGGAACATCAATGGCACGCAAGATATGCTCCCAAAAACGCCTCCGAACAGGCAACAATGGGTAATCATCTACAATGATGGAACGGTCTTCGGTACGAGCCCCAATGCGTGTCCCCGATAACTGCCGGTCGATTTCCCCTGCATAAGCATTGAGCGCATTTTCAATGGTTTTGCGTTTATCAGCCTTTTTGGCAAGCACCACACGACGAGTTACCGTTTCCACATCCGAATCGGAGAGCTCAACAGGGATCGTAAAACGGTCCCTGAGGCGCTGCAATAAAGGCACACTTCCGGCAAGGGCTGTTTGCCCTGCACCTATGAGCAGAACCCGGCTATCGAGCTGTTTACAAATGGCTTCGGCAATTTCCATTACATCAGTAGAACGATTAGGGCTGTCCCCTATGAATAACTGGATTTCATCAAGCACAATTACGGTGCAAGGGATTCCTCCATTTGTGGAAAGAACCTTTTGGATAATTCGGATGAATTCCTCAGTTGAAACATCTTTCACAACGGGGAACTGGGCACGAAGCGCAACACGAGCCTGCTTGAGGTCCGGGGCAAAAGCGGGATCAGCATCCAACAACGCCTGGGCCAGAACAGGACTGACATATAGGTCATGCAGTTCACTCTGAAAATCTTTCCCGGCAGATTCAATGGAGGCCCTGACCTTTTCATACATGTTGTTTTTCTGAAGCCAGATACAGAACTGCGCCTGAGGCAGTGAGCTCGGAAGACCTTTAGAGCGCAAAATGATACTTAAAACAGCAAGACGAACACTTTCACCACCGCCGGAAGGTAGAGTGCCTGCTGCAGCATGAAGCCCGCCACATCGCTTACCCAATGTATCCAGCTCCCTCAACAGATCGCTTACTTCATCCGGCAACTGAGTCAGTCCACGGGCGCTTGCTCCATCAGATTCAAATTGAGTATCCACCCATAAATGCCTGAACATCTTGAGAAGGTGAGACTTGCCACTCCCAAAAAAACCGCTTACCCAAGCAGCAGGCTGAACAGTTGAATCCGCATTCCCCAAATACGATTCAAGAATCCGAGTAAGCCCTCCCTTGTACTGGCCTTCACAGACAAAGTGTTCCAGTTCATACCGTAGCGTTTCAATCTCTTTTGTGGTCGCTGATTCCGTTACAGTGGCCACACCGTCATTGAGCAGCTTTGTTGTAGCGGGATCTCTCTGAAATATTTCACGGTTTTTCATGAGTCACTTACCCCGTTATGTAATGTTATGGGAACTGCCAAATAATTCCAGCCGTCCCGCGCATCGAGGAGCCGATAATTATTATTTTCAAATTCACCCGGAAAAAAGAGCAGCAAACGCCCCCGAATGTCGTGCACGACTTCCTTTAGGACCAAAGATACCTTGGTGAATCCGTATAAACTTGCTACTCCATAGACTGCCACCACAGTATTGCCATTCACATCTGGATCAGTCAGTATGTTGCGGAGTTCTTGTGCAGCAAACTGCAAAAAATCACTTCCAAGTTTCATTGTAAGGTCTTCCGGGTATTCAAAATACAGCTCCCTGTATTCTGTGTTGGCCATCCAAGTAGAGAAGGTTTTGGTGAAATTGAAGGACTTCCATTTATGTCCAGCGTCGATAGTTGCTATCTCGAAAAGTTCAAGCCTTGCACGGAGCTTGCGCTCGTCCTCTTTAGGATAGACCACGAAAATGGCTTTTTGATCTCCAGCGAGATTACGTTGCCAAGGCGCAGAAATGTGATTGCGATAGCGATTTGCAAGTTCCTCAATCCGTCCCATGAATCAACTGCCTTTCATCTTCTGTCAACATGCGGGTGAAAGAAACCTCTATAACACCACCTGCTTGACTCAAATCCAGAAAACCTAAACGTTTCGCCTCGATAGCCAAAGAGATCAGCTCTTCGACAGGTGTATCGAGCACTTTTGCCCAAAGGGTATTAAATAAGCCGCCCCCGCGAGCACCAAGAATATATGCCAACAAAAGAGCATAAGCCGTTACGATTGGTGTGGGTTTTACTTTCTGCCGGATTTTTCTCACACGACCTTTTAAATGCCCTGACTGCGTCCATGAGGATGATATATTACGTACAGTCGTGTTAAGCGTACCGGTATTTAGTCTATCTTCGACACTCTGCCGAAGAGCATTCATTAATTTTTGGCGCATGAGTTCTTCGCCATTTGGCATCTGAAGAATTGTAGTCGAAGTAACTCTTAAAAGAGGGTCCCGTGCCAATGCGGTTAAAAGGGCGAGGAGAGGGCGGCCATTCTCATCAACCTGCCAAAGATGGCGTAAGACACGAAAGAGTGGGGTAGAAGGATCCAGCCCATAGAGTTCGCTTAATCTTTGGCAGGTAAGTTTTCGTGTTGAAACGGTCCGCTTACCAAGACAATTTTGGTCAATAATGGCTGAAACATAGGCATCGCGAGGCGCATTCGGCTCCTGGTCTTCAAGCAATAACGCCAGTTCTTTGAGCATTATGGTTCTGCTGGTGTGTGTACCTTTGTCCCCAAATCGAAGGCCCGCCTTAATCCAGGGCTGAGAATCTACTGACTCTAGTAAATGAGCATTTCCTTTGAATATCGGATCATCTTTCATATCAACTTTCCTTTTTAACCGGCCAGTTTGCCGGCCAAAATAATCTTTAATTTGACATTAAAAGTCAAGAAACAATAAAATATTTTTGCATCTATTCCTCAGGATGGTTTTTCAAGCATCTTACATGGGGAAGTGACGGGAGCGGATCTACCTGTTCCGGGGGCACGGCAGGCAATTGCGGTC
>CAYTXE010000154.1:0-3407 GCA_964441045.1 uncultured Candidatus Brevefilum sp.
GCTGAAATATACAAAGAAAACCACTCATCATTACCAGATAATAATTTTGATTAATACAAGTGTCAATATTTTAGTAATTTCTGAGTTACAATCAATATTATGTTAATTGATAGGCGATTAGGATTTGTTCTTAATTTGAATAAATAAGTATAGGTCTTAGTGTATATTGTCGGACCTTTGATCCGAGGGAAATAGGAAACTTATGGCCGGCTATACAAGTGCAATCTTAGTTTACAATACCAAATCAAGCCACAGCAAAGCGCAAAAACTACAAATAATCAAAGCGCACTTTCTAGCGCAGCATATTGATTTAGAGGTTGTAGAAGTTCCAAAACCTCAAAATGAGATTAATGAAATTATTTCTCAAGGCATTTCAAAAGGCGTTGAACTTGTTGTCGCTGCAGGTGGAGATGGCACTGTATCCCTTGTTAGTGACGCCTTAGTTGGAACTCACCTTCCCCTGGGTATTATTCCATTAGGAACAGGCAATCTTCTGGCCAAAGATTTGAAGATCCCAATGAACCTCCAGAAAGCGCTTGAAACAATCACGGGAGATAACCCACGAATAATTAAGCTCGACACATTTCGTCTGGATGACCACCACTTTGTTCTAAATTTAAGTGTTGGTGTTTCGCCGAAAGTGATGGCACTAACACCCCAAGAAGAAAAACAACAACTCGGAGTTATTGCGTATATCATCCCCCTATTTCAGCAATTAATAGGATTAGAATTGCATCGTTTCGAAATTGAATATGATCACCATTCCATTTCAGCTTTGGCATCAGAGATACTCATAACCAATATTCGAACGATAGGGATTGAATCCCTTAAGTGGTCCGATGTGGTGTCTTTGGATGATGGAAAATTGGATCTGTTTATCATCCGAGCGAGGAATATGTTTGATATCATAGGTTTTTTGGTCTCAATTTTTCGGAAGAAAGAAACCGGACCGGTAATTAAATTTATACAATTTGAAGAATACTGCCGTATCGAATCCAGGACTATCATGCGTACACAAGCTGACGGAGATATCATAGGACAGACTCCCGTTGAAATACATATCAATCCCCTCTCACTCAACATCATCACTGGATCGTCTTATATTTCGTAGTTGTGAAAAAGGGAGTCAAAGAAGAAGGTAAAAAAATCATACCGTTATTGACAGTCGTATGACGTGATCAGCTGCCTTGATGATCTTCGAAAATCAATCTCGTAATTCAGTCGCATGGTTAACTAAAAGAGAAATTAAGTCCAAAGAACCATCCTCCCCCCACCAAAGAGCTCCTTGCAAGATAGGACATTATTGAAATATTCATGGATCTGTTTCTGGAACCCAAATGGAATTACCGGTTAGGTTTGGAGATTATTTTGAAAGCTAGGACGATTAAGAAACAGATTCATTTTAGTGATTCATGTAGCTTTCCAAGAATAAAAACTACCTGGCAACTGTCCAGACTCGATTAGCTTTCTATCAACAGAAATTTACTTTTCTTCTGTTTTGTCAGGGTAAATTTGAGGGTGATTCTTTGTTGCATGAGAGATTTCGTTCAGATTGTTATGTAATTCAGATTGATTATTACCAATGACTTCGTGAATTTCTCCAACTTTATGATCAAGTGATGCAATCGTATTTTGAAGTTCTGACTCATCCATCATTTTCCTTGGTAAATCTCGGATCTCCTCCGATGTAGTAACGAGGTCACGCCAAAAACTTGAACTGGTAAATTTTTTTATTAGATTCCCCAATTCACCTGCTGTCTTGATGGCTTTTCTGGGTCCCAAAACAATCAACATCAGCAGAAGGATAAAAGCCAATTCAAGGGTACCGACATTCAGAAATTTCATTTTTAACCTTGAAATAGCTAATTCTGCTTCGGTTCGCTGGAAGTATCTTCCTCATCTGAAGTTTCTTTATCTTTCCCGCCTGAAAGCCCATTTTTGAAGGCACGGATTCCTGATCCTAACTCCCCAGCGATCTTTGAAATTCTTCCCACCCCAAAAACCAATAGAACGATCACCAATACAACAACCAGTTCAGGCCATCCAATTTTACCCATGTTTTACTCCTTGCCATCTTTACGGCGCGCAAAAGCTGCCAATAGTATACCTAATAAATAAAGGGCGAACAATGGCGCCATTAATAATGCCATATTGATTGGGTCAGGGGTCGGTGTAGCAACAGCAGCAATAACAGCTATAGCAATGATCGCAATTCGCCATTGTTGTGCTAATCCTTTTGCATCAATAATGCCTAATTTTGCTAAAACATACATCAACAAAGGCGTCTCGAAACTCAATCCAATCCAAAAAATGAGATTAGTTACAAAATTGACATAATCCTGCCATTTCGGGAGCACTTCCGGACCTGGGAAATCAACTAAAAAAGGGATTGCTGCTGGCAGCATCACAAAATATGCAAACACCGCCCCCGCGCAGAATAAGATTGTGGCAAATGGCACAGCCATTATCAACCATTTTCGTTCTTTTTTGTTTAATCCTGGAGAAATGAATAAGTACAATTGAAGCAAGATAAATGGAAGTGAGAGGATGAAACCCGCCAGTAAAGTTACACGAAAGTAAACACTCAGGTTCTCAGTTATTTGAATGGAAAGCAGATTTTCCAACCCACCGATTGGCTTAACGACTATTTCAATGAGTGTATCCGCAAAAATGACACATATAATCACAGCAGCGATCAACACAATCAATGAAAATAATAATCGCTTTCGCAGTTCGTCTAAATGCTGCCAGATGGTCATTTCCCGGATCTTCTTCATATCAATCTCATAATCATCGATGATAAATCATCTCGTTTGTGGCAATATGATACCACCAATGCTCCCGTCTCATAAAATATTTATTCTGAAATCTTCACAAAATAAATTTATTATTAGATGACAGAGACTCATTTGGAACTAAAAAGTTTTTTGCAATAGAAAGACGATGGCTCCGCTCTTGCGAACTTTCCCTTGTATGATGATGGTGATGATAATAAGAATTATTTAGAAATCATGAAAACATAAATGCAAGGATAGACCCCGAAGGGGGCAGTGTCAAGCTTGGTATCATCCTTCGGACAGGACAACCACTGCCCCCATTTGGGGGGCTATGGCATGGTTGCCCATACAGGGTGTGTCTATCTAAAAAATTATAATTACACACCTGGCTTGAAATGGGATCCAAGATAGGAATTGATTTTTCAACACTTTCGTAAGATGATATTTGATTTATTAGAAACTATATAAAACAAATCGCTTGACAAAGCATAATGAATATCTTAGAATTCTTATCCCGATGCGGGGTAGAGCAGTGGTAGCTCGTCGGGCTCATAACCCGGAGGTCCTTGGTTCGAATCCAAGCCCCGCTACTAAAAGAAGATCACTTGTAAAAGGTGGTCTTTTTTGGTT
>CAYTXE010000154.1:3507-4759 GCA_964441045.1 uncultured Candidatus Brevefilum sp.
ATCCAAGCCCCGCTACTAAAAGAAGATCACTTGTAAAAGGTGGTCTTTTTTGGTTCGAATCCACACTTTCAGTGGGCAAGCACAGCCCCGCTACTAAATGAAGATCACTTGAAATGGTGATCTTTTTGGGTTCGAATCCACACTCGCATTGCGTTTAGTAGTCCTTACAGGATATAAGCAGTTCTTAGAGGAGGCAAGCACAACCATGCTTCTGAAACACGCCTTCTAATTGAACAGTTTGTTGTCTTTTTAAATAATTTCTTTTCAGAAAGTCTTTTGCATCGACCAACACACGGTCATTGCTATTTGTATGTGTGTTCTGTTATACAAGCTTCCAATAAATAGAGAGTTGATCGATCTTCACATTTTGACGTTCGTTTATAAATCATTCGAGTTGTGCTTTAGAAATTCCAACAATTCATCTACTTTACAAAATGCCAATGCTGTAACCGTGTCAGCCCCACCATAATAGATTGCGATCCGTCCTGTAGGCTCATCAAAGAGGGCTGCACAGGGAAATGTGACATTGGGAACATCGCCAACATTTTCATATATTTTTTGCGGTGAAAGCAGGTATGGCTCGCCACGATAAATGACTTTCCATGGTTCTTCCAGATCCAGCATAGCTGCACCAAAACTGTACACAAAGCCATTGCAGGATGTTAAGACTCCATGGTAGAACAACAACCACCCTTCAGGTGTTTCAATCGGGACGGGACCTGCACCAATCTTTGTGCTCTGCCATCCACCCTTGACACCCATCACAAAGCGGTGTTCACCCCAGTGGACCATATCAAGGCTTTGACTGAGAAAGATATCCCCAAATGGAGTATGACCGTTGTCGCTGGGACGACTCAGCAACATATACTTACCTTTGATCTTTCGAGGGAAAAGTACCCCATTGCGGTTAAAAGGCAATAATCCATTTTCAAGAAAAGTAAATTTTTCGAAGTCAAAGGTGTAACCAATCCCTATGGTTGACCCGTGGTAGCCATTGCACCAGGTAACATAGTAGCGGTCTTCCAACCAAAGAACACGTGGGTCATAGCGATATTGGAATTTACTCAGTTCAGGATCAAGAAATTCCCAGTTGATTGGAACATCTTCCAGGTCCCAATCAACCCCATTATCACTGAAACCACGATGAATATTCATTTCACGTTTTCGATTATCACAACGGAATACACCTGCAAATTTCTTATTAAAAGAGACTACCGCACTGTTAAAAATACTATTTAAGGATGGAATCAAA
>CAYTXE010000155.1:0-4567 GCA_964441045.1 uncultured Candidatus Brevefilum sp.
TTGAGCAAGAAAACTTGGGGGCATAATTCAACCATATCTCGACACATATCCAGGTAAACGGGGATCGTTCGCAACCCGCGCATGATCCCACCAATCCCAAGGGTATCAGCGATTGTTTGCTGCAAGCCAAATTTCTTTGGGATGTTGAAATCAACCAGGGTGGCAGGGTCATATCCGCCCACCTGGAACATCCCAATGGCATAATCCGCGCCATCCAGTGCTGCACGGCGATCGAGATAGGTTTCAATCGTGGGATGGACTCCAAGGGATTTGGCTAGACGACTTCCCACCATACGCGTGGTTTCTAGTCGTTGAGCATTGATATCATGCAGGGTTATGGTCGAATTCGCTAATTCTGGGAAACTGAGGATATCCGATAACAGATTCATTGCAAAAATCGTGCTGCCAGCACCTAAAAATACAATTTTTGGCATAAAGCCTCCCTTCATGAGCAAACAGGTTGAAATAAACCAGAAACAATCCAAGATGTCATTGCGATAATTTCCAGATTTATTCAAAATGAAACAGCAATACTAAGATATAATTATATGTAAATAAAAGAAAAAATAAACACCAAAAATGAAAGAAACCAAAGCAGAAAGAGAAATAGTGACTACAAATAACACTTCTCCAGAAGTGCCTTCTGACAATCAGGAATCCCCAAATTGGAGCTGGACAACCAAGTTGGTTTTCGGACTGGCTTTGGTAGGCGTGGCTATCTGGCTGCTGGTTCAATTTCAAACCTTCCTTGGACCAATAATCTCCGCTTTTATCCTATCCTACCTGATCCACCCCATCGCAAGATTTATCCAAGAAAAGACCAAGCTGCCCTGGCGTGTTTCAGTGACATTGATCTACATCATATTGGTTCTGGCGATATTGGGTTTACTCACCTGGGGGGGAATTGCACTGGTGGAGCAAGTTCAAAACCTGATCCAGTTTATTGAAAATAATATCGACAAGTTCCCGGATCTCGTTGCACAGTTAACGGAGCAAACCTACCGGATTGGGCCGTTTTCTTTTTCACTGTCCGGGTTAAACTGGGACGAAATAGCCAACCAGGTCGTTGGCGCCATCCAGCCAGTATTAGGTCAATTAGGATCTTTAGCCAGTTCCATCGCAGCCGGTGCGGCAAGCATCATCTCCTGGCTTGTCCTGATCTTGCTGGTTTCCTATTTCCTTTTAGCAGAATCTGAAGGGATTCCAAGCCAACTGCTCAACATCAAAGTTCCGGATTATACCAAGGACCTTAATCACTTTGGGGCAGAATTGAAACGCATTTGGAGTGGTTTCATGCGCGGCGAGATCCTCATCGTTTTCATTTCATTGATCATTTACGTGGTTGTGCTGGGGATCTTAGGCGTCCAATTCTTCTTTGGTTTAGCACTCATCGCGGCGGTTGGACAGATGATACCGTATGTAGGTGCATGGATTACCTGGATTTCATTTGGGTTAGTAGCTCTCTTCCAGACTAATATTCCTTTTGATATTGCGCCCGGAATATATATGATCATCGTGTTAGGTGTTTCACTGGTCTTCAATAATATCATTGACAACATCCTCAGAACAAAAGTGATGTCTGAAAATCTTAAAGTGCATCCTGCCCTTGTGCTGATCGGCGCTTTGATCGGCGTGCAGTTGTTTGGTTTTGTTGGGATCATCATCGCCGCACCTGTCATGGCAAGCTTAAAACTTTTCCTGGATTACATTATCAAGAAATTGGGTGACCAGGATCCCTGGGCTGAGGTGGAAGTTGGACAAACCGTTGAAAAAAATAAATGGCTCACAAGGTTGGCTGAACAATGGGACAAATACATTCAGTGGATCAAAACGCAATGGAAAAAATTAAGGGATAGGCGGATTACATCGAAAGCTGAGAAATCCCGATCAAATCCGCATCAGGATAAAACTGAAAAGTAACCTTACACATATGTTGTTCTTGATTTAACCATCCCCATCACAAGCCAATCTCTTCTTTTAGAGGCTCGCTTAATGTGCTATAGTTACTATCGAAAATTTTAAAAATTATTAAAGGAGACAATATGACCGACTCAAATGAACCCACCACAAGCACAATTGCTGAAACAGATAATTTGCTCGCCTGGAAAGCAGAAGAACCGGACGGCGAAACGACTTTTCACCTCGAATTGAATAATGTCACGCTGCACTTCTTCAAAGAAGAGTGGCAGGAATTCCTTGACCTGGCAGACCTGATCCTGGACGAAGAACTGTAGACTATCCCGATTTTTTAGATATAACCAATAAATGCAGCCCTCTATGGCTGCTTTATTTATTTTAACCGACGCTTCATCCATATCAGTGTACGGAAATGATCAAAACCAAGTGCGGTAAACCCTTCCTGAAAGCGTCCAAATGGATAGTCAATCGAAATCACGTGCCGCCTGCTCAGTTGATTGATCGTTTTGCCCAATGCCGCTGGTAGAAGGATGTGCTCCATATCTTCTGGAAAGGCCAACCATAGATTGTTTGCAAATGTCTTGGCTTTCTGCCACGTGATCCATCCCAGAGTTTTTCCATCAACCTCGATCCCCCACTGCCTGAGGTAAACACCATCCATGAGGTTGGCTACGGACTGGAACAACCCGGGTTTCAAGCGACGAAAATCCAACGGAAGGTTCCAGCGTATCTCCTGTGGATATGTACGATCCAACCAGCATTGCTGCTTTTTCCAATCTCCTTCTTGACGATGCCTGAGATTGATTTGATGTGATCCCGCATCAATTATGTGCTTAAATTCAAAAGGTCTAATTCGCCAGGTTGTGCGGATCGCCTGATCGGAAAACCCCAATGAACGGTAAAGGTCAATTGCTGGAGGGTTATCATGACGAACCTGCAGCCATACATCCAACTCACCGTACCGTCGAAGATGATCAAGCGCTCTAATGGTCAAAGCACGTGCAATCCCTTTACGGCGGTGTTGTGGATGAACGGCCACATTTGCGAGAAGGTAAATACTTTTTCCAGCCTTAATAAAAGGGATCATACTCAAGTTGCCAATAATGTGCTCATCATGAACCCAGACAAAACCGGCGGGGTTTTTTCTGCCAATGTCATCCAGTCCTGAGAGCCAACCCAACAGGTTGTAATCTCGAGCAGCTTTCCGCATCTCACGAACATAAGTCTGGCCATCTGGATCACGATGGATTGGGAAACAAGATTCAACCAAATCTGCCACCTTATTCAGATCAGCAGACAAATCTAATGGTCGGATGTGCCCTGTGGGATCCCTTGAATCCAATACCGCGGTCATTTTCCCATTTTACCTTAGATCAAGATCGGAATTAAAAAATCCTGCTTACGCAGGATTTTAGTTTGAATAGTATTCTAATTAGATCAAGAAGCAGTCGGTCTGGCTGAATGTCGACGATAACGATAGACGATACGTCCACGCGTGAGGTCATATGGGGAAATTTCCAATCTCACCCGGTCTCCCAATAAAATACGAATATAGTGCCGACGCATTTTACCAGAGAGATAAGCCAGGATCTCCGATCCATTCTCCAACTCGACCTTGAACTGTGTACCGGGTAGGGCCTCAATTACTTTGCCCTCAACCGTAATTTTGTCGTCAACTTTTGCCATAAAATCTCCTTAATCTGCTCCTGATGCGTTCTTGAATTATCTCGGTCTTCGAGAACGCCGGATAGCTTTTTTCTTTTCAATACGCCGAAGTTCACTCTTCGAGATGAACCAGCGTTTCTTGCGAAGTGTACTTAACACACCATCTTTAACAACCTGCTTTCGAAAACGTCGAAGCAGTCCTTCTTGTGATTCATTAGGTCGTAGGACCACACGTGCCAACACCCTCACCTCCCTTCACAAAGGTGATAAACATAAACAACCATGGGTTGGGAATACTTCACCCAAAAAACCCCTGGCCCAATTTTAGGCAGACTGTCAGGTTTAGAACAGTCATGCACCGCAACGAATTATACTTGAAATTTTAAATAATTGCAGGTTTCGAATATCCAATGACTGGACAACCAGATTTTCTGTCCTTAAATGAAAAAGTCCTTTGGCAATGACCTACTCTCCCAGGGGGTCGCCCCCCAAGTACCATCAGCGCTGGCGAGCTTAACGACCGGGTTCGGGATGTTACCGGGTGTGTCCTCGCCGCTCCAATCACCAAAGGACAAATTTCCATTTAATAAAATTGTTAAAAATACCTATGAATAATCACGACAAGTTAATCGAGGCGAAAAAGCAACGAGTTCTCCACATCACGGTGAAGCCCTCGATCATTAGTACAGTTTAGCTTAACGTATTGCTACGCTTACACTTACTGCCTATCAAGCAGGTGGTCTACCTGCGATCTTACTCCATTTACTGGATTACAGGGATCTAATCTTGAAGCGAGTTTCCCACTTAGATGCTTTCAGCGGTTATCTCTGCCAGACGTAGCTACCCAGCGATGCCCCTGGCGGGACAACTGGCACACTAGAGGTCTGTCCACTCCGGTCCTCTCGTACTAGGAGCAGCTCCTCTCAAATTCCTTACGCCCACAGCGGATAGAGACCGACCTGTCTCACGACGGTCTGAACCCAGC
>CAYTXE010000156.1:0-4533 GCA_964441045.1 uncultured Candidatus Brevefilum sp.
AATATTAAATGAGTTTTGAAATTCAATTTAAACTGTACTAAAATAAGGATAGATAGTAGAACCGAAATTTTGATACTTCATAAGGAGGAAGGAAATGGTAAAAAGGAAAACGATATTGGTTGCCTGTGGGACCGCTATTGCAACCTCAACTGTTGTAGCAAAGGCAATTGAAGAGGCCTTAGAAGAACGAGACCTATATGTCAATATTCGCCAATGTAAAGCTTCAGAGGTACCAAGCTTAGTTGATAATGCTGATTTAATTGTCACAACAACACCTGTTTCAGTTGACAAGGATATCCCGGTTATTCAAACACTGGCATTTCTCACAGGGATAGGAAAGGAGGATGTTATTGAACAAATTATAAATTATATAAAAGAAGAGTAACGGAATTTATATCACTTAGTATTAGAAATAAGGAGTAAAAATGTTAGATTCTATTCTTTCGGGAATAAAGCTTTTCTTTGATACCTTCGGTGCCACGATTATGCTGCCAATTATCATCATTATTCTGGCGTTAATTCTTGGGGCGAAATTTGGTCGTGCCTTTAGAGCGGGCGTTACGGTGGGTATTGCCTTCATCGGTATCAATCTTATTATTGGGTTAATGTGGGGATCACTTTCCTCTGTCGGTCAGGCTTTGGTAACAAACCTCGGCATCAATCGGACAGTGTATGATGTCGGTTGGCCATCAGCGGCTGCCATTGCCTTCGGTACGGACGTTGGCTTAGCAGTTATTCCAATTGCCCTTTTGGTCAATTTATTGATGCTTGTTACTGGATTAACCAAAACTTTGAACATTGACGTATGGAATTTCTGGCACTTTGCATTTATCGGATCTCTTGCCGCCGTTGTTACAAATAACCTTGTCATTGGTTTAATTGCTGCTGCTCTTGCTGCCGTATTTGCATTGTTCCTGGCAGATTGGACTGCAAAAGCTGTTCAATCGTTTTATAATTTACCAGGCATTTCAATCCCACACCTTACAACTGCTCCCGGTGTTCCTTTTGCCATATTGGTAAATTGGATCTTTGAAAAGATCCCTGGATTGCGAGATTTGAAAGCTGATCCTGATACCATTCGAAAACGATGGGGGATCTTTGGAGAACCTGTAATTTTGGGTTTGATCATCGGTCTGATCCTTGGTGTGTTGGCATTTGCCTTCAATGTTCCTGAAGGTCAGCCAATATTAGCAACAATCAGTAAAATCTTGGGTGTGGGCATGAATTTAGCGGCTGTAATGTTGCTTCTACCTCGCATGGTTGCGATCCTTATGGAAGGCTTGATCCCCGTTTCTGAAGCTGCTCGAGACTTTATGCAACGAAGAGCATCAGGTCGTGAGATCTATATTGGTCTGGACTCAGCAATCCTGATTGGCCATCCTGCGGCAATTTCGGCGTCATTGGTTCTCGTACCCATAGCGATTTTGCTAAGCATGATTCTCCCAGGCAACAAGGTCATCCTATTCGCTGATCTGGCGATTATTCCTTTTGTTGTGGCACTCTTTGCCCCATTGATGAAGGGGAATATCGTCAGGATGATCGTTGCAGGTACGCTGGAATTGGCTGTTGGTTTCTATTTAGCGACGAGCATGGCTCCGATCTTCACTCAGGCAGCAGTAGATGCTGGCTTTGCAATGCCTGAAGGTGCTGTAGAAATCACAAGCATCGGTGATGGTTTCCTGTGGCCAGCCTGGCTTTTCACAAATTTGATCGACTGGTTTGGCGGTGTAATTGGCTTATTAGTCATTGCAGTGCTCCTTGTCATTTTGTATTACTTCTATATGCGAAATCGCAAGGGGTGGGAGCGTATTGCTGGCGCCCCAGTTGAAGAAGAATAATGATTTTGTTGCAATAAAACTAAGGGACGGTTATATTGACCGTCCCTTTTTTTCTATAAATGTAAAGAGGGTGTTATGCTTGACGCCATTATACGAGGAAGTTTAGGCGAAATTGGATCGGCAATTTTGGATTTCTACATCCAAAACGCATTGTGGATTAATGGGATTCTAATGCTATATGTATTAATACTTGTCCTTGCAAAACGAGGTTATTCCAAGATTATACAAGCAATAAAAAGAGAATTCATTGATCAATATGGTGAAGAAGTTTCTGGTAAGAATGAGAAGAACTTCACGAAAGCTATGGAGCGCTTACAGTTGAATTGGGAAATTATAGCTAAACAAACATGGATGCCAATTATCTCTATAAACAACTCCCTATTTTTTAAGTTAAAATCTCCCACATTTTTACGAAAGCATTTTACACCAGATAAGGTTTACTCACTTTTTAAGGACGAGGGGATTTAGTTATAGGGTTAGATTGAGTTTGCGAATTCCTGGAATCGATATTGACTCACAATATTATGTAGATATTTTAGTAAAAATTTTAGATTGATTTGTTATTTGAATACATTAATTATCAAATATACTGAAATTTCTTTCCCCATCTGATTGTTTTCAGGAATTCTGCACGTGACATTTTGACTAAAGATGGCACATTGTTGCTTAGGATTGTATGCTGGTAAAGATGATTTGCTTTGGATGTCATCTGGCAAAGTGAAGAATTAATTTTGGAGTATATATATGACAAAACTATACATAAAGGAGAATTTTGAGGGGTCAAAATCAGAGCAAGTATTTGAAGCAAGTAAAGCAACTTTTAATGAGCTTGGAATGGAAATATTAAAAGTCCGAGCATTTGCTTTCTTAATACAAGCGCGAACGACGCCCGAAGAGGATTTGATCAACGCGAATCTCCTGGTCAGCAACTTTGAAGATGAGTTTACCCTCTCATTATCAAGTGAGACGGCTGATCAAGAATCGCTTAAGTATTTGGCTAATAGGTTTGTTGAGACTCTTAATAAATTTCTGTGCGATCAGGGATAACTCAATTATTTATTAGACTAAAAAAACTTCACGTGCTTACGTAAAAATATCGTTAAATTTGATAGAAATACCAAGATAAATTAATCAGACATCATACGGTAATGCTTTATTCGTGTCGGCCCAATGAAACTCAAGGAATGATTGGAAGATCTTGTCTATTAACTTAATGGGGCACAACAACACATAGAAAACCTAATGGCTCTTCACCCAATGCTGAAAATTGATGTAAGTCATTGGAAGAAACAAAAACCGCATCCATTGGATGAAGTTCAAAATAATCCTGATTGACCTGAACCCTTGCATGACCATGCATAATGATGACGCCGTGTTCATGGGAATGTGATTCTTTATTACTCTTTTTCCCTGGCTCTAGTCGGAAATAACGAATGTAGAAGTTGTTGGAATCTTCATTGGGGCCTATCGGTACTTGTTTCGTAACACCTTCGAGCCCACTCTCATAGTTTTGAATTTTTACATTTTCCCAGAGAAAGTTGCTTTCTGTACCAGTAAATCGATGAACAACACTCATCTAATCCTCCAAGCTATATTTGTAACAAAATGATAAGTAATTATAGGTCAAACTTCATCGTATTGGCGAATTAATTTTAATAACTTGGTGCGTTTCCTCAATGATCCAGTAACCATGTAGATTATGTGTTGCTACATTGCCCTAACCCATAAGTAATAGCTGTGTTGAAAAAAATTTTCACTAATGAGATACTATGACTGTGATGACTTTGACAACAGATTTTGGACAAGAAAATGGTTTTGTTGGGGTAATGAAAGGTGTCATCTGGGGGATTGCCCCAGATGCTAAGATTTCTGACATCACGCATGATATTCCACCACAGAATGTACGTTTAGGTGCATATTCTCTTTGGCGTGTTGTGCCGTTTTTCCTTCCAGGCAGTGTTCACATAGCTGTGGCAGACCCAGGTGTTTGAACAGATTGAAGGCCGAAGAAACTAAAAAAACCAATTAAATGATGAGTAAAAGAACTGATGATTGCCCTTCTTAATATTAGTTGAGAACCGGGAGTATAGAGACACCAATGAAAGCCAAGACTGCTGAATTTATTAAGAACATAACAAAGGTAGTCCACAAATAAACTGGTATCGGAACACGGTAAGCACCACAAACCATGCTATAGGCTTTCGTTCCTGCAGGCACACTTCTGGCAGTAAGCATAAACAGGGGAGAATGAACAGGAAGTTTGTCCAAACCTAGAGGTAATTTTGATTTCTTTTCCTCAAAACCGATGACATCTCCTACCGATTTCCCAATATGGTATTGTATGAACGCAGCCAAGGTGTTACCCACCGTCGCAACTGCAGCTGCCTGGAAAGGTCCGACGAGAACTGCTATGAAGATGGTTAATGGAGTTGATGGTAGGAAGGAAATGCCAGCAATCACATATATGAATAGGCTGATTAGAAGGGTTTGTTCTTGATTTTGTTGGATGAATGTTTTTGCCTCGTTTATTTTGAAGGTTGTGGCAAGAATAATAGCCAAAATTACGATGAATAATAACATCGAGAGTTTACCGAGTTTTTTCTTATCAATGATTTTTGTGTATTCTTTTATTTTTTCGATCATAATTGACACAATTTTATACATTCCAAGCTAAGTAAATAAGCTTGCATGACAA
>CAYTXE010000157.1:0-4529 GCA_964441045.1 uncultured Candidatus Brevefilum sp.
CAAATGCAAGCCCTAAGCTTGATATTCGTGCCTGCACATCCGTTTGCGGTAACCAAACCATTGAGAAAACGACATATAACGCCCTGCGGATTATGTCGTTGATTGGTCTTGATGTTCCATTCGCAATGGGTCGAGAAAAGCCACTCCTTGGGGATCCAATGAATGCACCGTCGGTGCATGGGCAAACTGGTCTCGACGGCCCCGTGCTGCCAGAACCTCTTATAAAACCTCTTGCTATCAATTCTGTTGAACTAATGGCTCAGGTACTCGATGAGAGTGAGGAGCCTGTATATTTAATCCCCACAGGGCCATTGACAAACATCGGGGCGTTGCTGCTCTTATACCCTCAACTTAAGCCAAAGATAGCCCGTATATCTTTAATGGGAGGAGGGATCTCCTTTGGTAATTGGACTCCTGCTGCAGAATTTAACATCCTGGTTGACCCAGAAGCAGCTGATATCGTATTCCGTTCAGGTGTCCCTATAACGATGGCTGGTCTTGATGTTACTCAGAGAGCTCTGGTTTTCCCGGAGGATTTTGAGCGAATTCGCGCTTTGAATAATCCTGTCGCATTGGTTATGGCTGAATGGCTCGATTTCTTTTATCGTTTCCATCGAACGAAAGGCTATGTTGGTGCGCCAGTACATGATGCTGTCGCAGTTGTAGCTCTCATCAAGCCACAGATTCTCACAATGAAAGAACTTTATGTGCAGATCGAAAAAACAGGTGATTATTGCCGTGGTATGACTGTCGCTGATCGTTTTGGCGTTTGCGGTAACCCCCCAAATGTCACAGTTATCATGGATATTGACAGAAGCGCATTCATTGATCTACTTGTGGCTGCAGCTTCGTATTATGGTTTGGAGGTGAGATGAAAAATAAACCAATCATTTTGGATTGCGATACCGGTGTGGATGATGCAATTGCCATTATGCTTGCAAACAAGATATCGCAATTTGATCTACGTGGTATCACCACAGTAGCGGGTAATGTCGAATTGAAAAAAACCACTTCCAATACACTGCGAGTTCTTGAGCTCATTGACTCTCATGTACCAGTTTATGCAGGCGCTGCAGCTCCATTGTTTCGTGACCAGGTTACAGCAGGTCACGTCCATGGAGAAAATGGGTTGGGGGGTATCCATCTTCCGCTTCATCGTACAGTTGTACCTAATTTGAAAGCTTGGGATGTGATTTATAGGGAGGCTGTACATTATCCAGGGGAACTCGAGCTGATTGCCGTGGGTCCGCTAACCAATCTTGGTTTGGCTTTTTTGAAGTATCGAGAATTGCCCAGCCTTATCAATCGAATCGTGCTCATGGGGGGGTCAGCAACCATGGGTAATGTGACCCCAGCAGCAGAATTTAATATCTTTGCTGATCCTGAAGCAGCTGACATCGTGTTTCGATCCGGTGTGCCGGTTTACATGTGCGGATTGGATGTTACGGAGCAAGCTTATTACACATCTGATGATATTAACCAGGTCGGTGCGCTTCAAAGTGAACCTGCCAAGTTTTTCCGTGATGTGACACAAGGATTACTCTCATTTTCCCTTGATTTCGGTTTGCCTGGTGTATGTTTACATGATCCAATGACCGTGTTGTATGCTGAAGATGATTCGATATTCGAAACACATCATGTTGGTATCCGTGTAGAGACCAAAGGTGTTTTAACTCAGGGTAAAACAGTTACCGATCTTTATAGTGATAAAAAGATGGAACCCAACGCATATATTGTGACAAAGGTTGATCGTAAAGCATTCCAATCACGACTTTTCGATTTGATGGCCAGTTATTAAGAAGAAGGCTTTCTTCTTCCAAAAAATTTACCTAATGAAATAATGAAAAAATTGGTTGCGATATAATTTCGTCGTCAATCCCAATATCACTCAGGTTATCAATGCAAGAGTCAAAGTGAGTGGCCTGTTGTAGCTTTGGCACCTTAAAAAACTATATAAGTCTATATGTAAGCGGTGAAAAAGAGGGACAAGCCCTTGGCGATTATTATGCCAATAAGCTTGGAAAGACCAATAACGGTAAAGCATGCATCCGAATATCAACGGTATATATTAATACTTAGATGGCAATCTTCTAAAAACTAATAAGAAGGCCGTAAAAATAAAAATTCTTATTGGATTTTGAGTAGCATTTGGCTTGCTTTCCATACGAAATTGATTGGATTTTAAATTCCACATCGATGAATAAAGCTTTGATATACTTAATTCTGCATAATTGACCCTGGATATCTCTTAAGAGTAAGCCATGCTGCCTTCCCATTTTTCTCTGCCATTGCCCTATAGATTGCTCGATTATTTCGGGGGCAAGCTGGAAGCTTTAGGGTTTCCAATCGTGAGTCTTGATCAGAAGTCCCTTTTAAGAAGAGCTGAACAAATAACCGGATTGTCAGATTTCGGAGACACGTATTATCAGGAAGGTTTGTCTGTGCTGCTTCACTCCATTGAGAAGGATGCGCAATTACGATTTTTTGGAAAGCTGGTCATTCATATCGTCATCATCAATTATCTAACACAGCGGCTGTTATTTATCCAGGCGAAGAAGAAAATTCCAAAAAACATTCAAAGAGGGTTACAAGAACCTTTCATCATCACAGGAATTCATCGCTCAGGGACGACTTTTCTTCTCCGGATGCTTTCCATGGACCCACAACATGAAGGAATCCCATTTTGGCGGCTGTATCGCCCTTTCTCAATCCCAGGAAGGATAGACTTGAGGCGAATTAGGTCCGCAGTTGAGTTAAGTATTCTCCGTCCGGTATTTAGAAATATTGAGGCTAAGCACGTTATTAGAGGGGAAAAACCAGAAGAATCAGCCTGGATGATGGGTTTAACATTTTATTCCATCGTTTACTGGATATTGGCACCAGTCTCTTCTTATGTTGAATGGCTGTTGAATGTGGATATGTCGAAATATTATCAGGACTATTCATCACTGCTGCAGTTTCATCAGAAAGCCCTTCCAGGGAAATCGATGGTCCTAAAAGCACCGGACCATACTCCAGATATGGATATGCTGTTATCAGAGGTCCCAAATGCGAGGGTCATCCAGCTTCACCGTGATCCAACAACCTGTGTGATCAGCCTGAGCAGTTTGTTCTACTCGACGCATGCGGCAATGACGGAGGACATTCAGGCAAAAGGTATGTGTGAGGTCAATAAAAGAATGGCTGCCCATTTCATCCGGGCGAATAAAGAAGCGCGCCAGGATGAGGACATAAATCGATCAATTCTTGATATTGAATACGAGGATCTTATCGAAGATCCGATCGGCACTGTCAAAGGTATTTATCATTATTTTAATGTTGCATGGTCAGATGAATTTGATAAATGTTTACGAGAATTTATCAAGAAGCAGTTGAAAAGAAATCGGAAAAGACACAATTACCTCCCTGAACAATTTGGTCAGGTAAGGCAGGAATTGGATGCTTTCTTTGATGCTTTGTAAAGAAATGGTTACTATCGATCTGATTTAATCTTGGAAAGATGAGTCATCAATTGCGACAAGTTATTGTAAGAGGATAAGATTAACTTGACATATGTTGATATCTCTTATAAAATTCACACATGTGATAATAAATCATCAATTGTGAATCTCCTGAGTGATGTAATGGATGAAAATGGGCCGGGAGAATAGTTAAGTCTTTTATAAGATATGGAAGAAATAAACAATAAAGAGAGAATAATTCAGGGTGAAATTAATTATTTTTAACAACCAGTTTTTAGCTTATTCAACAAAATTTCTACTTGAAACCTTGATCCCTGGAGAGAGTACATTTCAGAAATGAATTACACAATTCTGAATAATGGAGTCTGAAGTATTGGTACATTAAAGTTGGGATTAGATATTGGATTTATTTAGTAAATAAATTTAGGAGAATAATAATGGAAGCTCTAGGCGATCTTTTAGTAAAATCTGCAATCATTCTTAATTATCCGGCCAAGGATGCAGAAGATATTGTTGTCACATTAGGAAAGCGTTTATTTGATGCCGGGTATACAAAGGAAAGTTTTATTCAAGCTGCACTTGAACGAGAAAAAACGATGCCAACTGGACTTCCATTAAGTTGCGGTTTTAATGCTGCCATTCCGCATACAGATGTTGAACATGTCTTTAAACCTGGTGTTGCATTCGCAACACTTACAAATCCAGTATATTTCCAAAATATGGTTAATCCAGAAGATTCTGTACCGGTTTCCCTTGTGTTTGTGTTAGCGTTGGATCAGCCTAAAGCACAGATCGGTATGCTGCAAGAAATTGCTGGGATCCTACAAAGTCCCAAGGTGATTGAGGATCTGCTTATAGCTTCAGAATGTGGAGATGTTATTAGAATTATTAAGAATAAAACAAGAAAATATTAAATGAGTTTTGAAATTCACTTTAAACTGTACTAAAATAAGGATAGATAGTAAAACCGAAATTTTGATACTTCATAAGGAGGAAGTAAATGGTAAAAAGGAAAACAATATTGGTTGCCTGTGGGACCGCTATTGCAACCTCAACTGTTGTAGCAAA
>CAYTXE010000158.1:0-4525 GCA_964441045.1 uncultured Candidatus Brevefilum sp.
CTCGATCACTTTATCCTTGCCCTTGGGTTTCGAAAACTGGTCATTCAGGGTGGCTAAAATACATAAATCTTTAAAACTTCTCTTCAAACTGCTCCAAATCCAAATTCTTTCCCAACTGCAATACCCTCTAACCTTTGCCATGGAGGTAGTTAGCTCATCAATGATCATGGGGTTTTTCTTCGTTGCCTTTGCCCTCACGTTCACACGCTTTAACCAAGTTGGTGGTTGGACTCTTGGGGAAGTCGCATTCATCTGGGGAATAACCGAGTTTAGTTTTGGGGTTGTGGATATGATATTTGGTGGTTTTGATTACGATGCTTTTGGTCCTATGGTGAGGAAAGGCCATTTTGATCAATTATTACTTCGCCCGGTGAATGTCACTTTGCAGGTATTTGGATTACGCTTCGTCTTACGCCGGCTGGGAAAAATTATAGGAGGCTTAACTATCTTTCTGTTTGGATTAAGCCTGATCAATGTACATTGGACAGCCTGGAAAATTCTCTACATCCCTGTATTATCATTCAGCCTGGTGATCTTCTTCGGCAGTCTTTTCATCATAGGTGCCACAACCACCTTTTGGACCATGGAGCGTTTAGAAATTCTAAATATCTTCACATATGGCGGTAGCGAGATCATGTCTTAATCCATACACATCTTTCCCAGAGCAATCCGAATGCTCTTTACGATAGTTGTGCCTGCAATTTTCCTGAGCAATTATCCAGCGGTTTATATTCTAAACAAGACAGACCCATTACTGGCACCCGCTGTTGTCCATTTTATTGCACCATTGGTTGCAGGCATCATTCTCTGGCTTGCACTACGTTTCTGGAAATTTGGTTTAAATAATCATCAGAGTACAGGAAATTAGAAATGACATCCATTATTCATGTAAAGGCTTTGGGAAGAACCTACAAAAATTATAAAAACCTCAAAGGCTTCTTCGGTGCTTTCAGCAACCTATTTGACCGCAGATATGACCTGATACACGCTGTGGATAAGATAAGCTTCGATATCGAACAGGGAGAACTGGTTGGATACATTGGCCAAAACGGCGCTGGTAAATCAACAACCATAAAAATGCTGACGGGATTACTCGTCCTGACCTCAGGAGAAGTGATCGTTGATGGATACATCCCTTGGAAGGATCGTAAAAATTATGTCAAGGAAATAGGCGCAGTCTTCGGTCAGCGAACAACCCTTTGGTGGGATCTTCCAGTAAGAGATTCTCTCAACCTGCTCAAATACATCTGCGAAACACCAAACAGGAAATTTGAAAAGAGAATAAAACAATTTCAGTAAATCTTTGATCTATCTTCTATTATGGATATCCCTGTACGCTCCCCCTTGCTTTAGGGCAGTGTATGCGGGCAGACCTTTGCGCAGCACTCTTACACGACCCCAAAATAGTCTTTTTGAATGAACCTACTATCGGACTTGATGTCGTCGCTAAACAAAACATCCGCGATTTTATTCGGTAAATCAACCAAGAGCATCAAACAACCGTTCTGCTTACAACACATGATCTGTTAGACCTTGTTAAACTATGCGAAAGAGTTTTGATCATCGACCTTGGAAAGATCCTCTTCGATGGTGACTCAGCCAATCTCCTAACAACCTACGGCGGTCAAGACTCTCAGAGTGGGTTTTGCTGAATATTATCCTCAACCAAAATTGCAGAAAACGGAATTTACATTTAGAGAAGGGAATACAGTCATTTACAGTTTCAAGCGACAGGATATTTCTGCATCAAAACTGATCAATTCTTTATCTTCGAAATACAGGATCAGTGACCTCTCTGTCCAGGATCACCCTATCGAAGATACAATTCGGGAAATCTACGCAAACCAATTGTTATATAATCATCCTTATGGTAAGGAAAATTCTTCATCTTGACCTGGATGCATTCTTTTGTGCTGTGGAAGAATTGCATAACACAACATTAAGAGGTAAACCCTTTGCAGTTGGTGGAAAAGCCGATCAACGCGGTGTGGTCGCTTCCTGTTCTTATGCAGCCCGGATATACGGGGTACATTCTGCCATGCCGATGAGCCGCGCCTTACAGCTTTGCCCTAATTTAATTGTGGTCTCCCATCGGCTTGGAAATTACAGCGAGATGTCAAAAAAGGTCATGGCGCTGATTGATATAACACCCTTCATAGAAAAAATATCCATAGATGAAGCATTCATGGATGTCACAGGTATACCGGAACCACTGATTGATATAGCAAAAACTTTGCAGAACAGGGTCAACAAACAGCTCAATCTCCCCATCTCAATTGGAGGGGCAACCAATAAGCTTGTCGCTAAGATCGCGAATGACTGGGGAAAATCACAAAAGAAAGAGCCGGTGCCACCCAATACGATCACCATCATCCCCCCAGGTGAAGAAGCAGCATTTCTGAGTCCCCTGCCAGTCAGGTCTCTATGGGGGATTGGTCCAAAAACAGCTGAGAAATTAAACAACATCGGGATTGCAACGATTGGAGCCCTCGCAAAAACGCCGGATGAAACGCTTTCAATGCTCTTCAGTCATTATGGTTCTGAGTTCCGTGAGCGCGCACAAGGCATCGATCATCGTCCCATTAGTCTGGAGCACAGTGTTAAATCAGTCAGCAATGAAGTAACCTATTCCAAAGATCAGAATACTGAAGAAGTGTTGTTATCAACTTTGCGGAATCTCTCAGAGCAAGTCGGTCGGCGGCTGCGAAAAAGGAATTTAGCGGGAACAACCGTCCAGATCAAACTGCGGTGGTCAGATTTCACAACTATCACCCGCCAGAAAACCTTCACTTCACCAACCAATCTCGACCAGGAAATATACGAAGCAGTAGAAACAATTTTTAGGGAAAACTGGACCAGGGGGAGATTTGTCCGTTTGATTGGTGTAGGCGTTAGCAACCTGGGTCCGCCCATCCACCAGCTCAGCCTCTGGGATGATGAACACGAGAAGAGAATGAATCTTATCAAAGCGGTCGATGATTTGCGAGAGCGGTTTGGCAAGGACATTATCAAAAATGCCCGTCATCTGCGAAATAGCAACAATGGGATAAAACAAAATAAGGATTGACCTTCAATCACAATGCCTCATTTACAGATAGTGATGAGATCAAATTTGAGTTTTCAGCTTTTTGTTTGCACCATCGTTTGGTAAACATTCAAAATTTGAGCTGTAATTCGTTCCCAACTGAAATCACTGGCATATGCTGCAGACTGTATTCCTAATTGTTTCCGAAGATCTTCATTGATAAATACTGTACGCAATCTTTGAGCCAATGCCTCAGGATCCTGCGCTGGGACGAAATATCCTGTTACCCCATCTTTCACCAGTAATGCTAACCCACCAACCCGTGAAGCAATTACGGGAGTTCCACAAGCCATCGCTTCTAATGCAACCATACCAAAACTCTCATAAAACGAAGGCATAACCACGACCTCTGCTGCAGAATAATAATACGGCAGCGTGTTTTGTGCCCGTTTTCCAAGGAAAAGTACTATCTCATCTAAACCTAAATCCCGGCAGAGTGTTTGCAGCCTCCTCATTTCAGCGGACAATTTTTCCTCATCTTCCTCGGGATCTCCGCCGATGATGACGAGGTAATGCGGACACACAAAGTTGCGGCACTTGTGCTTCACAATCGACATCGCCCTGATCAAGGTATCCACCCCCTTAAGTGGTTCGATCCGACCGACAAAAAGTGCCATACGCTCATTTGGTGATATACCGATTGCTTCTTTGGCTTCGTCCGGTGGAATAGGATAAAAGTGATGAATATCCACGCCTGGTGGGATGATCGCTACCTTTTGATGGTTGAGGCCATAAAGGTTTTCCAGTTGAGTCAATTCTGCCCTTGTTGAAGCGATAATTCGATCTGCTGACTGCATCACAAAACACTCACCCTCAATTCGATATGCGCCTTCCCGCTCCTCTGCCGTCCGCCCCACCCTTTGTTTCATTAATCCCAAAGTGTGGAACATCTGCAGCATCGGCACGTTCCAGGCGTCTTTGAGAACCTTCCCGGCCAAACCGGATAACCAGTAATGTGAATGCACTAAATCGTAATGCATGTGTTTCTTTTCTGCGAATTTGATAATCCTTTGGGCAAATTCATCAGTGTATTGCGCTAAATGCTTTTTGTTTAAATCTGTTTCAGGTCCTGCGGGGACGTGTACCACACGATTGAAGTATCCCAGGTCATGAGACACTTGAGGGATATGCTCATCCTGAGACCGTGTGAATACATCCACATGCACACCTACACGTCCCAGAAACCGGGTTAATTCCCGGACGTAAACATTCATCCCTCCTGTGTTTTTTCCACCAAGAACAGCTAAGGGACATGTGTGGTAAGAAATCATGGCAATATTCATGCAGGTATTCTCCGTCAGTCTGTTGAAAAATGTGTTCCGATACTGGTATAATCCTTGGCACGCCAACGTAGCTCAGCGGTAGAGCAGACGCTTCGTAAGCGCCAGGTCGAGGGTTCAAATCCCTCCGTTGGCTCTCAATTATGAATTGATAACAGCC
>CAYTXE010000159.1:0-4498 GCA_964441045.1 uncultured Candidatus Brevefilum sp.
ACTTTGGTTCATATCTTGACATCGAACGTATGTTCGTGTATTATTAGAGTGTGGAATATAGCACAAATGAGCAGTATTTAGCGAAAAGGAGCCTGAAATGATGGCAAGAAAAAAAGCTGGTTTAGGTGAGAGACACAAAAAGATCCTCAAATTCTTGGAGAAATTCCAGGCTGATAATGGCTTTCCTCCTTCCATTCGAGAAATTTGTGAGAACACCAATATCAGTTCAACTTCCGTGGTCAACTATTACCTCAATCAGCTTGAGGAAATGAATTTCATCGAAAGGGAACGCAACGTTTCACGTGGGATTCGCCTTATTCGAACGCTTAAAGGTAACCTGGTCACAGCTGCTCAAATGATCAGCGAAATGTTCACAGTGCCTGTTGTGGGTCGGATTGTCGCAGGTGAACCTGTTCCGGTGCCCTCTTCAGATTTCAATTACTACGATCAGGAAACCGGTATTGATATCGCACGTAGCTTGCTCCCACCAAACGAGAAAACGGAAGATCTGTTTGCGTTGGAAGTCCAGGGTGATTCGATGATTGATGCAATGGTCAATGATGGGGACATTGTCATCATGCGGTCTGTCAACCAGGTAGAGAATGGTGAGATGGTTGCCGTCTGGCTCTCAGATCGTGATGAAACCACCTTGAAATATTTTTATAAGGAAGGTGGGCATATTCGCCTGCAGCCTGCTAACCCCTTAATGAAGCCGATCATTATTGACAATCCTGCCCAGGTACAGGTCCAGGGAAAAGTTGTACTCGTGATTCGAAAGATGGGAGGTGCATAGTGTTGTCATCCTCCATTACTTATTAAGATGAGATATTAGAAATTACACACAGAAATTAACGAAAATTGGATGTAAGTTTCCCGACTTGTACAACAACATCAAACAAACAAAAAAGGGTTTCCGCAATAGCAGAAACCCTTTCGCTTATACCTAAAATGATACTGCTTATTTAAGTTCTACTTCAGCACCAGCGGCTTCAAGTTTTTCCTTGGCATCTTGAGCAATATCCTTACCCACTGCTTCGAGAACCTTGATATCTGCGGTTTCTGCCATATTCTTGGCATCAACCAAACCCATGCTGGTGAGTTGTCGGATAACTTTGATGGTTTCAATCTTCTTCGGGCCAGGACCCTTTAGGATCACATCAAATTCAGTCTTTTCCTCAACTTCTTCCTCAGCAGCCGCGGCAGGACCAGCCATAGCGGCAACGGGTGCAGCTGCAGAAACGCCCCATTTTTCTTCCAATAATTTTACGAGTTCGGCAGCTTCTATAACAGTAAGCTTACCTAATTCATCCATCAATTTTTCTAAATCAGCCATTTTTGTCTCCTATTATTCTTTCTATTATTTTCAATCAGGTGATTTTTCACCATTCAAGTTGTTTATCAAATTTCAGGCTGCACTCTCTGCAACCTGTCCTTCTTCAGAGAAGGCTTTGACAACTGCAGCCATCGAACGAGCTGGTTCTGCCAAAGTACGTACAAGTTTGCTGGCGGAAGCCAAAATCGTACCCAGCATGATCCCACGCATTACAGGCAGTGTTGGGAGATTTGCTAAAGTTTTAACATCCGCAGCAGATATAAGATTCTGATCCATATAGCCAAGACGAATATCAAAGGTCTCAGTCTTTGAAATATCACTCATGACTTTGGCAACACTGGGAGCATCGCTGAATGCAAAGCCAACCAGGTTGTTCTCTTCCCAGAAATCCTCATCAAAATCCAATTTCATCTCGTTCGTTACGAGTCTGAAGAGCCGGTTTTTCACAACATGGATCTCTCCATCGACCTCGCGCAAATCTGATCGGACTTGGTCAACTGCTGCCATATCCATATTTTTATAGGACATAATAAAGAAGGCATTGCTGTTTGCAATCCAATCTTTATATTGTTCAACAATCGCTTCTTTTTCTTTACGAGTAAATGCCAATTTGTTCACCTCCTTTCGGAAAGGTCTTTTAAAGTTCTGAAGTCTTTACCTCAATTTTCGCTGAGACAAAGACTTCTGCGTAAGATACCCTGTGGTATCTAATTTTCACATCTTGCCTTCACCTCGGCGGGTTATTAAGCGCCTGATGGCGCACCTGCTTTCTTTAGCGAAGAATTATGGAATATTCAATTGTATTATTTATGCTACCTTTTATAGCACAAACTGTCAAATTTATATCGTCAATGATGCCGCATATGGATCAATCTTTATGCCCGGGCTCATTGATGATGCCACAGTTACCCGGCGGATAAAGCCGCCGCTTGCAGCAGCAGGACGTGCCTGGCGTACTGCAAGGATGAAAGCTACCAGATTCTCATGGAGAGCTTCCTCCGAGAAAGAGATCTTCCCAATTGGAACATGGATATTGGCAGTCTTATCCAGGCGGAATTCAATCCGACCTGCTTTTGCCTCATTGATAGCATTCGCTATGTTATCAGGTTGTGTAACAGTTCCTGCTTTGGGGTTTGGCATCAAGCCGCGCGGCCCTAAAATCCTACCCAAACGACCAACAGTACCCATCATATCCGGTGTCGCAATAGCAACATCAAACTCTGTCCAGCCACCTTGAATTTTCTCTACCAATTCGTTCGAGTCAGCTACATAATCAGCGCCGGCTTCCCGGGCCACCTCTGCCGCATCACCCTGGGCGAACACAAGCACATTGACCTGTTTACCCAGGCCGTTAGGCATCACAACCACGTCACGAATTTGCTGGTCCGCTTGGCGTGAGTCAAGAGATGTTCGAAGATGAACCTCTACCGTCTCATCAAAATTAGCATAACTGATCTCTTTTAGCAGCTTTAGGGCTTCCAGCGGTTCATAAAGCTTATCGCTGTCGACCTTATTACGTGCTTCAAGATATTTCTTACCATGACTTGCCATGATTACTCCTTCGTGGTTCAAGCGGGTAATTTAACCCTCCCACAGAAAATATTAGTCCTCTACGACTTCAATACCCATATTTTTGGCGGTGCCTTCAATTTGACTCATCGCACCATCAATATCAATAGCATTCATATCCTTAAACTTCTGCTCAGCGATCTCACGCACCTGAGACCGGGTTACACTGCCAACTTTTTCACGATTGGGTTCACCAGATCCCTTTTCAATACCTGCTGCTTTGCAGAGCAAAATCGCTGCAGGTGGTGATTTAAGCTTAAATCTAAAGGAACTATCCTGATAGATAGTGATTTCTGCTGGGATAATCTCACCCGTTCGTGATGCTGTACGGCCGTTATAATCCTTACAAAAGGCCATAATATTGACACCATGCTGGGCTAAAGCTGGGCCAATTGGGGGCGCTGGATTTGCTTTACCAGCCTGTATTTGAAGTGTGATAACTGCTTTTACTTTCTTTGCCACGTAAATACTCCTTTGTGGTACTAACGGGGATAGACCCTCCCACAATTAACTAATAATTTTTCTAAACCTTCTCGACCTGTAAAAAGTCCAATTCAACCGGTGTTGACCGACCGAAGAAATTCACCATAATACGAACTTTAGAGCGATCCATATCAATCTCATCCACCGTTCCATGGAAATCGTTGAATGGGCCATCAATGATACGAACTTTTTCACCGGCTTTATATGTGACCTTAATGGTGGGCGCTTCTGCTTCCATTCTCTTTAAGATCTGAGCGACTTCCTGTGGGGGTAACGGACTGGGATCATTTCCCATCCCCACAAAACCAGTCACACCTGGTGTGTTGCGGACGACATACCAGCTTTCCTCATCCAGTTTCATGTTGATCAGGACATAACCCGGGAAGACATGCCGTTCAATGGATCGACGTTTACCATCCCTGACCTCAATTTCTTCTTGGGTGGGGATGACGACATCAAATATGGCATCTTTCATGCCCATCGTCTCAATCCGTTGTTCCAGATTGTGACGAACTTTGTTTTCATATCCAGAATAGCAATGGATAACGTACCAGGCACGATCATCCTCCTCCTCTGGTTCAGCTTCTTCATTTACCTGAAGTGCTTCATCAGATGTTTCAGCAGGGTCTTCCGTTGGCGCGGATAAATCTTCCGTTTCAGGAACGGTTGCTTCTTGTTCTTCTTCCGGAACATGTTGTTCTAGATCATCTATCGCTGCCATAACTACCTAACCTGACTCTCCGTGTATTATCAGACGTTTTAAAGGGCAACCACAAGAGAAATCAACTTTGAAAAGGCAAAATCTAAAATACCAAGGATCACTGCCATGACGATCATGACAACCAACACAAGACGGGTCATCTTCCAGGCTTCAGGTTGTGTAGGCCAGGTGACCTTGCGAAGTTCACCAACGGTCTCCCGCCAAAAGCGTTGGATCCTTTGGGTTATGGATATTTTTTTCTTCTTTGCCGCCACAAGTATCTCCTTGCCTTGGTCTAAAACGCCGCCTTTAATAGACGGCGCTGAAAATTTTTGGCAGGCCAGGTAGGAATCGAACCCACAACCCCCGCTTTTGGAGAGCGGTGCTCTGCCAAATTGAGCTACTGGCCTGTG
>CAYTXE010000160.1:0-4441 GCA_964441045.1 uncultured Candidatus Brevefilum sp.
TAAATAATCCACATCTTTTTTCGGTGAATGGTGTTAAGCAAACAGAGCAAGTTGTTTAACTTCAATCAATTGCGTGTTCTAAAATTCTTATGAAAGGAGGTGAATTGCAAATGGCAGAAAAGAAGGAAGTTATTGGAAAGGCTGAGGGAATAACAGTGATTATTTTTGCTGTTGTTGCCTTCGTACTCGGAATGCTAGCACAGTAATCTGAGTGATCAAACCTTACAGAGAAAAAGGAGAGTAAATTTGATAAAAATTTGTGCAGTTTGTGGGATGGGTCTGGGAAGTGGCCTGTTAGTTAAGATGGGGATCGAACGCGTGCTTGAAAGAAAAGGGTACGGACGAAAAGACTTTCGCGTCGAAGTAGCTGACATATCAACAGCAAGAGCAATTACACCAGACATCTTCGTGACGACTTCCGAATTTGCGAAATCATTAAAAGAGGTTAAAGCTGAAATTATCACCGTAAAAAACCTCTTTGATGAAAAAGAAATTGAGGAAGCCTTATTGGATACATTTATTAAAGTTCTTCAATCAAAAGAAAAATAATTATTAGATACGAAAGGTTTTTATAATGGCAATTCTTAATTTTCTCGAAAGCTTTCTAAGTAATGCATCTATCCTCGTCGGTTTGATGGCCCTTATCGGCCTCTTAGCTCTCAAAAAACCGTTTGAGGAGGTTGTAACCGGAACACTCAAGAGCATTCTCGGCTTCCTGATCCTGGGCGCCGGCGCCGGTGTTGTAGTCGGTTCAATCGTTCCCCTGGGTGATTTATTCTCCAAGGTTTTGAATATCCCCAACGCAGCAGTACCTGTGAACGAGGTATTTACCAGCATTGTGCAGCAATCACTTGGTCGTGAAGTGGCACTTACCTTCTTGTTCGCTTTCATCCTGAACATCATTCTCGCCCGCATCACCCCCTTCAAATATATCTGGTTGACAGGTCACCACACTCTATTCATCGCCACCCTGACCACAGGTATGCTCTCAGTTATGCCCGCATTTGGAGGGAATATGTGGCTGGTTATCGCTGTTGCATCAATCATTTCTGGTGCGATGATGACCTTTATGCCTGCTCTTTCCATGCCGTTTATGCGCAAGATCACAGGCGGAGACAGTTTCGCTATGGGACACTTTGGCATCACAACCTATGCACTCGCTGGTTTCATTGGGCAATTTGTTGGCGATCCTGAAGATTCCACAGAAGAAATGGACTTCCCGGATTGGATCGGCTTCATGAAGGAACCGCTGGTCGCCATGGCCTCCGTAATGTTAGTCATTTACGTTATCGTTGGTCTTTTAAGCGGTAAGGCTGCCTCTGAACAACTTGGACAATACTGGGTCATTGGTGCATTCCTCCAATCGCTTACATTTGCCGGTGGTATTGCGATCATCCTCCTCGGTGTCCGCACCGTACTGGCAGAGATCGTCCCTGCTTTCCGTGGTATTGCTGAGAAGATCGTTCCCAATGCTAAACCTGCTCTGGACTGCCCGGTTGTCTTCCCCTATGCTCAGAATGCCGTTCTTGTTGGTTATCTCTCCTCAGTTGTAGGTGGGTTGGTAGCAATGGGCATTCAGCTTCTGGCTGGTGGCGCTGTGGGTGGAGTTATTTTACCTTCAATGATCATCCACTTCTTTGTCGGCGGTACAGCTGGCGTCTTTGGCAACGCAACTGGCGGTAAGAAAGGTGCTATCGTAGGTGGTTTGTTGAATGGCTTCATTTTCACAATGCTCGCCGGTACAACCTACACAGCCTTCGGTGGTTTGAATCCCGATTGGACGGGGTCTTCCTTTGGCGATACAGATTTCGGTGTGCTCGGAAACGTTCTGGCCTTCCTCGGAAACCTGCTCAAATAATTTCGAGTTATTCACAAAGTGTAGTAAAATGTGGGCGTAATATTACGCCCACATTTTTTGTGCATATACCAATTTAGATTAATCAACGAGGTAAATCAATGACAGAAGAAAAGCAACCAGAACGGGGTAAATTTAGAATTTTAGATTACGGCGGAAAGATACTAAGCATTTATCGTAAATGTTCATGTGGTGGTCAAGTAGAGATTAAAAAAGATGAGTCAGGATTAAATGTCGCGCACTGCAACCAATGTGATGCTTTCATTGAATGGCACGATGGCGATAAAATCGAGGATGCGAAAAAGAATTTTTGATATTGAGCAAATTTTTTTAAATCAATCAAATAATTCACAACTTAGATATTGACTTCCAATAGGCCAAGTCAATTTCTTAATGGTTGGGACAATTATATCGATAAATTCTCGATGAAACTTACAATTGGTTTCATTAACTCTTAACAATTTTAGGTTTCCCAATCAAATAATTTGTATCTCAAATTTGAAAGCAGATTCGATGGACGCTTCTTTCTCCAATATTTTATTCAAAGCCAGGCAGTATGAAAGTGCTCTGCCGGAACTCCCACCAATTCATCCCTTAAACTCACCACTTGCTTCATATTTGGACTGTGCGCTTCATAATCCTGAAGCAACGCCTGCAATGGTTGAATCCTTATGTATTGAGGCAGTTGAGAACCAATATGCGACTGTGTTCATCAACCCCATTTTTGTATCCCTGACCAAACGATTGCTCGAAGGCTCCGGAGTGAATGTCGGCACTGTAGCTGGTTTTCCCTTAGGCGGCTTTCCATCGGAAATAAAAGCCCAAGAAGCCAGTTCATACATTGATGCCGGCGCTGATGAGATTGACATGGTGATCTCTGTAGGGATGCTGAAGGCTGGAGAATTTCAATACGTTTTGGATGACATCCGTCAGGTTGTTGAAGCGGCACATCCCAAAGGGGGACTCGTCAAGGTGATCCTGGAAACGGCCTTACTCAATAGACGAGAAAAAATAATCGGATGTTTGATCTGCAAGACAGCTGATGCGGATTTCGTCAAGACTTCTACAGGTTTCAGCAAGGGTGGGGCAACAGTGGATGACATTGACCTGATGCGCCGTGTTGTGGGTCCACCAGACTCGATGGGGGTTAAAGCAGCAGGAGGTATTCATACCCTTAACGATGTAATGGTTATGATCAACGCTGGGGCTGACCGGCTTGGAACACGTCTTGCAGCCCAGATCCTTAAGGAATATCGGCAGACACCTCGTTCCAAATAATTAACATCACATTACACTCATATCCGAAATTTATCCAAAATTCATCCGGGATTTCATTTATACTCCCCTTTTCGATTATGCTGGTGTCCTCACCGCGAAGCGTCCTGAAAGGAATGCAAAGCCTCCTGTAGGGACCAGCATTGACGCAATTTCCTTTTGGCTGTGATCTTGGCGACGTTCAGTCATCACATCCCAAAAATCCAGAAAACCAAAATGAAATTACTGCCAAATAATTCCAAATCCACTCATCTACTGACAACAATTGAACAAATGTCTCAGAACCATTAAATTTTCAATGATATAATCCATGAAAATAAATTTTTTGTTTTACTCAATCACCGATAGGACATCATGAAGAGGGATTTATCGATCAATAAACGAAAATTCTGGAAGTTCTTACGCACACACCAATGGAAGCTCCTTTTGGTGCTCTTCGCCATCTGTTTAATACTCGGCTATATTGGCTTCGATAAATACACTCGCTCATTAAACAGCAATTATTCAGTTACAGACCTTTTTTACCTGACCCTGCAGCTGACAACGATCGAATCAGGCGCTATATCTGGACCGATCAGCTGGGAGCTGGAAGTAGCGAGATTCCTGACACCGCTCGTGGCAGCGTACACAGCTGTGTTGGCTGTGGCGGCAATATTTCGCAAGCAGCTTGACCTGCTCCGTATGCGGATGCTGCGGGGGCACACAATCATCTGCGGATTAGGTGAAAAAGGATGGCTACTGGCATCAGAGCTCCGTCTGGTTGGGGGCGATGTTGTGGTCATTGAAATTGATCCATCCAACTCCCATATTGACCTTTGCCGTGAGATGGGCATCATCGTCTTGGAACGAGACGCTCGTGAAACAGAAAATTTAGCAGTCGCATCTATCAAAACAGCCAACAACTTGGTAGCTGTTTGCGGTGATGAATCCATAAATGCCGAAATCGCTGTGGCTGCCCGGCAGTTGTCTGTAGGACGTAAGCGCGCCGCGCTTAACTGCTCAATCCATATTACCAACCCTAAGCTCTATGATCTCTTGAGGGAGCTTGAATTTGGTTTTGAGACCTTTCCAAACTTTCGGCTGGAGATATTTAATATCTATGAGCGCGGCGCTCGATACCTCGTCTCAGAATATACAGATCTTAACCAGGAAAGTAACCAGGGGAAAAAACCAGGATGCATTCTCGTGGTCGGCTGCAGCTGCCTGGGTCAAAACCTAGTACTTCAGATCGCCCGGACCTGGCATGAAACATGGAGAGCAGCTGGCACGAAACTGGATCTCACGGTTGTCGATCAAAATGCTGAAATTAAG
>CAYTXE010000161.1:0-4430 GCA_964441045.1 uncultured Candidatus Brevefilum sp.
CTGCCATCCGTCCCCCGGGCAGCTTTTTCCCACTCTGCTTCTGTGGGGAGGCGACCCCCTGCCCACTGGCAGTATGTATTTGCTTGATTCCATTCGATATAGACAGCAGGATAATTATTCTCAGAATAATCCCTGTTATTACTAACACAGTATCCTGCATCAATACAGGATTTAATCTGTGCATTGGTCACCTCGTGCTGATAGATCCAGAAGGCGTCCAGGTAAACAGTGTGTTCTGGATTCTCTGATGACGCTTCCCCGCCCATCAGGAAATCCCCCGCAGGGACGTAGACCATCTCTGCGCCATCCACCTCGTTGGTATCAACTGCGCCAGGTGCGGGTGTTGGTTCCGTTTGTTCTGGTTCCTGTTCAGCTTCCTCTGATGCGAAAAACTCATCGCCTTCCAGGTCCCAGAGCATGATGTTATCGATGTTCATCCAGGAGCTTCTGTCACCACGAGTAAAAAATCCAAGAATGTTGCCTTCACTTGCCGTGTTTTTGTGGAAAAAGAGCAGATCTTCATCCCAGAATACCGCAAAGGCGTCATCCTTTGCGATCACCACAAGTTTATAGAGATTCTGCCCTTCCATATTCCCCAAATTGCCTTCTTTCAGCGATATTTCGGTTTCAGATTCCCAATCCCAAGATCGGATGTTGTATTCTCCGTCTCGACCTTCTAGTGTAAAACTGTACAAAGATAGAATTGTTTCATATTTCTTGAAAGTAAAGGAAAATTCTTCAAAGTTTGATTGAGGGGACACCTCAATGTAAGCGACAAAATCTTTGGCACGAACCGGCAGGTTGAATCCGAACTTACCTGCTGTGTCTGGAATGCTCAGATGACCATCATTGAGTAAATCTTCTAATTGCCCCCCTCCCGCATCTGACCAATAATCGTCCCATAGGGTGTTTGGTGCTGAAAAGTCATCTTCAAAAGTAGGTTCTTGATTATCCATGTACGCCTGGACTGTGTCCCAATTTGATATGGTTCCGATTTCAGGCGCTATTCCTTTGCCGATCTCAACCTCCTCCATGTCCCATAATTGGAAATTATCAAAACACACATAACCGCCCTCTTCAATCGCAACGACTTCAATTCGCTTAAGGTAACAGTCCCTGATCAAGTCATTTCGTTCGAAAACGGTCTCATCATTTAGATATAATACAGCATATGCGTCTTTGACAATTAGCAAAAGATGGTTGGTTGATCGATCTGCAGGGCTAGTTGATAAGTTCCCTTGGTCAAGGATAGTGCTATCCGCCAGCTGGCTCAATTCCCAAGAATTTGGCTCAATTGCAATCTGATATCCCGTATCCCCCCTTAAGGATGTGCCAAACCGCATATTAATCGACTCGATTTTCTCGTTCCCCGCAAAGTCAAATACCAGGGCGAAATCTTTCGTTAAGTCCAAACCAGGGATAGAAAATGAAACACCAGCTGTAAAACTATCTGAGTAGCCACCTCCATTAAAATTATCAATGATGACCAATTGGTAGTTTTTTATGTGAGAATTTAAAGTATTATTTTCTGATGTACGACCCCATTCTTGATTTTCATACCAAAAATCATCTTCAAAAGTGGGCGCTTGGGACTCGATATAGTCCAGAATGGGATGGTAAGATTCGCCAATGTTTAGTGCTGCTGAGACGACTGAGGAATGCGCTTGTGACCCATCTAACAATGTTTTATATGCTTCTCCAGTGGTTGGCGTAACACTGCTCACCTGCTCCTCAGCATTCTCAAATAAACCTTGCCAGGGTTTGGTTGCGATAAATCCTGAGATTTGCTGGTTGAACAGCACTCCAACGATGACCAATAGAATGACCCCCACACCTCCATACAGCCAGCCTCTCTTCCAAATGGGCTTACGCTGTTGGTTGGCTTCAACTGCCTCCACCAGCAGGCGGGAGGTGGCCTTATAGGTAGGATCCTGGGCGATGATGCCCTGCAGCTTGCCGATCGCTCGGCCGAATTGTTTTTTATGGATGTGATCCTGGGCCTCCGCGTAATCAGCGCTGATCCGGGCATACTTCCGGGCATTAGATAGGCGCTCACTGAACTTTTCAGCATCCTCGGGCATTTCTTCCAGGTAGGCTTCCCAGACGCTGACGGCTTCAGACCAGTTTTCCACCTTGAATGCGCTGTCAGCTTTTGCCAACAACCCGTCTAATTTGGCTTGAAGATGGGCAGCCTGCGTTTCCGCCAGGGCTTGTGCAAGGGCTTCATCCTCCGGATTCATCTTTATGGCAGCCTGCCTGGCAGCGATGGCGGCCTCCCAATCTCCGGCTGCCTGCGCGCTTTCTGCCTGTTCCTGATACACCTTGATCTGTGCGTTCTTCTGGTCTGCCTTTGTCTTAACCAGCGCTTTGGCAAGTGTGTCATTCTCTGGATCCAGCTGGATGGCGGCTTGCCTGGCTGCGATGGCAGCGTCCCAATCCCCTGCGGTTTGGGCTTTTTCTGCCTGGGTCTGGAACATCATGAGTTGAGTGTTCTTCTGGTCTGTCTTTGTCTTGGCCAGAGCTTGAATAAGCGTTTCATTTTCAGGATTCAGCTTGATGGCAGCCTGCCTGGCTGCAATGGCGGCCTCCCAATCCCCAGCAGCCTGGGCACTTTCTGCCTGTTCTTGATAGGTCCTGAGCTGCGCGTTCTTCTGGTCTTCCTTCGTTTTAACCAGCGCTTCAGCAAGCGTTTCATCATCCGGGTCTAGTTGGATGGCAGCCTGCCTGGCGTCGATGGCAGCCTCCCAGTCCCCAGCACCTTGGGCTTGTTCCGCCTGGGTTTGATAGTGCTTGAGCTGGGCTTGCTGCTGGTCAGAGCGTGTTGATTCCAGCCATTCGGTTAGGGCGGTGTCTTCCGGTGATAAAAGGGAAGCTGTTTCAAGCGCTGTGATCGCTTTGGGATAATCACCTTTGGCGAGTGCCGTTTCAGCTTCTTTGCGGTAGGTTTTGAGCTTCTCCTGCCGGGGGGCATCCTTGATCTCAGCGACGCGTTTCTGAATGTCCTCGTCATCAGGGTCTACCTTGAGGGCTTCTTGCGCCATTTTAGCGGCTTCATCCCAACGCTTGCGCCTGAGGGCTCTCTGTGCTTTGTCGAACCAGGATTTGACCAGAGCGGCTTTCTTTTCATCGATGATCCCCTGGTGACGGGCTTTGAGTTCCTCGTCTTCCGGGGTCATTTCTATTGCCAGGCGTAAGCTCTCCAGGGCTTGCTGGTCATCCCCGGATGAGAGATAAGCTTCCGCTTGCTCGCGATAGATCGCTGCCAGGTTCTGGCGCGCCTGTCGATGCACTGGCGTCAGGTTGAGGATCGCCTGGTAGGCTGCGATGGCATCCTCTGTAGCCCCTGCCTGACGAGTCTGATCCCCCAGGGCCAATTGAGACTGGCAGTAGCCCTGACGAGCGGCGATGTGTTCGCTGTTCACCTGGAGGGCTTTTTCAAAGGAATTTACAGCCTGCGTGTATTTTTGTTGGCTGAGAAAAATATTTGCAATACTTAACAACGCTGAGATATTATTGTCTTGAAATTCAAGCGCTCGTTGATAACTTTCAACGGCTTCATCAAATTGATGTCGGTCGCGGAGTTCGTCACCAATCTCGATGTAGCGGTCGGCGATGGGGTTGGTCTGCACCAGCTCCTCACGCACCCGGTCCATCGGGCGGTTGATCTCCAGCCAGAGCTTCATCAGGTGGATCACCAGGTGATTATCCTTCGTCAAGACGTCTTTGTCCCGCAGGTGAAGGATGGCAGAATTGAGGTCCGAATCAACGAAACGAACGCCCTGCGATTTGAGCGTCGTGTTGATTTCCTTTTGTGAGACACCTTCTTTTTCACCTAACACAGCCAGAACCCATTTTTCCAGATCGGTGGCTTCATCCCAAACGAACTTCAAGTTGACGGTGCCGCGTTCGATCACGTCATCCAGAATGTTGTCTACATCTTCAGGGGTGATTTCACGTGAACCAGTCGTCTGGCAGCGGGAAAAGAGCTCATGGCACATCAGTTGGGTGAAGTAGGGATGCCCGGAGGTGATCTCAGTGATGCGCTGAACAGCTTTGGGCTGGTAGGTGATCACGCCTTTGACGGGCTTGGTGATCAACCCCCGGCACTCGTTCTTGGAAAGGAAACTGACCTTGCGATACAGGGCGGTTTTGAAGAAATTCGTGTAGGACGCCTGCATGTTCTCCAGTTTATTGCCGGAGGAGCCAATGGAGAAGATGAAATTAAGGCAGGAAACATCAAACAATTGACGGAAAAAGGTGATCAATGGCCGGGCCAGAGTATCCTGAATATCAGGGCGGGATAGGGTGTCAAACTCGTCAAAGGTGAGGAGGAGGGTTTGACCTTGAAGCTGCGGTGCCAGGCTGGGGATGAACTCGGTGATGAAGGTTTCGGGATCAGCGAACTGATCCCGTTTAGGGCGGGGCAAATC
>CAYTXE010000162.1:0-4295 GCA_964441045.1 uncultured Candidatus Brevefilum sp.
TATCGGATTGGGGTGCTGTGCATGATATTCATGCTCCGATCACCGCAGGGCTGGACCTTGAGATGCCGGGCCCGGCACGATATTTTGGTCCGCAGCTTGAAGCAGCTGTCAGCAACTGGCAAGTTGATGAGAAGTTTGTGGATGATGCAGCACGGCGTATGATGCGGCTGTTATATTTGGCTGGGGTGATGTCTGATGAATCCATGCTAAAAGGCAGTGGTGATACGCTTGAACATCGAGCTGTGGCACGTGAATTGGCCGCCGAATCGATGGTGCTGTTAAAAAATGACTCCGAACGGCTACCGTTGAAGGTGGAAGAGATAGAAAAGTTAGCCGTGATTGGGCTGAACGCAGACCGTGTGGTCAGCGGAGGCGGCAGCTCTCGTGTGGATCCACATCATTGGGTGACCCCGTTAGATGGTATTAAAGCCAAATTGCGCGACCGGGTAGAAATCGGTTATGAACCTGGTTACGATAACCGGGCTAACCCGGTACCGGTTGAAAATGCACGTTTTATGCATCTGAATGGGGAGACACAAGGATTGCAGGCTGAATTTTACAATAACCTTGATTTTTCTGGTGATCCTGCACTGACCCGGACAGATCCTTCAATCAGTGCCTGGTGGGGGGGTGCAGGACCGGCGAGTGGTATTGTTGATGAGAAGCATTACAGTGTTCGCTGGACAGGGATGTTTACAATACCAGAATCAGGTGAGACGGAGTTTGTCCTGGTAAACACTGGTTCAGCAAAGGTGTGGCTGGATGGAGAGTTGATACTGGATAATGACATCGGCGTACGATCGAATACAGCATTCGAGCCTGAACGGATGCGGGTTCACAAAGTGATTGCTTTGGAGAAGGGTCGGGGATATGCATTTCGGGCAGAATATGTGAGTGGCGAAAACAATCCATTTGCCTTGATCCAGTTCTTATATAAATCCTCAATGGGTGTAGAAGGTGATTTGGTTGAACGCGCTGTGAGATTAGCAAAACTGAGTGATGCTGCGATCATTGTCGCTGGATTACCAGATTTATTTGAAAGTGAGGGGCAAGATCGATCGGATATAGCATTACCTGGCTCCCAGGAAGCATTGATCCGGGCGGTTGCTATGGTGAATCCTAATACCGTGGTGGTCGTTAACGCTGGCGCACCCGTAGCCATGCCCTGGGCAGATGATGTGGAAGCGATTCTATTGATGTATTATCCAGGACAAGAAGGCGGACATGCCCTGGCGGACATCCTCTTTGGGGATGTCAACCCCTCAGGTAAACTGACAGTATCCTTTCCTAAACGTCTCGAAGATAATCCGGCTTTCATTCATTATCCTGGCTGGAAGGATGTTCATTACGGAGAAGGGTTGTTTGTGGGCTACCGTTATTATGATACCAAAGATGTTGCACCATTATTTCCCTTTGGCCATGGGTTGAGCTACACAAATTTCTCCTATTCCGAAATGACACTGCCCAGCGAAGTCATGATGGGAGAGGATTTCAAAGTTTCTGTCACTGTGGAAAATATCGGTGAGGTGGCTGGTCAGGAGGTCATCCAGTTGTATATCCGGGATTTCGAATCCAGACTGATTCGCCCGATGAAGGAGCTGAAGGGGTTTGAAAAAATCCTCCTGGAACCTGGTGAGACAAAGATTGTCACATTTAACTTGGATCCACGATCATTATCATTTTATGATCCTTATCAAAAGAGATGGATTGCAGAAGAAGGAGAATTTGAGGTTTTGGTGGGTTCCAGTTCACGAGATATAAGATTAAAGGGAACCTTTGCGCTGGTGGACCAGGGATAAAAACTAGGGTCAACAAATAATTATGCATTGACGAAGGTAAAATCGACGCCCTGGCCAGGGCGTCGATTTGATGTCATTAAATTTTAACTAACTAGTTCTTGCAGAAGGAAAATTCAGGATAACGAACTTGATGTATCAAACCGAATGGTAGTGCTTAGGTGCGGGTGCTTTGATCACGATCAGTTCCAGGATATCTTCATGCAGGTTCCGGATATTCATCTTTGTCCTGTAAGGAATTTTTATTAGGGTTCCAGATAAATAATCTGCCGCTTCCTGTTCTTCGAGGGTAATTGATAAAGTGCCTTTAAGGACAGTCATATACACATTGGAATTTGAATAATGCACCGGAAGACCCTCATTCTTATTCAACAGCATGTGAATATAATCCAGATTATCATCCTGAACAATTTTCTCAACCGTTTTCTTGGTGCTTTGGGTAAGTTGGAAGACTTGTTCAATCATTAAGACAGCGCCTTTCAATGGATCACCTAGATGATTATTGATAACCACCCAGGCGGAAATGGGCGTGAGGTTAATTAATTACCAATCATCATTGCAGCGATATCTTCCTCCACACTACTAATGGGTTTAAGGTCAAAGTTCTTGACTAATACTGAAGTGACATTTGGGGATAGGAATGCTGGCAGGGTCGGGCCAAGGTGGATCTTACGGATGCCCAGTGATAATAAGGCTAATAGTACAATCACAGCTTTTTGTTCATACCAGGCGATATCATACGATATTGGAAGGTCATTGACATCCTCAAGTTCAAAGGCTTCTGCTAATGCCTGGGCAGTTCTGATTAATGAATAGGAATCATTGCACTGTCCAGCATCCAAAATTCTGGGGATGCCGTTGATCTCTCCTAGATCGAGTTTGTTATAGCGGTATTTTGCACACCCAGCGGTAAGGATGATGGTGTCATCTGGGAGAGCCTCAGCCACATCGGTGTAATATTGGCGTGATTTATGTCTGCCATCGCATCCGCCCATCACAATAAAGCGTTTAATGTCTCCAGATTGAATCGCATCAATCACTGCTGGGGCATTCTGCAAGATAGTATGGTGTGCAAAACCGGTGGTGATGGTTTTCTCTTCTAACTCCTCGGGCTCTTGTGATGTTTTTGCCAGTGCAATCAACTCTGAAAAATCCTTTTGCCCTCCAGGCTTACGGTCAGGGATGTGTTTACATCCGGGATAACCCGCTTGACCAGTAGTAAATATGCGGTCAATATAGGTTCCTTTGGGTTTAACAATGCAGTTAGTTGTCATCAGGATTGGGCCGCCAAATCTTTCAAATTCTTTCCGCTGTCTCCACCACGCGCCGCCATAATTGCCGACAAAGTGTTTGTATTTTTTAAATTCCGGATATGCATGTGCGGGAAGCATTTCACCATGTGTGTAGACGTTTACCCCTGTGCCTAGCGTTTGTTCTAATAATTCTTCAAGATCAAGCAGATCATGTCCGCTGACCAGGATGCCAGGACCAGGACGTACACCCAGATAAACCCGGGTTGGTTCAGGGTGACCGTAAGCATCGGTGTTGGCTTTGTCTAATAATGCCATGGCGCGCAATCCCATTTCACCGGTTTTTAAGACAAATTGAGTGAGCTCATCCCCTGTCAGGTCATCATTTGTGGTTGCTTCCAGCATCTCCTGCATGAAATGTAAAACCTCAGGATCTTCCATACCAAGAATATGAGCATGATCAGAATAGGCCGCTATACCCTTCAACCCGTAAATGATCAATTCACGTAAGGAGCGGATATCTTCATTGAGATTTTCATCAGCCATCACGCCGACATTCTTTGCTTTCTCAAGGAGGGATGCAATGTCATAAGATTCTGGTTTCCAGGACGCCCAATCAGGTCCAGCTCCTGCACATGGTTTGCCGTGCAATTCATAACACTTCGATTGTGCAGCTTCGCGCAAATCCTCGCGTCTAGTGATTGATTCTTTGATTAATTTAACAAACCGCTCGGGATCAAAGTTGGCGTTGGTGATGGTTGCGAATAAGGCTTGAGCTACAAAAAGATTCGTCTCTTCATGAATTACGCCCATGTCATGGCCGCGTGTCCCCCAAAAAGAGATCCCTTTGAGTAAGTAAATTAACAGATCCTGTAAATTTGCCACCTCTGGCGTTTTACCGCATACACCACGGACAGTGCAGCCAACATTATTCAATGTTTCCTGACATTGAAAGCAGAACATCGGGTCATTCATTAAATTTTCACTCCTTTAAGATATTTTTTCTACATTTAGCTTACCAGAAAAATTGTGTTTTCAATATGACTTAAATCACATTATCATAAAACCCACAAGGGATATCGACCAGTAATTCCAACGTTTCTTACTCGGCCAATGGCCATGGAGGTTGCAGTGATGGAGGGGTTGCCTGCTCCAGCCAAATGCTTTGGGGTTCAGTTTCCCTTGGGCATCGCAGAGCTCTACAGAAAGGGATTAACTCGGGTTCATGATAAGTAACGCTCATAATTAC
>CAYTXE010000163.1:0-4216 GCA_964441045.1 uncultured Candidatus Brevefilum sp.
ACCAGATTTGGTCATTGCTTTAGGGGGAGGGAGCGCGATAGATACTGCAAAAGCGGTTGCTGTTGGTGCATGTTATGACGGCGATGTTTGGGATTTCCCAACTGGGAAAGCTGAAATAAAAGCTGCTCTGCCTATTATGACAATTGTAACCATCCCTGCAACCAGCAGTGAAATGAATCCTGTCAGTGTGCTGAACAATGATGAAGTACGAAGAAAGGATGGTTTCCTCAGTCCTTTTATGTATCCAACTGTATCCATTCTTGATCCTGAATTGACCTATACCTTGCCATGGAAGCAGACCGCTATTTCCGCGGCAGATATTGTTTCTCACTTGATGGAAGGGTATATCAACCATACTGTAGAGTGGGCTCCTATGCAGGATCATTATGCACAGGGGATGATCAGAACTATCATGGAATGCACTGATCGATTGTATGAGGATCTGAGTGATAAAGAAGCCAGGGCAATGTTCATGTGGACAGCGACATTCGCCTGGAATGGATTTTATGTCTGTGGATTGGGTGCATATGACCAGATCATCCATATTGTTGGACATTCATTCTCTGCGTTTTATGATACACCTCATGGAAGTGCGATGTCTGTTTCAATCCCCGCGGTTATGAAATACCACCGTGATGAAAGACTGAAGAAGTTCTCAGTCTTTGCAAATGAAGTTTTTGGTATAGAAGGTGATGTAAGTAAAGAAACAGCACAAAAAGGCATTGATGCCCTTGAGGTATGGTTTAAGAAGATTGGTGTACCTGTTACCTTTGCAGAGGCTAATATGCCTGCTGACGAACTTGATGCCATGAGTGATGATATCCTTGAGACAGCCCACCGGTGGGGCACGACAAGCTACACCAAAGATATGATCATGGATATCTTAAAGTTAGCGATTTAATAATTAATGACTTCACGTGGAAATGGATGCTTCTTTTAGTTGAATTTGAAAAACCATTCACGGATAGTGCAAACTATTTTGGAGCACCCATTTTCCATCTCTATGAAAAAGACCACAAGCCGTATTTCAGATGAACCCGAATTGATATAATTATGATTGTGAAGTGGTAATTCGCGGATTATTTATTATAGATTTCAAGGAGCAAGGATGAAGTATTTCTTAGGTATTGACTCGGGAACGAGTGGCGTTAAAGCCATCGTTGTTGGTGAAGATGGCAGTTCTGCTGGTGTGGGGTACGAAGAACTTGATGTTATTACAGAAAAACCAATGTGGGCAGAGCAGGATCCTGCGGATTGGTGGAAAGCTTGTAAATTAGCCATTAAAGAAGCGGTTCACTCCAGTGGATTGGGAAAAGAAATTTATGGTATTGGTGTCACGGGGCAAATGTTAGGAAGCACGCTTCTTGATAAAAACAACGAAACAGTCGGTAACTGCATCATGTGGTTGGATCAAAGAGCTGTTTCAGAAGTTGATTGGTTGTATGAGACAGCGGGGTTGGAATTCTTACTGGAAAAGACCTCCAATATTCCACTAACCGGTTATTGGGCTCCTAAATTGATGTGGGTCAAGAAACACCAACCTGAACTTTTTGATAAGGTTGCGCAAGTGATTTTCCCGAAAGACTATATAAATTATAAGCTCACAGGTGAAATTTCATTGGATGTAACCGATGCATCAGGTTCATATCTGTTTGATGTAGCAAACAGAAAGTGGTCTGATGAGATGTTTGAGCTGTGCGGATTACCTCGTGATATTGTCAGTGACAATGTCCTTGAATCGCAGGATGTAGCTGGGTACTTAAGGAATGATGTCGCTGAAGAGCTGGGATTAACACCTAATATTCCTGTTGTTGCTGGTGCTGGCGATCAACCGGCTTGCGGACTTGGAAGTGGCGTTTATAAGGAGGGGATTGTCTCCGCAACAATCGGTACATCTGGTGTTGTTTATGCAGCAGCAAACAAACCAATTCCTGATGTGAATCAAGCGGCAGCATTATCTTTTTGCCATTCCGTTCCTGAAACCTGGAGCTTATTTGGTTGTACATTAGCTGCGGGTGGTTCGTTTAAATGGTTGAGAGATACTATTTTTGCTGACAAGCGCGATGCCATGAAAGAGAAAGGCAAAGATGTCTATTCACTAATGACCGATCTTGCCTCAAAGGCGAATGTTGGCAGCGAGGGTTTGGTGTTTTTACCTTATCTAAATGGTGAACGTACACCTTATCCTGATCCTTATGCCAAGGGTGTTTTCTTTGGTTTATCCTATCGGCATGGATTAAATGAGATCTCGAGATCAGTCATGGAAGGCGTCACATTCAGCCTGCGAGACACGATTGAGTTGCTGCGAGAAGCTAATGTGACGGTTAGTGAAGTGCGTGCATCAGGAGGTGGGGCTAAGTCGAAATTGTGGCTGCAAATGCAAGCAGACATTTATAATGCTAGCATTGTTACCACAAATGTTTCTGAAACCGGCTGTGTCGGAGCGGCGATGCTTGCTGCAATTGGTGCAAACCACTTTAAGGATGCAGAGGAAGCAAGCTCTCAGGTAATTAAACCACTCAGTGTGACTGAGCCAAATCGTGATCAAGTCGATAAATATGAAGATTATTATCAAACCTACCGGAGCTTGTATGGAACATTGAAGGATACTTTCTCAAGCCAGGCGAAAATTGTTGAAAAGTGGCTGTAGGAAATATTACTCTCGAAGTAGCAGATAATCATTGATGTTAAATTAGAAAAGATGAACATATCTTCGACAGAACAGGTAGTACAATCGGAGATATTTCATTTTCTTTTGAGTGATTGAGGATAGTGCTAGGGATTTGGACAATATTGAATTTTAGTTGGTCCAATTCTAGATAGTGATCTTTTTCAAAACAAATACTCTGGAGGCTTGTAATGGCAAAATTGTATGGAAATGAGTATTCAAGGGAAGAATTACTTAAGAGAACTGGCAATCTCTCACAGGTAAGTGGAATTAAGGAATACACCTTCAATTCAGGGAGAGCGAAAGGTGTAGATGCAATTGATGTGAACGCTGGAGAGTTACAGTTTACGGTTTTCCCTTCCAGGTGCCTTGATATAGGGGCAGCATCTTATAAGGGATTTCCTTTTGGTTATGTTTCTAAATCCGGATTACGCTCTCCTGAATATTTCATAGAAAATAAGGGAAGAGGATTTTTAGATAGTTTTTATGGTGGACTATTAACAACGAGTGGATTGAATAATGTTGGGGCTGATTGTATCGTCGATGGGCGGGATTATGGCGTACATGGGGAAATCGCAAATATTCCAGCTGAAATGGTCTCAAAGCGTATGTATTGGGAGGAAGATCAGTTAAATTTTGAAATTAGTGGCACAGTCAGACATTCACGATTCTATGCTGAAGATTTAGTACTGACGAGAAAAATCCAAACTTCCCTAGGATCCAACAGCCTTGTTATTAATGATACGATCGAGAACCGTGATTTTAAGCCTGTTCCATTGATGCTATTATATCACATCAACGTTGGATTCCCCTTCTTAGATGGAAACTCTGAGCTATTTTCCACGAAAATTAATAAATCCTGGCCGAGAACACACTCTGCAGAAAAGGGGCTTTTAGAGTTCAACCACTTTTCAGAACCAGTGGATGGGATTGAGGAGGAATGTTTCTACCATTCCTTTGACACAAAAGACGGCAAGGCGAATGTTTGTTTGTATAATTCAAAATTGGGCGAAAATGGGATGGGATTTTTCCTGCGATACGATACACGGCAGCTGCCAGTTTTCTTACAGTGGAAAATGATGCGAAGCAGAGAATATGTCTGTGGATTAAACCCAGCGACAACTTATGCTGAAGGAAGGAAACAAGCCTTAGAGAGAAATGAAGTTAAATTTATTGAGCCGATGGAAAAGAAAGTATTTTCAATCGAGATGGGAGTCATCGAAGGCGATTCATTCCCCAAGGAGCTATTAATTAAGTAATAGTGGAAGAGAATTCAATTCTTCTGCTTAGATCTATCTTGTTTTCTCGAATTGAGATATTTTTTTCCTAAAGTGAAATTACGGAGCGAAACTTCCAATCGATTATGTTGAATTGTGCTTGGTTCAAAAATAATGATTATGGAAAATATGTATCAGATATTCTTAACCGACTGAACTTAATATTTCTAAATGATCATATTATGATCATTTATTTTATTTCTATGGATTCACAGGTGAGTCTACTGCAAAAAGGGTGTGGTCTGTTTGAAAGTGGGGCGTCTTGTGTCAT
>CAYTXE010000164.1:0-3810 GCA_964441045.1 uncultured Candidatus Brevefilum sp.
TTGGCAGCTCCATACTCATCAACATCCAGCTTGCCACCAAAGGCAGCCAGGTTGCAAAGACTTGTTGTAATGTAAGTGCTTTTGATTCGATTGAAGGGTCTTGTTGAAGGTTCAATATGTTTTACCTGGAGATTTCTGGTCAAAAAACCAGATGTGACATGTTTTTCGTAACGAACTCATACACCGGCTTTGGGATGCTTTTCCAAAATCTCAACTGCCCCTTGTGAAATCATTGCTACTGAAAATGGTAAACAGGTTTCATCAATGTTAAACTTTGGATGGTGATGGCTGTAATCAAGTCCTTTTTCGTGATTGGCTGAACCGACCATTATAAAACAACCCGGGATATCTTGCATCATAAAGGAGAAATCTTCGGATCCCATTGTCTGGTGAGAAGAATCGATTTGCGCATTTGGGTCCATCTCTTGAACCACAGATGTCATCAGATGAACAAGCTCTGGGTCATTTGAAACTGGAAACGTGACCTGTTCTATGTCAATTTTTGCGGTGCATCCCATGGCTTCAGCAATATTGCACACAATTTCATCAAAACGGTGAAGAACCTTATCACACACTTCCGATTTGAAAGTTCGAATAGTGCCTTCAATCTTTGCTTCTTGTGGAATGATATTAAAAGCCGTCCCGGATGCCACATTGCAAACAGAAACAACAGCACTGTCCAAGGGATTGACATTACGGGATGTGATCGTCTGCAATGCTGTAATAATCTGTGCTGCAGCCACTACCGGGTCGACGGATTGATGGGGTGATGCGCCGTGGCCGCCTTTCCCTTTGATTTTTACTGTGAAGATATGTGCCCCTGCCATGATTGGTCCTGGCGTTAATCCATACCAACCTACTTGCTTATCATTCCAAACATGCATCGCCATAGAATAATCTGGCTTGGGGGAATCAAGAACTCCATCTGCCACCATTAATTCTGCACCACCAGCGCCTTCTTCCCCTGGTTGAAAGACAAATTTTATCGTTCCAGCCAGCTCTTCTCTTCTTGAAGCCAGCAGTTTAGCGACGCTCAACCCAACCGCAGTGTGGCAGTCGTGACCGCAGGCGTGCATCTTACCGGGATGCTCAGAGGCGTATGCCACTCCAGTTTCCTCCTGGATGGGTAAAGCATCCATATCAAAGCGCAGGAGCAGAACGGGAGACTCTGACTTTCCCTTGAGTAAACCAACCACACCTGTTTTGCCAATACCAGTGGATACTTCTAATTCTAATGCCTCCAATTTTTCGGCAACAATAGCAGCTGTCCGGAATTCCTCTAATCCCAATTCTGGATGGCGGTGAAGATCACGACGAGTTTTTATTGTTTCATCATTAATTTCAAATGCTTCATCAAAAATTGTCATCTGTTCGATCTCCTGAATCTAATTACACGGAAGTTTTCTTCATATCGGAATATAGAGTCATCATCGTTATGAATCCTCTCACGCATCCGTTTTTCGAACGCGTCTGGATCACCTATCTGGGAAGCATGCATTTTGAGAGCTTCAATTCTGTCGTGCCAATGTTCTGTCACATCTAAGGATACATTTGGAGTGTTTGTCAGGCTCATCCAGACTTCTTCCACTTCATGTGGGAGATTTCCTTTTTCATGAAGCTCAGGGAAAAAGAATCGATTACCAGCAGCCGGAAAAACTGCATCAATGACGACCTGTCCTGCATAGCGATGGTCAGGATGGTTGATGTAATGTTGGCTGGGGAAATAATTTGTTGGATCACAGGTTACAAGGATATCTGGTTGATATTCCCGAATCACACGCACAACATTTTTTCGCTTTTCAAGATCAGGAATAAGGTAGCCATCAAGATAATCTAAATAAGCGACTGATTTAACACCCAGTGATTGGGCTGCACTATCCTGTTCCTTTTCACGGATTTTGATGACCTCTTCAGGACTCTTTATGTCATCTCCAGCGCCCTTATCACCCCTTGTGAGAAGCACATAATGAACAGAATGACCAGCCCTAACCCATCGGGCAATCGTCCCACCCAAAAAGAATTCCGGATCATCCGGATGCGCCAGAATAACCAGGATCCCCTTATGGGTTTCCCAACCCTCATTGAATATCATTGTTCGATGAATCCTCAAAGCTGAAATGATTAATTTCTATTTTTATTTGACCGTCTTGAATTACGACCACGCCGCCTCGAGGAAGGTTTGTTGGAGCGATTTTGATTTGATCCATTTTTCTTTCGTGTAACGTGTTGATCCTCAGGACGGCTAATTATTCTGTTTGGCTGTGGTTCTTCGATTACCTCGGGTTCGACAATTTCGCCTTTGGCAATTTTCTCAGCACGATCTAATTCCTCTTTTGAGAATTGTCTCGGCCCAATCTCTGGCAAATCGACAATCACAGCTTGTTGTAATGGTAATATTTGCACCACACGCCCCTCACCCATGGATGTGATGACCTTACGTTTACGTTTTGGCAGTGTTTTAATTGCTTCCACATACTGGTCGTACTCATACATTAGACAACATCTCAATCGCCCACACATACCAGTGATTTCAGAGGGGGTCAGTGAAATATCCTGCGTTTTTGCCATACGGATTGAAATTGAAGAGAATTCTGTCAGGAATTTTGAGCAGCAGCGGGTTTCCATACCGCAAGCGCCCATCCCTTTGATCAACTTAGCAGCATCTCTGGGTCCAATCTGTCGAAGTTCAAGCCGGACATCCTTCACCAAATTCTGGATATCATTTTGCAGCCGCTTGAGATTATAGGTAATTGAAGACTCACTGCTGATAAGGATGAACAACTGTGCACCATCCAGCGAATACTCAACAGAAACCACTTTCACGCCGCTCAACCCGACTTTATTCAAATAATCCCGGATGAGCTTTCCCGTCTCCTTTTCTCTAATTAGGAAAGCTTTGCGATTGAGAAGGTCTGTAGGTGTTGCTGGTCGTTCAACAGATTTAAACGAGTGCAAATCCAGGTTTGATGTATCTATTTGGACTTGAGAAACAGTCGCTAGCTGAAGCCCTCTACTCGTGTTGACAACAATCGGATCTCCGGGCTGAATCTCCGGGTACTGAGAGGCATCAAAAAAATAATTCTTACCGACTGGCTCAAATTGAACGCTTATAATATTATTCTGATTCATAAATGCATTATAACCTATCAAGGTTAATGGCGATGTAATCGATCATTCAAGGTTTTCCATACTCATGCGGGCTGCAATTGATTCAGCCAGCGCTGTAAGGGCTTTCGCACCTTGAGAATCAGGATCAGCAGCCACCACAGGCTCACCCTGATCACCACCCGCACGGATCCTCTCATCGATAGGAATACTTCCCAAGAGCGGAGCACTCGCCATCCGAGCCAGGTCTTCGCCCCCGCCCTCACCGAATATTCTCCGTAGAGACCCATCCTCCATTTCAAGGTAGCTCATGTTTTCAACCACGCCTAAGATCGGAACGTCAAGTTTCTTAAACATGGCTGCTGCTCTTGCGGCATCATCAAAGGACACCTGCTGCGGCATTGTGACGACTACTCCACCGCTCAATGGAACTGTCTGGACAAGGGAAAGTTGGACATCCCCGGTACCTGGGGGCAGGTCCACAATCAAATAATCCAGATCACCCCAGTCCACATCCATGAGAAATTGTTTAATGGCAGAATGAAGCAAAGGTCCTCGCCAAATCAAAGGTTGACCAGTTGCAACCATAAAACCAATCGACATGACCTTAACACCATATGCTTCAGCTGTTTGGATTTTCTTATTTTCTGGTGTTGGCGGCAAGGCAGTTACACCCATCATCTTTGGCACATTTGGCCCATAGAT
>CAYTXE010000164.1:3820-4173 GCA_964441045.1 uncultured Candidatus Brevefilum sp.
CCAGTAAGCCGACTTTCGCACCACATTTTGCCAGAGCTACTGCCAGATTCACCGCGATAGTAGATTTTCCCACACCACCTTTCCCAGAGCCAATCGCAATGATATTCTTGATCGAAAGGTCTTTGATCTTATCATCAGCCTGCACCCTGGCACCCAATTTTACTTCTACTTTTTCGACACCTTCTAATGCCAATACAGCATTTTCAGCATCCTTTTGGATCTGGTGGCGCAGTGGGCAAGCGGGTGTAGTTAATTCGACTGTAAACGAAACCTGCGAGTCATTAATTTCGATATCCTTTATCATCTTCAAAGAGACAAGGTCTTTATGAATTTCTGGGTCCATTACCTTACTT
>CAYTXE010000165.1:0-4165 GCA_964441045.1 uncultured Candidatus Brevefilum sp.
GTTACTCTAAACCAGATCAAAGTATTTAATCAATGGCCTTCAGTTAATTACGAATTACAATAATAATGCAATTTTATTTCTGACGAGTCAAGATTTAAATTGACACAAACACCCTAATAAGGTAACCTATTTTCTGTCAATTCATTAGAAGAAATCAAACATGTCAACTTCCATCATTTATGACAGCGATAAAAGAAAACATCCTGTAATCGAAGAGTTGATTGCTTTGTACCGTTATCGCGACCTAATCTACCAGCTTGTTAGACGTGATATTGTAGCAAGGTATAAACGATCCATATTGGGAGTTGCATGGACGATGCTCAATCCCCTTGGCACAATGCTAATTATGGTGGTTGTTTGGTCCCAAGTATTTAGCAGGGAAGAAAATTATTCTGCCTATGTTTTGACAGGTATTATTTGTTGGACGATGTTTTCTCAATCAACAAGCCAGGCAATGCACTCCATGGTATGGGGAAGTCAACTCTTTCAACAAATCTATTTACCTCGGTCTGCCTTTGTTGTGTCGACGATCATGGCAAATATGGTTAATTTCCTTTTATCCCTGGTTCCCCTGGGAATAATTCTTGCCATTACAGGCGTACCTTTTCATGCATCAGTTTTACTTGTGCCAATTTTTATGGTATTTTTGTTTACCTTTTCCCTGGGTGTGGCTCTAATAATTTCGACATTAGCCGTCTTTTTCCCGGATGTTGCTGATTTATATCCTGTTGTTCTCACAGCCTGGATGTACCTAACACCTATTATTATGCCCCTTACATTCTATCGAAAAATCTTAGATGGATTATTACTTTACATTAATCCATTTTATTATATTGTGAACTTATTCAGGATCCTTGTTTTGGATGGATTCGTACCTCACCTGATGACATGGGTCGCGACAGGAGTGGCAGCTTTTGGTGTTTTGATCATTGGATGGTTCTTCTTCTGCATCAAAGCTGATTCGTTTGCATATAATGGATAACACGACGTTTTCTGAACCCCAATTAGACTCAGCGATATTTCTCAAAGATGTATCCCTTCGCTATCGAATACCAAGTGAATCGATAAAAACTTTTAAGGAATATATAATCCGAATGGTTCAGGGGAAAATTAAACATAAATCCTTTTGGGCATTAAGGCATATAGATTTAGAAGTAAAACATGGTGAAATTTTTGGTGTCCTTGGCAGAAACGGTGCTGGCAAATCAACATTGCTGAAGGTTATCTCAAGAGTTCTCACTCCTGTAGAGGGACGAGTTTGGACAAAGGGGAATATCAGTCCTCTCTTACAACTTGGTGCGGGTTTTCATCCAGAATTGACCGGAAGAGAAAATGTTTATCTAAACGCGACCTTATTAGGTCATTCCCGAAAAGAGGTTGATAAAAAGCTGGAAGAAATCATAAATTTTGCTGCGATTGGTAATTTTATCGAAGCGCCATTACGAACCTATTCCTCTGGAATGCAAGCACGATTAGGATTTTCTGTTGCTTCAGCATGGCAGCCAGACATCCTCATTCTAGATGAAGTCCTCTCTGTAGGTGACCTGGGCTTCCAGAATAAGTGTTTTAAACGCATGGCGAAATTCAGGGATAGTGGAGCAACCGTCTTAATGGTGTCACACTCAATTGACCGAGTTCGCGAACTCTGTACACGAGCCCTTTGGTTAGATCACGGTGAAATTGAATTACTAGGTCAAGCTGATGAAGTTTGTGATGCATATGAAAAAGAAATGTCTGGATAATATTGACATTCAGGGTATCAATTTCACACCTCACAAGGAAAAATCTCACTGGATATATGTCTTATTCTAGTCAAATGTAACATCAATGAAATAAGAAATGGAAAAATAAATGGAATTCATATCGACAAATCATCCTGAAGTCATCCGTGTAATACCGAAAGTGTTTCAAGACGACAGGGGGTTTTTTATGGAATGCTACAAACAAATTCTTTTTAAAGATGCGGGCATAGCTTATGACTTTGTCCAGGACAATCATTCATCATCTGCAAAATCGATTCTGCGTGGTATCCATTATCAGGTGACACACACACAAGGCAAATTAGTTCGTGTTGTCATTGGAGAGGTCTTTGATGTTGCAGTTGATTTAAGACGAAGTTCGCCATACTTTGGAAAGTGGGTTGGTGTTGTTCTCTCAGAAACGAATAAGGAACAACTCTGGATCCCTCCTGGATTTGGACATGGTTTCTACACCCTCTCAGAACGAGCAGATATTGTTTACAAAGCAACAGATAATTTTGACCCCGACGGTGAACGGTGTATACGATGGGATGATCCTGATTTGGCAATTGATTGGCCTATTCATGACGGTTTAACACCTTTAGTCTCTAAGAAAGATGCTGCAGGTGTTTCATTTAGAGAAGCGGAGGTTTTTGCATGACAAACAAACTCCTGATTACCGGAGGTGCTGGTTTTATTGGATCGAATTTCATTCGATTTCTGCAAAATAAAGAACCTGAGCTAGAAATATTCAACCTTGATTTATTAACATACGCAGGTAGTCTGGAAAACCTAAATAATCTTCCCTATCCAGAAAAATATTTCTTAATTAAGGGAGATATTGTTGATCAGGATCTGGTTGAATCAATCCTTCGTGATAACCAGATAGATACTATTGTTCATTTTGCTGCAGAATCACATGTGGATCGATCACTCGAAGGCCCAGCCGCCTTCATTCAGACGAACATTGTGGGCACCTTTACACTTTTAGAAGCCGCTCGAAAGGTTTGGCTTCTTGAGAACAAGTGGGATGCACAACAAGCAAGATTTCATCACATCTCCACAGATGAAGTCTACGGATCACTGAAGCCATCTGATCCAGCTTTTAAAGAAACAACACCATACAACCCAAATTCACCCTATGCTGCCTCCAAAGCAAGTAGCGATCATCTTGTCCGATCTTATGCCCATTCTTTCGGACTGCCTGTATCCATTTCGAATTGTTCAAATAATTATGGACCTTATCAGTTTCCTGAAAAATTGATACCGCTGATGATCCTCAATGCACTGACTGGGAAACCTTTGCCTATTTACGGAGATGGCAAGCAAATCCGGGATTGGCTTTATGTAGAAGATCACTGCCAGGCTATCTGGACAATTATCCAAAATGGTAAGCTGGGTGAAAGTTACAACATCGGTGGAGGTAACCAGCCGACAAATATAGAAATTGTAAAGACAATTTGCAATATTTTGGATGAATTGGATGCTGCAAACAAACCTCATGAAAATTTAATCGAATACGTGACAGATCGACCTGGTCATGATCGGCGGTATGCAATGAATACCAATAAAATCCACCAGGAATTGGGATGGCAACCTAAGTACAATCTTAAACATGGATTAAAGAAAACTGTTGGGTGGTATTTAGGGAATTTAGATTGGCTAAATGCTATCATGGAAGAAAAGGATTATCAGAACTGGGTTAAAATTAATTATCAAGCGAGAGGAAACGCATGAAAGGAATTATCTTAGCGGGTGGAAAAGGCAGCCGGCTTTATCCCCTGACCTTAGGGGTCAGCAAACAACTGCTGCCTGTATACGATAAACCCATGGTTTATTATCCTTTATCAATGTTGATGCTGGCAATGATCCGAGATATCCTCGTGATCACCACTCCTGATGATGTTGATCAATACAGACGACTCTTGGGTGATGGATCCAACTGGGGGTTGAATTTCTCTTATGCAATCCAGGAATCCCCCAGGGGGCTTGCTGACGCATTTATTGTTGGTGAGAAGTTTATTGGAGACCAATCGGCAGCTCTAATCCTGGGTGACAATATTTTTTACGGGCATGGCTTGCCTGAAAAACTTCGCAACGCAGCAAGTCTTGAAAGTGGTGCTGTCGTCTTCGCTTATCCGGTTCACGATCCCGAGCGCTATGGTGTGGTTGAATTTGACAAAGATGGAAAAGCACTCACCTTAGAAGAAAAACCGGAAAAACCACGATCACATTATGCTGTTCCTGGTATATATTTTTATGACAATCGTGTCGTGGATTTCGCTAAGAATTTAAAGCCCTCCGCCCGTGGAGAAATCGAAATCACCGATCTCAATAGGGTTTATATGACACAAGGTGAACTACGTGTAGAAGTACTCGGCCGAGGCGTAGCATGGTTGGACGCCGGTATGCACCATTCGTTATTG
>CAYTXE010000166.1:0-4088 GCA_964441045.1 uncultured Candidatus Brevefilum sp.
ATCAAATTAGACCCATACCCTACAAACCCTATGCTAACACCAGCAAAACATAATACTAGTGCTAAAACCAGTAACAGGCAAAAGTTTTTATATTTCATACTACCCTCCCCGTTTCTCTTTAGTAATTATTATTAGATAAGCATGTTTAATCTAAAATTTCAACTGACATCTATAGATCTGAATTTTTTTAAAACATTATTTAGGCACTGGAAGTGGTGAACCTAGCCTAAAATAAAAACTCCACTTTTAGGGTTTCCCTAAAAGTGGAGTCATTTTTATTGAACTTGCTTTTTGGTGGAGGACACTGAACCTTCATAAATTCCAATTAGCTCCACATACATATTCCCTTCAGATTTTTTTGGCTATGTAAACACCGTAGCTGTAGTAATCCTGGTACTTTTCATAAAGAGCAATTTCAACCTTTTCATGTTCGATAATTTCCCTTGTCTGCTCGCTCCCGCCATTCCGCTCGAGAATCGAATTCTTCATCGGCAAAAGGCAGCGCATCCATGGAGCAGCACAAGGTGGTTATTTTATCCGTCACTCCGTCTTCCTCGGCTCTGGCTTGCAAAACCTCAAGAAACTCTGGCAGGAAATCCACAGCGGTGATTTCAGCATTCAGTTCCTTAGCAAGCTGGATGGTCGAAGCACCAGTACCGCAACCGATATCCGCAATCTTCAAAGGGCGCGATTTATCGAGCCCGGCCAGCATCATAGCCTGTCTTGTTTCTGCCTCGCCCCCGGGATCTTGTCTAAAATTTAGTCTATGCAGATCAATCAAAAGTTGCATTTGTAAATCGTCCATGTTTATTCTCCATTATTCTACGTAAACTAATATCTTAGTATCGCGATCTTTTATTAAATTGTCAATTTTTCAGCCAGCTTCAACACACCCACCGGCCAAAAGCACTCCGGGCGCGGATGACATATTCGCGGATGTCCGCCCTCTGGGCGGCAGTTCTGCAAGGAATCGAGCCACTGGGCCGGAATAGCCTCCTGACCGAACACAGTGCCCAACAAAGCCCTACAAATGGCCGCGTTGATATCACTATCACAGCCACGCATGATGGCGTCAACTACACTCTTTTCGCCTCTGACAGATTGATGCAGCAAATCCGAGTCGATGGTAACATTGTACTGAGTTATTGCATGGAAAGTTTTGAGATTTTAGGAACATGAGATTAAAAACAACCCAGAAGAAGGAAGGTAACAGGAATTAGAAACATAACGCGCCGATCACGTGAGGGAATGAACGCAGCCGAATGCCCACCCGAGTACATGGTATGGTTAACAGCCATTAGTTACTTTCTTCTGGTTTGGAATGACTTCGGTGACAGCACCTTCCTTTGTGAATGTTTATTGCAAAATGGAAAGGGACGAAAGGGCGTGCGGACTTCCTTCTTACAAAAAACATTCTGAACCTATTAAGTCTATTTGCGATTTCCATATTTTGGATACTAAATCCGATCATTTTATGGAACTCAGCAATAAATATTCGGACCTCTATCAGCTTTAAAACATTTAAAAAGCAGCCAACAGAATGTTCTCTGTTGACTGCTAGTTATCTTGCTGCAAGGTGGTACAACTGATCAACACTTCAGAATCGTCAAGCCATGGAATATCGCAGTCGCTTATAGTTACTTGGGATAGAAGATTGTTAAGGTTAATGAATCCGGTCATGAACCTCCCTGAATCAATTGATACCTCGTAAATATGATACAATCTCGCTCGATATTATAATCGCGTTATACCATTCATAAGTAACGATCCTCAGAAGTTCAGAATCTGCCCACTGTAAAGCTCAGTAAAACTATCACCAAAAGAATCAAGAAAGACCGCTTCTGCTTTCAATCCCGTACAATGTCCTGTTATAACCCGTTCAACCCCTAATTTCTTCAATTCCTGTACTGTGGAATTGATTCTTTCAGTGTCAGCATCAATCAGATGGAACCCCCCAATCACTGCCCTGATCTTACTTTTCCCTGTTAGCTTCGTAGCCTGCATGACTATGTTTACAATGCCAGCATGAGAGCAACTTGTAACGATAACGAGACCTTCATCGGTATTGAAATACAGCGATAAGTCATCCAGTATTTCATCCCTTACAAGTTTCCCATCTTCCAAATTATAAGAATCAAGAGTCACCTTTTTCTCAAAGTTTCTCTCTACTTCTCCACTAGTCATAACTCCTGGTGCAAGCTTCAAAGGTTCCTTGGTCAGGAACCATTTTCCCCCTGCCGCTTCAATTTTATCCATACTATTTGCAGCAGTCAGACCAGGGGCCCAAAGATATGGATCCATCACTATAACCGTCCTTGAAATGGATGGATGGGCAATTATCGGAATATCCTCTTTGTTCATATTTTGGAGAACTCCTATCAATCCCCCGGTATGATCAAAATGACAGTGGGACAATACCACCATATCTATGTCATTGTCTGGACTGAGATTAAGAAGCTTCATGTTATGTAGAATAGGCTCCGAAGAGGTAGCAGCATCGAACAGAATCCCTTTCTCAATCTGACCACTCCTAAAGCGTATCAAGAAAGATGTTCCGAATTGACCCCAAAATAATGAATCGTAACCTGCATGGTCTTCAGCTAGTACAAATACTGTTAAATCATCTACTCTCCCCAGTTCTTTAAATGAAATACTCATCACATGCTCACCTTCCCTATTTTCCCCATTCTTAGTTGTCTCTTCCCGAAAATGCTACTTTTGTACCGAAAATTAGCAAAGGAATTAAGAAAACCACCATGAAGATCCATGCCATCATGGTAAATCCCTTTGCAACCAGTGGGATCAGGCCGAAGGTTGAAAGGGCAAGTCCAATCAGTATCAGTACCAGCGTGGTAATGAATCCGAAAAGGTTTTCCTTCTCGGCACCATATTTCTCAACTAACAAAAGTTTGAACCGTTTGACCGGTGGAAAGGTTACTGCAATACCTGTTGTAAGGATTGCCCCTATGAGAATGAAATCATAGGCAACTCTCACTGCTGATGAACCTACCTTGGAACAAACAAACCAGAGTGGCAACACCTCATCAACGATCTCAGGATAGTACGCCATTGCTAGCAAATACTCAAACATAACCAGAAGCCCAATACCTACACCGCCAAGAACTCCTGCAGTGACAGAAGCAAATCTTGTAGTAAGTGGTTCTGCCAGAGATGCTATCATTACAACTCCAATGAGATTATAAGCCACATAAAGAATAGCACTCTGGAACCACTCAAATCCTTCAGGTCCAACTCTTGAGGTAATCACCTGCCACGAATCACCACTGATAGGTTTAAAGGCAATGGCCAGGATAATTAATGCAGCGAGAAGCAATATCCAAGTGATAGTGAAGTTAAACGCCCTGATAACCTCAGCTCCAAAACCTACTACTAGGAAAATGACACCCGCCATTATGAAAATTGCGAGAGCATAAGGGATACCCCATTCTTCGACTATCAATGAAGCTCCTGTTGCGGTGATGATACCAAGAATCAAAATACAGAGAAAAAGGTAAGCGATTTCAAAAACCCAAAACCCCAGTGAAGCAGCTGGCTTAGGTAAAAATTGTTCATACAACTTCACCACATAAGTTTTGTAATCGAAGCATTTCCAACGACGCGCTAGGTCAAGTCCGATTAAACCGAAATAAGCAAACAAGGCTAGACTGACCCAAATTCCCCAAAAACCCATTGATCCAAAGCGCCCGTAGAATTGCATGATCTCTCGTCCAGAGGCAAAAGCTCCACCAAAGATTGCTACAGTATAGCTAAATGCAATTGCTAATATGTAATACCACTCTTTATTCTCCGACTTTTTATTCTCCAACACAATTACCCCCCAAATAGTGTTAATCTCTGCCTGTATAGCATGGCAGCCCGATGATAGTGCTTATCTTCAGTGTTGTCAAGGGTTAGCTCTTTATCGAGACAGAGCTGTGGGAAGTAAAAACAAGTATTTCGCTATGTGGTTTAAAAAAAGAGAACTAGTTAGAACAGTGCTGCTAGAAGGTGCTAGAATTCAGATCAGAACAACACCTATTAAGTCTATTTGCGATTTCCATATTTTGGATACTAAATCCGATCATTTT
>CAYTXE010000167.1:0-3973 GCA_964441045.1 uncultured Candidatus Brevefilum sp.
GGAACAAAATCAGGCCTGTTTTTGTCGATATCGAACCTAACTATTATACGCTTGACCCAGAAAAGGTTGAAGCCGCGATCACTCCATGGACGACCGCTATATTGGCCGTGCATGTATATGGTCACCCCTGTAGATTGAACGCTCTTGCTGATATCGCCCGCAGGCATAACCTCAAGTTGATCTATGATGCCGCCCATGCGTTTGGTGTAAAGGTTGGGGGAAAATCGATTGCTCATTTTGGTGACTTGAGCATGTTCAGCTTTCATGCCACCAAGCACTATCATTCGATTGAAGGCGGCATGCTGATATTCAAGGATACCGGCATCAAACAAAAATTTAATTACCTGAAAAACTTTGGGTTTGAAAACGAAGTCGAAGTGGTCATGCCTGGTACAAATGCCAAGATGAACGAATTTCAGGCCTTAATGGGCGAAATGATGTTAGATCACGTTGACCATCTAATTTCTCAACGCAAAAAATTGTATGAACAGTACCAAGAACTCCTTAAAGATGTGCCCGGTATCAGATTTGTTCCGCCTTTTCCCACGGATGTAGAATATAATTACGCTTATATGCCGATTGAACTCGATGAAAAAGATTTTGGACTCAGCCGAGACAAACTTTACGAGGAATTGAAGAAATATAATGTGTTCACGCGCCGATATTTCTATCCGCTCCTTTGTGACTTTCCCTGTTACCGTGCTGTTACTGTAAAGGATTCATTATCTGTCGCCAGGACGGTCGCATCAAGAATTCTAACCCTGCCGATATACAATGATCTTGCATTAGATGATGTTCAAAAGATTTGTGATATTATTATTGAGATTTGTCGAAAAAGAGATGGGCAACCAGCGTTTCAAACTTATTGTAAGGGGGTAGAATGAAGAATAATAATTTAAGCTGGTCAAATCCAAGCGGTGTAATTCTGTTTTCTGGTTTTAACCAGCGATCCGTTGTAGCAATGTGTCGCACGCTACAAGCCTGCAATGTCCCGTTCCACATTATCGCACATACTCCACAGGATACAATATTCCAGACAAGTTACGCATCTCACATCTCATCGGTACGAAGTAATCCAATGTTGGATATCGACGATTTATGCAACTGTATAGAATCCGTTCGCGCTGGAACTTCAAAGCGATTTGTGATTGCCCCAACGTCCGAAGCTATGAACCTGTTTCTCTTAGAACATCGGGAGCGGATTGAGCAAACAGGAGATATAATTCCACTTGTGTCCGAGATGCTTTATCGAGAAATTTCAGACAAGGCTACCTTTATCTCTCGATGTAGTGAATACAACATTCCTATACCTGAGGAACTGCCATGGTCTGACCTGCCGTCACTACCTGTTGTTGCCAAACCTTATTGTGGAATTTCTCCAGATGGTCAGCGGTTATACCCCCTACTTCTGTACACAGAACAGGACTGGGATCAATTTGCTTCTATGCAGCATCGGGATTTATATTTTCTTCAGCGGTATATCAATGGACCCAGTTATTATTTGCAGTATTATTTCCATACTTCGGGACAGGTTGACAGGTTCTCCATGCGGAATCTCATACAGCAACCCGAAGGGAAATCCATTGTAGCTGCCGAGCCAGCTCATCTGCATCTCGAAAAAACCTATACCGTCTTTGAAATCCTTCTGCGAGACATGGATTTTCATGGTCTTATCATGATCGAATTAATGTTCGAAAATGGCCAGTTTTACATGATTGAGGCGAATCCACGAATGTGGGGGCCGGCACAGCTCATGGTCGATGCCGGCAGTAATCTTTATGTTAGTCTTATTAATGATCTCTTCGGATATGACCTACCACTGGATATATGTGGCAAAATGGAAAATCCTTTGTATTTCTGGTGGGCAGGGTTCTGGGGGCCACAGCTTCAGGGGAAACCCGTGAAATGGCATTGTTCTCCATCTGAGTTTTGGGAAAAATATCCAGAATTTGTGCAAGCAGAAATTTATTGCCGAGAAGATACGCGAGGTATCTTTTTGCAAGAAGCTCAAGCATTGCCAATTCCGATGTTAAACAGTTATATCCCATCTGGGCAGAGAGGAATAAAATGATCAAAAAAGATACTTTCCTGGCAAAATTACATGAACTGTACGCTGATCAATCAAAGCATTCCATCTACCAAAATATTCCTGCATTTGTACGGGATGCTTTGGGCTACACTGAAACGATCAACGAACGATGGCGGGGTGATACTACACGATGGGAATACATGCAAAACTATATTGATTTTAGCAATCAATCTGTCCTTGATGTTGGTGCAAATACTGGCTTTTTTACGTTGAGCCTTGCTCATGAATATCCTGATTCAATTTTTACTGCCTTGGAAGGAAATACCAATCATGCGGAATTTATCAGATTGGTTGCAGCACAGTTTGGTTTGAAAAATGTTAGGATACTGACACAATATCTTGATTTCGCAACGATTGATTCGCTGGGGCAGTACGATACGATTCTACTTTACAATGTGCTGCACCATGCTGGAGTCGATTTCGACAATAATCTTGTGTTATCCGAAGGAGACTTATTTAACTACCTTGTCAGATACATGACTAAGATAAGAGAACACAGCAGCCGAATAGTGTATCAGATGGGCTACAACTGGGGCGGGAATAAACACCATCCAATTGTTGCTCTCCAGGATGATGCCGGCAAGTATGTTTACACCTGCCGTTTCCTGCGGAATGCAGGTTGGTACATTGAGGCTATTGCTGCTCCCTATGGTCGCGAAGGGGACATCCCTGTTTCTCACAAAAATCTGCCTGAAGACGTGATCGCTGCAGCCAACTCCTGCGATGAGGGGATCCTGCGCAGCCGACTGAGTCAGCTGTTCGACCCTGGCATCGATACCTTCAGCGAATTTTACAGACGTCCTATTTTTATCTGTACCCAATTATCGGGAGAAAGTAACCTATGAATTGGATCAAAAAAGGTCTCATTTACAATGTAGCGCATTACAGTGATTGGGCTTATAGCCATGCCCATAAGCCCAGCGTATTATTGTTGAACCAGAATATATTGCGAATATATTTTGGTGTTCGGGATCGTCAAAATCGCACACGGACTACTTTTATTGATGTCAATCCAGACAATCCAAAAGAAATCATTTATGAACACGATCGACCAGTCTTAGATCTTGGGAAACTCGGTGCTTTTGACGACGCTGGCGCCAACGTGTCCTGCTTGGTTAAACATAATGATTTGATTTATATGTATTTTATTGGCTGGAATCCTGGCACCACAGTATCCACTCGAAATGCAATTGGAGTTGCGGTTAGCAAAGACAATGGTGTCACATTCGAACGATTGTTTGATGGTCCAATTTTTGGGAGAACACCTGAAGAACCTTATTACACAGGTGCCATTTGTGTGATGATCCAAGATGATCTTTGGAAAGCATGGTATACATCAGGTACGCATTTTGAGATTGTTAACGGGAACCCAGAAATCTGCTATCATATCAAATATTGTGAATCAGAAGATGGCATTCATTGGAAACGACCTGGAATCAGTTGTATCCCCCCACAACATTCCTTGGAAGTGACGGCCAGACCATCGGTTTTGTATGAAAATGAAAAGTACCGAATGTGGTATAGCTATCGCAGTATGCGAGGATTCCGGGAAAAATCAGAGGCTGGGTATAGAATCGGCTATGCTGAATCTACGGATGGAAAACAGTGGGTTCGTATGGACGAACAGGCTGGGATTGGTTTGTCGAAGTATGGGTGGGACTCTCGAACAATCGCTTACCCGGCCGTCTATCGTTATAAGGAAAAGTTATATATGATTTACAACGGAAATGATTTTGGGGCCTCTGGATTTGGATATGCTGTGCTCGAAGAATGAGTTGATCTCATAGATGCTATCGCTGCAAGCGTCTAGGCTACCCATCTTCCCATGACCGGTGTGAGGTGGTACCGTTGCTCCGAGAATATTAATGTAAAGAGAAAGGAGCG
>CAYTXE010000168.1:0-3918 GCA_964441045.1 uncultured Candidatus Brevefilum sp.
GTCAGGATTAAAATTCGTTTATTAACATTAGCCATGCGCATCCTCAAATCTGTCCGTCTACTTACCCTTTAAGATCGGTTAACAGTGCCTGTAAAATCTTTTGGACGCTTCTTGTTTTGACTTGTTCTCGTTCCCCATCAAATTGGCACTTAATCGTTGTCGTTTTCCCTTTGAAACTGAGACCTATCCAAACCAGCCCGACTGGTTTAGAAGGTGTGCCGCCTGTTGGTCCTGCGATCCCGGTTGTTGAAAGACCTATATCCGTTTTGAACTTCTCCCGAATTCCAATGGCCATTTCCTGAGCCGTTTGGTAACTTACAGCGCCGTGTTGCTCCAGTGTTTCTGGTCGAACACCGAGGAAATTTTCTTTGATTCGATTACTGTATGCCACAATGCCGCCAACATAATAATTGGATGAACCTGAAACGCTGGTCAAGATATGAGCTAAAAGTCCCCCAGTGCAGGATTCTGCTGTGGCAATAGAGAAGCTGTTTCTGGTTAATACTTCTCCGATTTGGGAAGAAAGCTGGTAAAGGTCCTGGTTCATGATAGCCTCTCAGATCTTCTCGGGATCCTGGTGCATATGTCCTTTCCCGAGTTCCTTGGATCGAGTGAAAGCCGCCCAGATTGCACGTGAGATTGCGGTACGGAACCCCATTTTCTCCAAATAATAAAGTGCTGTCGCTGATGTCCCACCAGGAGAGGTTACCTGGTTTCGTAATCGGGCAGGGTGAGAGCTGTTTTGAGTGTAGTAAGCAATGGACCCCTTGAGGGTTTGAATGACCATTTCTTCAGCAATCCGGCGAGGGAGGCCGAGATGAACCCCGGCATCAATCATTGATTCGAGGAACAGGAAAACATATGCCGGTCCTGTACCGGATACAGCAGTTGCCATATCAATGTAACCCTCTTCCTCCACATAAATCGATTGCCCCAGTGCACCCAAGATTTGTTCAGCCAGCGCATGCTGTGATTCAGAGGTCTGCTGGCTTTGCGTCCAGACCGTCATCGCCTCACCAACCTGAGCGGGGGTATTTGGCATAGCCCGCACGACCATGGGGTGATTGAGACCTATTATGAGAGAATCCATGGTCGCACCTGCAATGATGGATATGACAAGGGCGTCCTGGTGTATCTCATTCCGAAGATCTACGAAAACCTGAGGAAGTTTCTGTGGTTTGACACATAAAATGACAACATCAGCATCCTGAACAGCGCTGGCGTTGGTCAAGGTCGTCTGAATGCTGTAGCGATCCATCAAGTCGGTCAATCGATCCTGGTGGGGACCTGAAGCAAGGATATTCCCTGGCTCAATCAATTTATTTGTCAGCAAGCCAATAATGAGCGCTTCGCCCATGACCCCGGGTCCAATTATTGAAAAGTTTCGATCTTTATCCATTTTTACTCCATTTTCTAATTGGATGACCAACGTGAATACAGAGAGTGTGAGAGAATATGTCCCTGGCTGCTGTCCACGGTGACCAGTTCTCCGCTTGAGACATGCCCGTCAAATCCCCTGACAATTTCACCCAGTGCCTGGTGTGGGACGAGGGCAGAGGCCTGGATGGCATATGAGGTTAACCAGATGAACCTTGGGTTTGGCGTCAGCACTTGGCGGCAAAGCTCCAGCAGATCTGCTATGTCTTCCAAATACGTCCAGACTTTACCGGCGGGTCCACGGCCGAACTTTGGGGGATCGAGAATGATTCCGTCATAATAGGATTTCCGCTTTGTTTCACGTTTCAGATATTTGCGTGCATCTTCTACCAGCCAGCGGATTGGGGCATTTCCCAACCCTGACAGTGAAAGATTTCTCCTTGCCCAGGAGACAGCGTGCTTGGATGCATCCACATGGGTGACCTGTGCGCCTGACCTGGCTGCGGCAGCTGTTGCCATACCCGTATATCCGAAGAGATTGATCACTCTGAGAGGTTTGTTCACCGATTGGATTTGATTCTCAATCCAATCCCACTGACTGGCTTGTTCAGGGAATACACCGATATGGCGGGATTTGGATAATTGAATCTCGCATTTCAAGCCCCTGTATCCAATCACCCACGGCTGTTGGATCTTCCGATGGTATTCCCAATAACCGCCATGCTCACCACCTGTGGGAACCATGCGAACATCCGCATTCTCCCAGGTTTCTTCAGGTAAGCCGCGCGGCCAGATCGCTTGTGGTTCTGGCCGGATGAGTGTATATGGACCAAAACGCTCCAATGTTTTTCCGAAACCCGAATCGAGGAGTTCGTAATCTTGCCATGTATTGGATTTGAGCAGCCTGATTTCAGGCAATTGTGTATTCTTAGTCAAGGGTCTCTTTTCTAATCAATTTTGATTCAAAACAATTTTATATTAAAACCCCGATTAATCCATGGGATGATAAATTGGAGTAAAAGAACCAGTGCAACAGCGCATTTCATCGAATTAAGGAGAACATCCTGCGTTCTTATTCTGCTTTTGCCCTTCCGTCTGATGATTAATTGTGCGAGTGCGAAAACACATGTCACTATGATGCCTAAGATGAAAACCCACAATGGGATTATATCAACCAGGATCAAAGAAACGGTTGCTGTAAAGATACAGATGATCAGTACAATGACCATGAGGATGTGTGTGACTCGTTTTCCTAAGATTAGTGCTGTATTGGACTGTTGTGTATCATCTTTTTCACAGATTTGGGTTTGTTTTCGTAGCACACTAAATATGCTCAGGGCAAGGACAAAAGAAAATGGCCAGAACCAGTTCGGTTGCAACCTAGGAGAAAAGGTGAAATATCCGACCAGGAATTGCAGCCCGGAGAATATCAGACAATGAGTGATGATATCGAAAAACAGGATGTTTTTCAAACGGGTTCCACGATACGAGTAAAGAAAACCAAGCAGGAGACTGATTGAACCGAAAACCAATGGCCATTTGCCCAGCAGACTGAATAGAACAATAGCAGTGATCGCAACCAGAAAAGTGGAAAAGCGAGCTGTCGTTGGTGAAAGCCAACCCGTCGAGATTGGGTTGCGATAGTTCCTGCTGGCTGCCAGGGCATCATTTGGGGCATTCTCAATATCATTGACCATGTATGCAAACCCAACAGCCAGCCAGTTTGCAGGAAGGAGAACGAAAAATTGCCAATCAAAACTGCCTTTTGCAGATGTGATACCCAAAAGCGTTGCGATCATGACAAAATAGAAAAAATTTTCAAAATGGGCGAGTTTTATCAAGCCCAGGAATGTTTTCTTCAATCGAAAACTCCATCTTCCTGCTGATTTCTGGTTTTTTGAGTATACCATTTTATTATTACGTATTCTTAAGGGAAAACTGATGTCTATCCGTTATAATTCAGAGGAAAAAATGATAAGGAGTTCATATGGATTTTGATCAGATCATTGACCGTCGATCGACAGAGAGTTTAAAGTGGAAACGATATGGGGCGGATGTGCTGCCTATGTGGGTGGCTGATATGGATTTCCGTTCTCCTGAACCAGTTATTGAAGCACTGCACAAACGAGTGGCACATGGGGTTTTTGGCTATGGCGGCGCTCCTGATGGATTGTGTGCAGCTATCCAGGCCCACCTTTCAAATCGCCATTCCTGGGATGTAGCGGATACTGACATTGGTTTTATATCAGGCGTTGTGACGGGCTTCACCCATGCCATCTACAGCTTGACTGAACCCGGTGACCGGATCCTGATCCAAACACCTGCTTATCCACCTTTCATGGGAGCACCGAAAGAATCTGGTCGGAAACTTGTGGTTAATGAATTGGTTCAACAAGGGGAAGGGAAATACGTCATCGATTTCAATGACTTTGAAGAAAAGGCTGCTTCCGGAGTGAAATTATTCATCCTATGTAATCCCCAGAATCCCACTGGGAGGGTCTTTACAAAGGAGGAATTAACCAAAATTGTGGAGATTTGTCT
>CAYTXE010000169.1:0-3870 GCA_964441045.1 uncultured Candidatus Brevefilum sp.
AAAATCAATCCCGGTTCGCATTCTATTTGATTCCTCCTTATCAAATTGCAAAAGATATTGCAGAAATACATTCATTGCTTAAAAAACAATACGGGGTTTCAGCTGCAGGAAGATTCCAGATCCATTGTACGATCAAGGGTTTTTTCAAACCGAATGAAAAACCGACCAAATCTTTGGTTGAGGAATTAGATAATTTTCTCAGTACTCAGAACTCATTTATGGTTGAATTCAATGGGTGCCTAACAAAACCAATCAGTATTGTCCTGAGGTTGGACAAAATTGAAGGTGCGAATAACCAAACCTTGCTTGATTTCAGAGAAGCTGTAGTTGATATTATCCGGCCTTATATTGCTCCGGATTGTGATTTTCTTGAATCAGACTTAGGGATACCCTTCAAGGGGCATATTACACTGGCATTTCGTGATATTAATCAAGAAATGTATCCACAAATACTTGATTGGTTAAAAGATGCATCAATTCCATCGGGAAAATTCCTTGCTAATACTTTTCACTTTTTAGAGTTTTTTAGTGAGGATTGGGATGGGACCTGGTGGGAGACAATAACCTGGAAATTACACCGTTCTTGGAGATTGAAATCATGATTAAATTGAAACGAATATCTGCAATACCAATTCTGTCACCAATCCCTGATCATGCATGGGAGGCTGCTGCTGTATTTAATTGTGGGGCAGTTTATCACAATGGATTGGTTCATATGATCTATCGCGCAACGAACATCTCACCAAATGGCCTGGATGGGAAGTATATTAACAATTTTGGGTATGCAGTCAGCAAAGATGGCATTGAATTTAATCGCTTATCGAATCCCATACTTATCAATGACACACCTCAAGAGTTACGAGGGCCTGAAGACCCAAGGATTGTAAAAATTAAAGATACCTTCTATATGATGTACACGGGATATGGCGGGCGTTTCAATGGTGATTACAAAATTTGTCTGGCAACTTCTCAAAACCTGATTGATTGGAAAAGACATGGAGTCATGTTAGATGAACCAAATAAGGATGCCTCGCTGTTACCTGAGAAGATTGATGGACAGTATGTCATGTTTCATCGACGTGCACCGGATATTTGGCTTGCTTATTCAGATGATCTGCACAATTGGAAAAATCATCGAGTCGTGATGAAAGTTATCCCTGAATCAACCTGGCAAAATGAGAAAATAGGGATTGCAGGACCGCCTTTTAGAACTGATGAAGGTTGGTTTTTAATTTATCATGGTGTCGGTAAGAATGGGAGATATAGTCTTGGAGCAGCGCTGCTGGACCTTGAGCATCCTGAAAAAGTGATTACCCGTCAAACTGAACCAATCCTTGAGCCGCAACTAGATTGGGAAAGAAATGGTTTTGTACCGAATGTTGTATTCAGTTGTGGGCAAATCGTTTATAACGATGAAATCTTTGTTTATTATGGCGGAGCTGATACGCATATAGGGATGGCAAAAATGTCGGTTGCTGATATTTGTAATTTCTAAATTCTCATTATGGAAAAGTGCAAAGGTTTTAAATGAATACAAAAATGAATATTGGAATTTTTCACTATCAAGTTTGTCGAACCGATGGTGTTTCTCTTGAGTTAGAAAAATGGCAGAAAGTACTCGAGGAGATGGGCCACTCAATATATCTTTGTGCCGGGGACCTGGGAAGTGCTGATGGTACTCTGATTAAAGAAATGTATCACCATATTCCTGAAATCGAGCGATTAACTTTCAATACCTTTGATACACTATGTGATTTTAATAACGATAGTTATCGTGCCGAACTGTCTCGTTGGGTCAAGATTCTTGAAGAAAAATTTAGTAAATTCATTCTTGAATATAAAATTAACTATATCATTCCTCAAAATATATGGAGTGTTGCTGCTAATCCAGCAGTTGGTATCGCCCTAGAGAATGTACGCCGCAAGTTCAACCTGCCAGCTCTTGCACACAACCATGATTTTTATTGGGAGCGAAAGAGAATCTCCTTAACATGCGCGACGGTGATCGAGATGGTAGATAAATACTATCCCCCGCGGGATCCAATGATTAAACATGTCGTAATAAACAGCCTGGGTAAAAGAGAATTAGCTGAAAGAAAAGGAATATCTTCAACTGTTATCCCTAATGTGTTTGACTTTGATCCACCATATTGGCAAAAAGACGCTTATAATTCGGATTTCAGATCCCGAATTGGGCTGAAGGAAAATGACCTCCTAATTCTCCAAGCGACACGTATTGTTGCACGTAAGGGAATCGAATTAGCTATTGATTTTGTCAAAGAACTTGATACACCTGAACAACGAGCAAAAATAATCAAACGCGGTTTGTATAATGGCAATCAATTCAAACGAGACAGCCGAATTGTGTTGGTTCTGGCCGGATATGATCGCGATGATATGACAGGGATTTATTTGAAGAACCTGAAGCTTAAAGCAAAAAAAGCAGGTGTGGATATGATCCATATTAAGGACATTATCGGTCATGAGCGGAAATTTGAAAATGAAAATAAATTATATTCTCTATGGGACACATATGTATTTGCGGACTTTGTAACCTATCCAAGTTTGTGGGAGGGTTGGGGAAATCAATTTCTGGAAGCCATACGATCAAAATTGCCAATAATGATTTTTGAGTATCCTATTTACATTTCAGATATCAAACCAAAGGGATTTGATGTGGTTTCTGTGGGATCTGAGATTAAAGGCTATGATGAACTGGGTCTGGCTCAGATTCCAACTGGCAGGATTCAAAAAGCAGCTGACAAAGCTGTTGAGTTGTTAACGGATAAGAAAAGACGTTCACGGGCTGTTGATCATAATTTTGATGTAGGGAAAGAATTATACTCGCTCGATGCATTACGGAGGTATCTGAGCAATCTAATTTGAGATTGATCGTAGAAGATGAATAAACAAGAGACAAAATTAATTGAGCACTTGAATTTTCTTTATGGGGACGAAAAAGCACAAATAGTATATATCAACGTAATGGCATTGTTGAATCGATTCAAACAGGATCATCCCGATTTGGTCAACCATGATAAAAATGAACGGATCAATGAGAAAGATGTTATCCTGATAACCTATGGAGACATGGTAAAAGATGAAGGGGAAAAGCCATTAAAGACTTTGGGCCGAGTGCTAAAGGAGTATCTTGTTGATCTAATTAGTACAGTTCACATTCTTCCATTTTTTCCATTTTCCTCTGATGATGGTTTTGCAGTTATTGATTACCGTCAAGTTAATCCTGAATTTGGTGGATGGAATGATATCTCAGAGATAAATCGGGGTTTCCATTTGATGTTTGATGCGGTCATCAACCATTGTTCAACAAAAAGTGCTATGTTCCAAGGATTTCTTCGGGGCGATCCGGAAAAAGCTGATTTCTTTACAACAGTGGAATCGAATACTGACCTTTCTAAGGTTTTTCGTCCAAGAGCGACATCGATGGTGACCCCCTTTATGACAAACGATGGAGAAAAATTGGTTTGGACCACCTTTAGTGCAGACCAGGTAGACCTCAATTTTAAGAATCCCGATGTGCTAATAGAAATGATTGAAATCATTCTATTCTATGTCTTACATGGTGCTGAATTCATTCGTTTAGACGCAGTAACTTATGTATGGAAAGAGTTAGGGACCAATTGCATCAACCTTCCTCAAACACATCGTTTTGTTCAATTAATGCGGACAGTTCTGGATATTGTGGCACCGAATGTCGTTGTCATAACAGAAACAAATGTCCCACATAAAGATAATATCGCCTATTTTGGAGATGGAACCAATGAAGCTCAATTGGTCTATAATTTTGCCTTACCGTTTTTAACGACTATGGTATATATGACATTCATTCAACCACCCAATTTTGACAGC
>CAYTXE010000170.1:0-3751 GCA_964441045.1 uncultured Candidatus Brevefilum sp.
CCAGCACCTGCTCGGACGGCATTCCCAAACGCCCCATCCCGGTTTCCACCTTGAGATGTGCTTTTAACTTCCCGGGCACCTTTCTGGCTTGCTCAGCATATAACCTGGCCATATCGGTATCATAGATTGCCACATGGATATCATTTAGGACGGCATCAGGGATCAAACCTGCCGGACTGTATCCGAGAACCATCACCTGAGCTTTGATGCCAGCATTACGTAAATTCAAGGCTTCTTCCATCCGGGCTACGCCGCACCATGTTGCACCTGCATCAACAACAGCCATGGCAACTTCAAGGACGCCGTGCCCGTAGCCATTGGCCTTGATCACGGCCATGACCTCTGTGTTGGTCATTTTGATGATTTCCTTGACATTATGCTTGATCGCCCCCAGGTCGATTTCGAGCCAGGTAGAGTATGTTGTGATATCCATGGCTTGAAGTATAGCCCCGCTTGAAGATCCTTTCAAGTATCCCCTATTCCGATCGCGAAGGTGTCCCCTCCCTTCGATCGCGCTGGTGCCCTCACCGCGAAGCGTCCTGCTAGGAGTGCAAAGCCTCCTGTCTGTGAAGCGTCCTGTAAGGAAGGGACCAGCGCAAATAGTAAACCTGGTGGATGCAGCATTCATTGAGACCTACGGTCATCACCCCGCATTTGGTCAGGAGACCCTATACGAACAGATTTTTTTGATTGCGTGGGTGTCCCAACCAGCGCAAGGTATAATCAAAACCGGCAAACGATAATGCCAACGAGAAGATTATGACAACCACACCTTTCAAATTCGAACTTATCTCACAGGACGGACAGGCCCGTGCAGGTGTATTTCACACCCCCCACGGCGATATCCCCACCCCGATCTTTGCGCCTGTCGGTACGCAGGCAACGGTCAAATCCCTCACACAACAGCACCTGAAAGAACTGGATGCCAAATTGATCCTGGCAAACACCTATCACTTATACTTACGACCAGGTGATGACCTCATCGCAGAGATGGGCGGTCTGCATCAATTCATGAGCTGGGATGGTCCCATCCTGACAGATTCAGGCGGCTTTCAAGTTTTCTCCCTTTCTAAAACCCGCAAGGTGGATGAAGACGGTGTCACCTTCAAAAGCCACATCGACGGATCCACACACCGCTTCACCCCAGAGCGATCGGTGGAAATCCAGGAAAATCTCGGCGCAGACATCATCATGGCTTTCGATGAATGTGCAGAACCCTATAACCGCCAGTACAGCGAAGCAGCCATGCACCGCACTCATCGTTGGGCAGAACACTGCTATGCGGCGAAAAAACGATCTGACCAGGCGCTGTTCGGTATCATCCAGGGCGGTGTTTTTCCCGATCTCAGGGAAGCGTCCGCAGAATATATCGCAGGTTTGGACTTCCCCGGCAACGCCATCGGCGGTCTTTCAGTGGGTGAAACCAAAGAAGAAATGCATGCGATGCTCGAGATCGTCAACAGCATCCTCCCGCAAGAAAAGCCGCGTTATTTGATGGGTGTTGGCACCCCGCAGGACCTGGTGTCTTGCGTCAAAAGGGGTGTGGATATATTTGACTGCGTCTTACCCACCCGGTTGGCACGCCACAATGCCGCGATGACAAATAACGGCCGCATGAATATGATGAACGCACAATATGCCCGGGATGAACTTCCAATCAGTGAGACCTGCACCTGCTATACCTGCCAGAATTATTCAAGGGCATATATCCGCCATCTGATCCAGACTAAAGAGATGCTCTCAGGAACGCTGTTATCTATTCATAACATCCACACCCTTTTGGACCTGGCGCGCAGGCTGCGTAAGGCGATCCTGGACAAGCAATTTGATGAATTTGCAGAACAATTCCTATCAAATTTCACGAATTAACGAATAAAGGAATTCACAATGACAATCCTCCAGGCGATCATTTTAGGTATCTTACAAGGGTTGACTGAATTTCTACCCATATCGAGTTCAGGACACCTGGTTATCCTGCCATTCTTTCTCAATTGGCAGCTTCCGGAAAAAGAAATGTTCTTATTCAATGTCCTCGTCCAGGTCGGAACGATAGTGGCCGTAATTATTTACTTCTGGAAGGACTTGATTGCTATCATCACAGATTTTTTCAAACAATTATTCTCCGGTACACCCTTTGCCACAACCAACGCACGTTTGGGTTGGCTTTTGATTATAGCGACCATCCCTGCCGGATTAGCCGGTTTATTCTTGCAGGACCTCGTTGAAGCATCTTTCACATCGCCGCTTTTTGCGGGGATCGCGTTGATGGTTACAGCAATCTTAATGATTCTGGGAGAGAAAATCTGCCAGCGGATAGGCAGTACTGAGGATATCACTCTATTGGAGGCACTCTTCATGGGCGTGATGCAGTCCCTGGCGCTCTTCCCCGGCATATCCCGCTCTGGGGCAACCATCTCTGGTGGAATGATGCGCCATCTTCGCCGTGAAGCTGCAGGGAAGTTTTCATTTCTGATGGCTGTGCCGATCATGCTGGCAGCCGGCGGTCTTTCAACCTATCAAATGGTCACCGAAGTGCCTGATCTCATGAGTTTCCTGCCGATAATGGCCATCGGATTTATAACGGCTTTAGTGGTTGGATATATCGCAATCCGCTGGCTGCTTCATTTTTTGGTCAAAAATTCTCTGATCTACTTCTCTATCTACTGCATAATGCTCGGAACCGCAACTATCCTGGTATCCGTAATATAAAATCCTAAAAATCAAACCATTAATTTTTCTGGGTATTATGCCGCTCATATTTCTTACTGTCTGCCTCTGGGTTAATTTTTCGAAGTCGTTCATAATCAATATGGTGTCCAGGATTCACTTTGTTTTATCTCCTCAGGTGTTTTTTGTCATTTGCTCAAAAACAATATTAACCTGATATCTTCTTGATAGCCAGAGAGTATCGTATATTCAGACACCGCACTGTTCTGACTTGCCCCCTTTCAATTTTCATTTTATGATTGGATCAAATATCTCCTTAGTGCACCGGAGGTTGAACAATGGAACATCGTGAAGAAGGCAGGTTTAATTGCATCCAGGTTCCGCAGTATTTAGCCACCTTTTGAATAATCGGTTAATAACCTTATAAACAGCTCACCAGGTTCACTAGTATCATGAAGTTATTCTGCATTTATTTTATTATGTTTCATCCCTCACCATTTTAAAGCCGACACTTTCGAGTATCCAAGGGATTGCCATGGTCATTACGCGATCCAGTTTACGATAATTCTCATCAAGTAATTCTCCTTCACCATTGCCCATTTTTTGAGTGTAACTTTTTCCATAAACTACTTCCAGGTTTTGCTGCTCTTCCTCGTCCCAGGCGACTAAAGCGTTGTGTTGTTTCATCGCTTCATTTTTAATAGGCGCATAACACCAACCGTTATCGACATGATGACGCACCCAACGGATATGCTCCAGCCGACTGACTTTTTCGAACTCTTCATCGGTGAGTATCCCAGCCGGTTCTTTTACCTCTAATGGTACGATCATGAAGCCAACTGCAGCTAGTTTTTCAGGAATCTTTCGAGCATTATGGTAATTCTGAGAAACCTCAACACGTGGCATTCCTTCTGGCAATGCCTTCATTTTTTCGTAAAATGTGATGAATTCCTTTTTTTTGATCAACATTGGATGATCTGAATTGCCCGACTCGGACACAAGGGCATAAATGGCGTGGATCCCAGTCGCAATCTTATCAATTATTTTTTCATCAAAATTAATTTCATTCACCAGGCGATAGAAT
>CAYTXE010000171.1:0-3631 GCA_964441045.1 uncultured Candidatus Brevefilum sp.
TTCGCAATTAACTGAAGGCCATTGATTAGATACTTTGATCTGGTTTAGAGTAACATTTATTATGAGGCAACGTATCTTCCTATAATAATATTATTTGTGAGACAATTCGCCGTTTGTATAATTGAGTGGATTAAGTCTATAATTACTTGTTGGCAATGCGGATAATTAGTGCTGACTCAGATAATAAGGATTGGAGAAAATTATGGAATTTGGAGTCGTTAAATCACTCTTAAATGATACTGATAAAGGAAAGATTGTTTTACTGGTTCTTGATGGTTTAGGTGGTCTTCCAATGGAAGATGGTGGTATGACCGAACTTGAAGCAGCAAACACGCCAAATATGGACTTGCTGGCAAAAAGAAGTATGCTTGGTTTGCATCAGGGCATACGAACAAGCATTACACCGGGAAGCGGCCCAGCACATCTCTCACTATTTGGTTATGATCCATTGCAATACAAAATTGGTCGGGGTGTGCTATCTGCCTTAGGTATTGACTTCGATCTTCAAAAGCAAGATGTGGCAGCTCGTGGGAATTTCTGCACAGTTGATGAGGATGGCCGGGTCACAGATCGCAGAGCAGGTCGGATACCAACGGAAATAACTGAGCGATTGTGTAAACTACTGCGTGGAAAAGTAAAAATCCCTGGTGTGGAAGTTTTTCTCCAACCGGTCAAAGAATATCGGTTTCTCCTGGTCATTCGTGGGGAAGGCTTGAAACCCAATATTGAGGAGACAGATCCACTGGTTATTGGCAAGAAACCCCTGCTGGCAAAAGCAATTGACACTGCATCTGAAAAGGCTGCTGAGATCGTTCAGGAATTTGTACGGCAGGCTGAGGGAGTCCTTGCGGATGAAAACCCAGCGAACATGCTGCTTTTGCGAGGTTTTGCCCAATTACCAGATTGGCCAATGTTCCCGGATGTGTTTCGCTTGAAGCCAATTGCAATTGCGATGTATCCCATGTACCGGGGGGTTGCAAAACTAGTTGGAATGGATTGTCCACCCGCATCACATGATTACAATGAGGAAATTGATCTGTTAGAAGAGAATTGGGGAAAATATGATTTCTTCTTTGTGCATATCAAAAAAACAGATAGTTATGGTGAAGATGGAAATTTTGTGAATAAGGTCAAGGAAATTGAAAAAGTAGATGCACTGCTGCCAAGAATACTTGCATTGGATCCATCAGTTTTGATCATTACAGGCGATCACAGTACACCCTGTGCGATGAAATCTCACAGCTGGCATCCTGTACCTGTTTTGTTTCATGCAAAAACATGTCGGCCAGACGGAATTGCCAGCTTTGGTGAACGGGCTTGTTTGAACGGTGGGTTGGGAGTACGTTTCCCGGCTTATGATTTGATGCCGTTAGCCTTAGCACATGCTGGCCGATTGGAAAAATTTGGCGCTTAACCAGGAAAATTATCTAATTGTTGTCGAAAAAAGAGTCCAGCGCGGCATTGCTGGTCTTTTTTATATCATTTCGCGTAGGATTATTAGTTAGATTCCATAAATTCCTGGTCGCCTATCCTTAAATAGGTCATTTTGATAAGAAATTTTCTTATTTAGTGCATCGTTAGGGTTTATTGATGATGTAATTACTATTGCTTCATTTTCAGGTGCTCTGAAAAGGACTGTCCCGGAAGGGTGGGTCATTTGGGATTGACCGGTAAATTTCAAAGAATTTTGATCAAGTTCCTCATGTCCGATCCGGTTAGCAGTGATTGTGAAGACCTTATTCTCAATAGATCGGGTAATCATTGCGTCCTGGCAATATGGTAGGACCAGGTTAGCAGGATGTGCAATGATTTGAGCGCCTGCCAATGCAAGGGTTCGAGCCGATTCTGGAAAAATCCAATCAAAACAAATCATCATGCCGATCCTGACATCCAGCCAATCGAAGCACTTAAACCCGCTGTCCCCAGGACGAAATAATATTTTTTCATCAGCATAAAGGTGCGTTTTTCGATAGTTTACTATGACCCCATCTGGAGAAACGGCTGACGCAGAGTTGTACAAATTTAAATGGCTATTTTCAGCATATCCAGTGACGATGACACCCTGGATAGATTTAGCAAGACTCTGAATCGCAGAGAGAAATTCGCCGCTTCCATCGGAGGGTTCTGTGTAGGGAATTAATGCTTCAGGTGATTTATATAAGTAGCCGCAGTTGGCCAGTTCGGGAAGAACAACAAGATCGGCTCTATGACCAAACAATAAGGCTTGAATTTCCGTTATGTTTCCAGATACATCTTTGCGGATAGGGTTGAATTGTACGAAAGAGATTTTAAATATCATTTGACACTCTCTCACTTGATATGTTCTCTAACTTGATATTGAATTGAACGCCCCAATCGACTATGATAAAGATACAAAGCATTATTATTAGGAGAGAACAGATGCTGCATCATGCTTTATTATACGACGTCCTTAAGGATAATCAGGTTCAATGCAATCTGTGCGCCCATCGCTGTATCATCAAGGATCAAAAGCAGGGGATATGCCATGTCCGTGAAAATCGGGATGGAAAGCTATATACACTTGTATATGGAAATTTGATTTCGAGAAATGTCGATCCTATTGAAAAGAAACCCCTTTATCATTTTTTGCCTGGAACCAAGGCGTACTCAATTGCTACTCCAGGATGTAACTTCCATTGCGAGTGGTGCCAGAACTGGCAAATCTCACAAATGCCTCGCTTAATGCAGATGCCGAAAAGCAAAAGGGTTTTGCCTGAGGAAATTGTAGAATCTGCTTTGATATCAGGGTGTCGGTCAATTGCTTACACTTATACTGAACCAACGATATTTTTCGAATACAGCTACGATGTTGCTCAATTGGCTAACGAAGCAGGATTGAAGAATGTGTATGTCACCAATGGTTTCATGACACCGGAAATGCTGGAAATGTTTCATCCTTATTTAGATGCTGCGAATGTTGACATTAAAGCATTTCATGATGAAACATACCGAAAATTGATGGGAGGGCGTCTGGCACCTGTGTTGGATAGCTGCAGTAAGATGAAATCTCTGGGGATATGGTTGGAGATTACAACATTGATTGTCCCCGGTGTTAATGATGATCCGGAAGAACTGAAAGCAATTGCGACGTTCATTTATGAGGATTTGGGCGCTGAGGTTCCCTGGCATTTAAGTCGTTTCTATCCTCAATACAAGATGATAAAACAGGCCCCAACAGAAGAATCAATCCTACATGAAACAAAGGCAATGGGGAAATCAATTGGATTGAAATACATCTACATAGGGAATGTTTCTGGGAGTAATAACACGTACTGTTCTGACTGTGGGGAGTTGTTAATTGCTCGTTCTGGATATTTCACTCGGATTGTTGGTTTAGATGATCAAGGCAAGTGCCTGAACTGCGGACATAAATTGGATGGTTTTCTCATTTCTGCATAAATTGGATCATTTAATGCTGAGTTTTCGATTTTAGTGACAAACTTGAAAGATTTTAATTACCGAAATCCAATGAAATTAAAAAACTCTCGATTTTTAGATTTTATAAGATTGAGTCTACTGCAAAAAGGGTGTGCTTGTTTGAAAGTGGGGCGTCTCGTTTCATTTTCATGCTTTTTTGATGGTTCAATCCCATAAAACGCGTAAAATTTGA